>JAISLW010000128.1 GCA_031277105.1 Planctomycetaceae bacterium | reverse complement strand
CTTGTCTTAGCAAGCGTTTTAATAAACGTGTTCCGCGTGATATTCAAGTTAGCGTCAATTCGTATTCTGATTTGGTAGCGCTTGATTCGTTGTTTGAGATGGCATTGGATTGTGCGTCGTTTGACGATTTCAGGGAATACTTAGTCAGATAATTTTGCGGAGGTAAAAAAAATGGCAACATCTATGCTACAATCACTAACAAAACAAGGTTACAAAAAAGGACGCCAAGAAGAACGCGAAGAGTTACAAAAAAAGCATATTCTTACTTGTCTTCGCAAGCGTTTTAATAAGCGTGTTCCGCGTGATATTCAGGTTAGCGTCAATTCGTATTCTGATTTGGTAGCGCTTGATTCGTTGTTTGAGAGGGCATTGGATTGTGAATCGTTTGACGGATTTAGAGAATATTTAGTCAAATGATTTTTTGGGATAAAATTATGGGGCGTTTATAAAAATTTATTTGTTTGATTGTTTTTCAAAAGATGAATTTTTAGAGATAAATTTCACTATTACGGATCAATTAACTTTTATTATAATCGTTCACGAGATATTAGAAGCATAGAGTTTTATGGGATAGGGTATAGGCGATAGATTTATTGTTACAATAAATATTTGTCCCATCTGTCCCGCTAGGGGCAACATGTATACAGATCGTACTTGAATTTCAGCGATTTAAAAGCGTCAAAGCCTGCCGTCCGAAAGATAGGCAGGCGAAGGTAAACGAAAACTCAAGTGCGAACAGTTTAAATACAACCTTAACCGTCATTGCGTCCTTAACGGGACGCTAAAAATTTGTATCATTTTTTTCTACCAACATGTTGTCCCTAACGGGACAAATATTTATTGTTACGAAAATTGTCCCGCTACAGCCTACACTTTATCCACTAAAATCCTCGCTTAAATTTATGTGAACGGTTACATTTTATATTACAATTAACTTTTAATTTACAAATTAACTTTATTTTTAACTTATTCGCACTTAAAGATTTTGGAGTTGTCGTTAGGCGTAGGAGTTTTTTTTACGCTTTTATATTGCAAAAAATTAAGTGCGATTCGTATAAATCATTTTTTAAAATTATTTTTTTCACTTATCACCTAACCAATAAAATACAATCTTAGATTCTATGCAGATGCAATCTCTACTTCCTAACCGTCAAAAACCAAAGAATGATTGGTTTATGTTTTTTTTGGTGTTTGCGCTTTGTATGATGGCGATGAATATAATATTACCGCCGCGTAAACAAAACCAGCAAAACGTAAACGTTGACGCGCCAATTATTCAAAATAATCCCAATAATAAACCGCAAAATAATCCGCCAAACGCGCCGCCCGACGAAGCCGCACAAAAAACCGCCGACGGTATAAATGACGGATCCGTTAATTTGCCTAAAATTGCGGAGACGCTTGTTGCGCCGGAATGGATAACGCTTGGGTCAATGAATCCTAAAAGCGAATACAACATGTTGATTACACTTACCAATCAAGGCGCCGCCGTTGTTCGCGCAGAGTTAAATTCAGAACATTACAAAGGCATACAAGATCGCTCCGGTTATTTAGGTCAAATTGTAGTCGATCAAAACGCTTCCGATTTGGAGTCGCGTAAACTTGGCGGCGGCGTAATAATTCAAGCGCTTGGCAACGGGACTCCGGCTCAAGTTTTCGGTTTGCAAGTTGGCGATAGAATCATAAATTTCAAAAACGCTAACTCCGCCAAAAATACCGAAATAAAAATATTTCAAGATTTAAGAAACGCACTTCTTCAGTCTAATCCGAAAGATAAAATTAGTTTAGACGTGGTTCGTAACGGTAAAACTATTGAGCAAGAAATTTATCTTGACCAGCCGCCGATGGACGTAATTCGTCCTGAATCTGCGCCGCGCGGTTATGAAGGTTACAGTCAACTAGGCGGTTTGCGCGGCGTTGTTTTTGACGGCGACGCAGAGCCGGTTAGCGATCAGTTGTCTTTTTTGACTACGCTATTGCAACTTGACGAAAACAAACTCGATCTGCCCCAAAGCATCAACGCCAATAACTCCGCTATCACCGGAATCTGCGAAAGAGACCCGACGTTAGATAAAGAAATACTTAACTTGAAATTGCGGCGCAAGGCTTGGCGCGTTGTGAATAAATCGGTAAACGAAGTCGTTTTTGCAATCACTGTTCCTACGCATAATATTGAAATATTCAAGACTTATTATCTTGCAAAAAACGACGAAAAAACTGCGTTGTCAAATATTAACGGTGCCGGTTATCACTTAAAACTAAAAATCGAAATCAAAAACCACGACGCAAAAGAACACAAAATCGCTTACCAACTCGACGGACCTTCCGGCTTGCCGCTAGAAGGCGGATGGTACGCACAAAAAACAGGACCGACGTGGAGCCGTTTCGGAATACGCGATATTGTTGTTAAATTTCAAGGAAACAACGGTCAAATGGTACCGAACGGTTTGGTTGCTTTGGACAAGGTTTCGGATGCGTGGGGCAATGAACCGATAGAATATATCGGCGTCGATTCGCTTTATTTCCAATGCACAATTAAACCGAACAAACCTGCGGGCGAAGAATCTTGGCATGAATATTCGATGCCGGTGCGTGTTGGCGAGCGGATTTATACTTGGCAGACGTTGACGGACGTGTCTTTTCGGTTGTGGGGGCGGGCAAGAACTCTGGCGGCAGGCGATAGCTTCGGACATGAATATTTTATTTTTCTCGGACCCAAAAATACAAAATTGCTTGCCGAATACGGATTGAGTCAAACTGTATCTTATGGTTGGTTTTGGTTTGTTGCCAAGCCGTTGCTTTGGGCGTTGCAGATGTTTAATTGGTGCGGCGCTAGTTATGCGGTCGCGATAATTTTGTTGACGGTTTGCGTAAGACTGGCAATCTTCCCAATGAGCAGAAAAATGGCTATAGGCGCAATGAAAATGGCTGAATTACAACCGCAAATACAAGCAATAAACGAAAAATTTAAAGACGATATGCAAGAACGATCAAAAGCAATAAACGCCCTGTTCAAAGAACACAATTATAATCCGATGGCGGGTTGTTTACCGTTGTTGATACAACTTCCAATTTTCATCGGTTTGTATAAAGCGTTGTCGATAGATCCGGGACTTTACGGCACGCCGTTAATTTCGCGGTCGATACGTTGGTGTGTTGATCTGTCGGCGCCGGACAGGCTTATTGATTGGAGTAATTTTTGGGTGTGGATAGGATATCCAGGATTTAACGAAGGGCAAGGAATTTTTACATTGGGTCCGTATTTTAATATTTTGCCAATAATCACAATCGCGCTATTCCTAATTCAACAAGAAATAATGATGCCGCCGCCGGCGCCAAACGACGAACAAGCAAAAATGCAACGCCGAATGATGAAATTCATGATGATATTTATGGGAGTGCTATTTTTCAAAGTGCCAAGCGGATTGTGCATCTATTTTATCGCCTCAACTTTCTTTGCTCTGTTTGAAAGAAAATTTATACCAAAACCAAAAAATAACGAACAAAATAATAAAAATAATAACTTGACCCTCGAAAAAAATAACGCAGCGACTACAGAACCAAAATCAAGAAAAATAAAAAATAAAAGAAAAAATAACACAACCGAAAACGAAAAACCAAAAACAGAAAACATCATCGCAAAATGGATAAGAGAAGTTATTGCAAAAGCAAACGAAGAAAGAAGATTTGAAGACGGAAGAAAAAAGAAAGATAAAAAAAGAAAATAATTTTGTAACCGTTCACAAAATTTAAACAATAAGTTTTAGGGAATAGGAAGTAAGGAGTAGAGGATAGCGTGTAGTTTTTTAGAAAACTAGAGAACAGATTTTTTGTAACAAAAAATTGAGAAAGAACGCAACCGTCTCGGCTACAAATTGCCGCAAGGCAAACAAAAAAACTGTTGTGATGTAAACTCGCTTGTTGGCGGTTGAGTACAACCGTATGCAGGCGAGACGTCTTCGATCCATCAGATGATTTTTTGTTACAAAAATTGTCCCACTTGTCCCTCATGTCTCACTTGTCCCTCAAAAAAATTGTCAATATGTATTTTACTAAACAGACCTCTGTGAACGGTTTCAAAGTGTGGTAACCGTTCACGGTATTTTTTTATTATTTAATATTTTGTTGTTGTTGTTGTTGACTTATCTTCGTCCCGATAGGGACGGTACTTTCATAACCGCAGGTCTGCGACCTGCGGTAGAAATCCGCCCATACTTGCTGCCCTGAAAGGGCAGGACTTTATTGATTTATTGTAACGAAAAATGTCCTGTCCCTATCGGGGCAGAGTTATATGTTGACTTTTAACCGCAGGTCAGAGACCTGCGGTTATAACGATCACTATTAATGGTACCGTCCCTATCGGGACGAAGACAAGTCATTAACCAATAATAAACAAAATATACTACTGAATAGTTAAAAATAAATTCAAAAATATAAAAAAATACAAAATATAAAAGAATACCGTGAACAGTTACAAAGTGTGAATAGTATTTAAATTTCAAATTACCAAATTACAAAAAATTTTTCTAATTAAAAAAAATGACCGGCGCAAAATTTTTAACGGATAAAACGAAAACGCTTTATAAAGGCGATGGTCCCAGGTCGCTTGTTGGCACGTCGCTTCATTCGGCGGCGAATAATTTGCGGGTATGTTGGGAGATAGACGAGTGGGTAGAGTGGCGTAGTCGGGCTTCGGAAATCAAGCGTTATGTTTTATCGAATTTGGATATTTTACTTGAGCAATTTGTCGAGCGTCTTGAGTCCAAAGGCGTGAAGGTAATATGCGCCAAAGATGCGGCGGAGGCGAATGAGAAAATATTATCGATTATAAACCGGCACGGGGCAAAACTGGCGGTCAAAGGGAAGTCGATGGTAAGCGAGGAAATAGACTTGAATCATTTTCTAGGTCGTCATGGAATAACTTCGTATGAAACTGATCTTGGCGAGTTTATCGTTCAACTTGCGGGGACGCGTCCTTCTCATATTGTTACGCCGGCGTTACATTTATCGGCGGCGGAGATAGGCGAATTATTTGCGACTAAACTTGGCGAGGCGAATTCGGCGGGTCATGAGGAGTTGACGCAAATAGCGCGGCGTCAATTGAGATCAAAATTTATTGAAGCGGACGTAGGTTTTTCGGGCGTAAATTTTGGTATTGTGGAGACGGGGACGCTTTGTATTTGTGAGAACGAGGGCAATATTGGTTTATCGACTTCGTCGCCTAAGGTGCATATTGCGATGATGGGGATAGAGAAGTTGTTGCCGCGATTGGGTGATTTGCCGCTTTTTTTGAATATGTTGGGGCGGATGGGGACGGGGCAAAAGTTGACGACTTACACGCATTTTGTGAATGGACCGGCGGCGGGGGCGGAGTTATATTTGGTTCTTGTGGACAATGGTCGGACGCGTGCGTTGGCGGATGTAGAATTTAGGGAGATATTGAAGTGTATGCGTTGCGGGCTTTGTATGAATAATTGTCCGGTTTTTAGACAAGTTGGCGGATGGGCGTATGGTTGGATTTATCCTGGACCGCTTGGGATAGTGTTGACGGCGGAGATGTTGGGGATAGAGACGGCGTGGGAGTTGCCTTTTGCGTGTTCCTTGTGTGGAGCGTGCGGTTCAATTTGTCCGGTTAAAATCGATCTAAATCATTTAATTCTACGTCAAAGAAGACGGGCAATAGAAAAAAATACGCATGGACGAAAATTTATTGAAACGATAATGTGGAAATCTTTTTCTATTGCGGCGAGTAACAAATACATCTTTAAAACAATGATGTTTTTTGTAAGAATGGGAATCAGAATTGCTCCTTTTATACCCTTCAAATTTGGAAAACTAAAAGCATGGACAGACGGAAGAAACTTACCAAAACCAAAAAAATTCCCATAAAAAATAAAATATGAGATCAACTATATTTAAGTTGACATATTTTTTGTAACAAAAAAATGTCAACGTCGCCCATCGGCGGTTGAGTACAACCGCATGCAGGCGAGACGCCCGCGATCCTGGGATGCAGGCGTTCCGCCTGCGAATCTGAAGGAACCCAGGCAAAATTCCTGCGATTCTGAAATGCAGGCGAGACCAACGGATCGCGGGCGTCTCGCCTGCAATTTGCCGATAGGCAAACAAAAAGGCGCTTGAGATCAAAACCTCGCTCATTAGCGGTTGAGTACAACCGCATGCAGGCGAGACGCCCGCGATCCTGAAATGCAGGCGTTCCGCCTGCGAATCTGAAGGAACCCAGGCAAAATTCCTGCGATTCTGAAATGCAGGCGAGACCAACGGATCGCGGGTGTCTCGCCTGCACTTTGCCGATAGGCAAACAAAAAGGCGCTTGAGATCAAAACCTCGCTCACCAGCGGTTGAGTACAACCGCTTGCAGGCGAGACGCCCGCGATCCTGAAATGCAGGCGTTCCGCCTGCGAATCTGAAGGAACCCAGGCGAAATACCTGCGATCCTTCTGACGATTTTTTGTAACAAAAAATCTGTTCTCAAGTTTTCTAAAAAACTACTCCCTAAACCCTACACCCTACTCCCTAAAATCTATCGCTTAAATTTCCGTGAACGGTTATGATTGACTTTTATTCTAGTCCTAATGATTTTATGTATTGTTCGGTGTTTGATTCTATTTTGCTTACTCCGGCAGGTACTTCGTTTTGGAAAGTTGCAAAACGATGTTCGGGAATCGGATCGCCATTGATGACAATGTTTTCATAATTTATTTCTAATAATAAATTTACCGGTTTCGCATTTTCTGTTTTACGGTTAAGATAACGTATTTTATACGGGAAAAAATCATTTACGCCAATATAGACCTCAATATCACACGGCAAATTTGACGGATAACGATTACCTTTGTCAAGCCCTCCATGATTTTTTACCAAAAGATCAAAATACGCCCGCCGCATCGAACCCACAAGTTTATACGCCTTTTTATTGTCAACAGTTTCCCGTTTCGGCAACTCAGCAAATTCATAGAATCTATCAACTTGCCCCAAAACTCCCGCCAAACCTCCAACATTCCACAACATGCCAACTTGCCCAAAATTCATCGCCCCAATATTGCCCCGCCCAAAACTTCCAACGCCGCCGCTAATATTACCGCCGCCGTTTCGCTGCGCACGCTTGATCGCCGCCTCAACCGCATCAATGTTAATCTGATGCAACGTTTTATTGCCGTTAATCGATCTGAATTGCCAAATATTGCCGTTCTTGCTGTCGTTCCTGTTCGGATAACACGCCAAAATTATCCTGTTCGGCTCGGTCTGAACCGATAACGAGTCCATCGTAAAATATAACTCTTGACGATACATCGTCCGCTGAAATTCAGATGACAAATTTTTATGCGAATTGTCAACCGCTTCAACGCCGCCGAATTTATCAGATTCCAATTCCGGCGCTTTCGTAGCCGCTACCGATTGCTCCTCATACTTACCGCTAGCCGGAAACTCTACGCCATCTACAAATGTTGAGATACGCATATTACATTCGACGCGGATAAATCGTGAAATTGCGTCAATTGACTTTTTTAGAATAACTGCACCGGATTCATTGAACTTGTCAATATCGTCGTTTTGCGCAAATAAATTAGATTGCGCAAAAAATGCCGCTAAACAAATTACCAGCCCAATGGTAATTTGTAACAAATATACTGATATTAACGCAAAAAAACATCTTTTTTTACGCGGAATTACAAAAGTAACGAAAATACCAAAGAAACGCATAATAATATGTCGAATGATTATGATTAGAGGATGGTTATTACCGTCATTCGGGGGTGTGATTATCCGTCACGGCGGCGTTATCGGACATGAAACTGTTAAAACGCATTGATCTGTTATAACTGACCGTACTTGAATTTTGTTGAAGTAAAACGTCAAAGCCAGACTTAAAATAGACCGGCAACAAACGCTAAACAAAAATTTAAGTGCGAACAGTCAAAACCGTCAATCAGTTAGTTATTCAACATTGTCGTATTTTTTGCGGATAATAAAGAATTAACCAATTCGTGTCCAGTGCAGTTTTCGTTTTTATACTGCTCATACTTGCAATTTATTGATTTAAAAGCGTAAAAACCTGTCGTCCGATAATTAAGCAAACGGCGGTAAACGCAAATTCAAGTAAGAACAGTTTAATATTGCCAATCGATAACAATTGACATTACCGGAAGTTAGGAGAGTATTTCGTTTTTGTTTATAGTTGCCCAATATAATTGCAAGTTGAAACTATGCGATAAATATTGAGTTCGATTGGCAATTTTTTTGTTTTTTAATGGAGTAAACAGAGTTTTTACGCATTGTTTGGTCGAGTTATTTTGATTAGAAATATTTTAATTTGTCCAAAAATTGCGTATATTTTTTGCGAGTGCGAATGAATATGAAAAAAGGGGAGGATACCTTTATGCGACTGAGTTTTTCAATATTTATTGTAACAATAATGGCTACGATAATGGGATGTCAAAACCCTGCTTTTTTAGGGGTGCATCATCATTCGCCTTATGCGGCTCAACCAGTCGCTGGTCCAGGTCCGGGCGTTGTGCCGCCGTCCCAAACGCCGTTGCCGCAAATGCCGCTAGCGCCGCCAGTTCGTAGCGCCGCAATTCCGGCTACGCCGAGCATGTATTATCCGATGGCGTTGAAGTCGCCTTATGATTCGCCTGAATCGGGTATAGCTTCCGGCGGCGTTTCTCCGGTAGCGCCGGCGCCGGTAATACCGTCTCATGCGATTGGCAATATTAGCGCCGCTGCCGCAACTCCGGCACAAAACCCGACTCAAAGTTCAACATCACAGATCAATTTTGAATCGCCCGAAGCGCTAATAATTCATTACGACGCAAGAGTTCCCGGCGCCTTCGATTCGGAGCCGCTGGTTTGTCCGGCGACGCACGAGTTTGGTCATGGCAAAGTTTATAGATTAAAGTTATCAAATATTCCTGGGCGTCCGGGCAAAGAATTGTATCCTACGCTTGAAGTTGCGCCGGTTAATTCAAGAACATTCGCTTATCTAGTTCATTGCCCCATTCCAATTGCATTTACCGAAAACGATTTTGATCAAGTGTTGTCAGGCAATCTTATTACAAAAGTTATTTATCTGCCTAACCGTGAATTTCAAGGCTTGGCAACCGCCGGTATAGGCACGATTGTAAATACTGATCTTGAGCCGGGAGTCGACCCGATAACCGAAGCGCAAAATAGAGGTTCAATTTTGGCAATAATACGAATGGGCAATAAAGATTTACGCTTAACAGAAAACGAATTAAGACGACGCACGGCTGTAGTTAATTCAATGCCGCCAGGGGCGCCGCAAGTCGCATTCCAAAACGAGCCTGTTATAAGTTCAATTCCAGGAAATCCAATTAGCGGTTACAACATACCGCCTTACGGAACGCCAATGACAAAAACTACAACAGGAATTCCAGGACCGCCGCAATTGCCGCAATCAATGGATTCAGGTTACAGGTATCCGGTAATTTACGCCGAACCAATTCCGGCGCCGCCAAGCGTAAGAAGTTATGCGCCGCCGGCGCCGCCAATGCCGCCAACAGGAACGCCTTACGGTTATCAACCGCCAATGCCGCCCAATCAATATTACCAACAAATGCCGCCTAATTACGGATACCCGCCAATAATGCAAGGACCAACCCCAACTTTAGCGCCAGGAATTAGATAGAAAAAATAAGACGGCATTCAGTTTGTAAACGGTAATGTTAAATGGAATTTCTATACGTAATCATAATTGAAATTCTTAATGTAAAAGCGTTCAAACCTGTCGCCAGATATTTAGGCAGGCGATGGTAAACGAAAATTGAAGTATGAACAATTTAAAATATTTTCAAAAATTTTATAGGCGCAATTTCGATGAACGGTAAAGATAAATTTATGTTTAGAAGTATCATATTTTTTTTGGCGAATATATTTTTGGCGTTATTTTTGGTCAATAGTTCGTATTATATTTTTGCCCAAATGACGCCTTACACGGGTCAACCTATTCCGGGCATAAATCCTGCGGCTCAATGGGCTGGATTCCCTGGCGAACCTGTGGCGGGCAATTATCAACCTGTAAAAATCAACGCGCCCGAAGGTACGCAGATAGCGTTTGCGGTACAAAATAGATTTGTTGAACGTGTTAAGTCGCCGTATTTGGTTGGTTTGTTGTTGGGAGCAAATTACAGGTTGCGGATTACGGATATAAAATTGCATCCGGGCAAAGAGTTATTTCCAAGCGTAACGATATTACAACGCACTTACCCGCCGCGGGGCAAAGAACTTGAGTATCCGATTCAGATTGATTTGACGCAGGAAGATTTGGAATTAGCGTTAAGCGGCAGATTTGTTACGCGCGTGATTTACCTTGAAAATCCGCAAAACGCATTGCCAATCCGCGGCGATCTCGGACAACAACCGACAACCGAAGCCCGCGCCGGAGAAGACCCGTTACAAATCGCCTATAATTTAGGCAAGCCTGTCGCCGTGATACAACTTGGCGGTCGCGCTCCGGCAAGTAGCGGTTATGTCGAACCGTTTTTTTTTCATGGTTCTCCGCCTTTGATACAGTTGAAAAAATAATTTATAACTGTTCACGAAAATTTAATCGCGCTAGGTTTTGAGTGTAGAGGTTATGGTAATAGGAAGTAGATTTGAGTAAAAAAAAAATTGTCCAACTTGTCCCTCATGTCCCCCTTGTCCTCAAAAAATTACCAAAGCGTAATTTAATAAAAAAAATTCCGTGAACGGTTAATCGTAATTTAAAGTACGAACAGTTTAAAAGTAATAAAATGTGGTTTCAAATCGGAAGGTTATCTTGCGCCGTTTTAATTTTTTGTGCAGTTTTGTCTGTGCTATTTGGCGGTTCGTGTTTGCAACAATCGAGTCTTAATCCGGTTGATCCGTTTGCGTTGAATCCGGTTTTGCAATTGGACAATCAGCAAGTTGAGCGTTTACCGGTTCAAAATTCTAATCAAAATCCGTCTCAAGTTGCGGCGATTTCGCAAGTCAATAATCAGGTCAATAATCAGGTCAACAATGTTGTGCCGGTTCTGGCTAATAACGTCAATAAAAACAATATTGCCAATACGACCGAAAACCGTTCTATATTGCATGCGCGCGAAATTCGTCAAGTAACTTTCGCCGGAGATATGGCGCGGGATAATTATCGTTACAATAATTATCCTGTTAATTCGTCCGGCAATTCGTCCGGCAATCCGGCGGCTAATCCAACGGTTAATTCATCGGGCAATTTTCCGGTCAATTATCAAAACAATAACGTTCCGGTTAATTATCAAAATGGTTATCAAAATAATTTGCCGGTTAATTCATCTGGTAATTTTTCGGGTAATTCATCTGAAAACTATTCGGGTAATTTGCGTAACAATTCATCGTCTGAATTATCATCAACTTATTTAGGCAATTCTAATCGGGACGTGTTGCAGGTTTCGTTGCAAACTTCGCGCGGGGCGGACGCTTCGGGCGTATCGGGAGTATCGGGCGATAATTCAGGTATTAAGATTGATCCGGCGTTGAATGATGTTGGGGCGGGCGTTTTGAATGCGGGCGTTTTGAATAACGAGTTTAATGGCGTTTGGCGTCCGGGCGCTAATTTTGGTTTTTGGCCTAATGCTGAATATTTAGCGTCTGGCGGCGACGGCAATAATGGCGTTGGCGGCGGTCTTGGCAATTCTGGCGTGATGGTGGATCGTGATTGGAATGTGAGTAATTTTGAGGTTGGCGATACGGTTGCGCATTATGACACGGTTGATGGTCGGACGGAGGTTGAGTCGTCGAATCGTTTGAATATTTATGCGCCGCGTTTTGCCGCTGTTCGTAAAGTTGAGGGCGTGGTTAATACGGATCATACGACGGCGTTGGCGGAAGTGAATCAGCAAGTGCGAACCGGCACAGGCAAAACGGCAGAAAAAGCGGGACGCGCAACACAAGAATTTGTAGCGGGTTATACGCGGGGGCGTGATGATTTACGCGGTATGCGGGCGCGGGTTACGGGCGCCGCGTTGGAAACGAATCAGGCGATTGGCGGGTACAGTAATTTTGAGGGAGTTTCGTTGTATGCGGACACGTTGCGTTTGATGAAATTAGGATCGGCGGAAATTATTCATTTGGCGGAAGGTTGCGAAAATGCACGCGAATGGCAAGGCGCAAGCGGCATAAAAATAAAAGCGTCGTATCGGGCGCCGATGTCAATGTCTGCGGAAAAAGGCGTAGGGCAACTTTTCAAAATCGACGACTCGGCTATTTCGGACAAATCGAAGTTGCGGCTGATCAAAGTTGCGTCGAAGCGGACGGCGAAATCGGGAGATATTATCGAATTTACATTGAGGTTTGACAATCTTGGAACGGAACCGTTAGGAAATATTACGATAATGGACAACTTAACAACAAGATTAGAGTTCATTCAAGGTTCCGCAATGTCGTCGGTACCGTCTGGTTTTGTCGTAGAATCAAACGGCGTCTCGTCTTTTACGTTAAGATTTGAAATTACGGATCCGCTAGAAGCCGGTCAATTCGGAGTCGTGCAATTCCGTTGTAGAGTCTTATAAATTTTGAATCAAGGGTATCTCTAAAAATTCATTTATCCAGGTAGGCGGCTAAAAAAATTAAACACTGTGTCGAAACGCCGCATTACGGTTTATATCATCATTTAAATTGTCGTGAGCGTTTATTTGAATTTTATATTTGTCCTCTTTTCATTGCTATAACGCCGCTTCTTACTAATTCAATAATTCCGAAAGGCGTCAATGCTTCGATGAAACCTTCTAATTTTGTTTCGTTGCCTGATAATTCAATCATCATTGTCGTCGGCGCAACATCGACGACTTTTGCTCTGAAAATATTTACCATTTCCAGAACCTTACTCCTTGCGCCCGGCAACGCTTCAACTCGTATCAACAACAAATCACGCTCGACCAATTTATCATCGGTAATATCCGCTACATTTATTACGGTAACAATTTTTTGTAGTTGTTTTATAACTTGATCGCGTACTTTAATATCGCCAACTACGACAACCGTCATCCGTGAAAATTGCGGATTTTCAGTTTCGCCAACTGCAAGACTGTCAATATTATACCCGCGTGAAGCAAGCATGCCCGAAATATGGGACAAAACGCCCGGAACATTATGAACTAATGCCGAAATAATATGTCGCATAAAATATAAAATAAAAATTTTTAAATTGGTTGAAATTTCGTTACAAAAAAAATCGCAGGCTAAAATTTATGGTAACCGTTCACGGTATTTTTTTATTATTTAATGTTTTTGCTGAATTATCTTCGTCCCGATAGAGACGCCCACTAGTGAATATGCTCTTGTATTTTTTGCGCAATTGATTCAGGCGTTAATCCGAAATGATTTAACAGATATTGATAATCGCCAGGTTTGCAAAACGTATCGGGGATTCCAATAAATAATTGCGGCGGCGTATTTTTCAATGTTGATTTATATTCGGCAACAGCGCTGCCAAGCCCGCCAATAATATTATGCTCCTCAACTGTAACAAGTAAACGCGAACTTTCACAAGCCGATGCAATTGCCTGCTTGTCAATAGGTTTAATCGTGTGCATATTTATAACTGCCGCAGATATTCCAACGGATTCAAGTATTTTAGCAGCCGAAAGAGATACTGAAACCATCGTACCACAAGCAATTATAACTACATCATCACCACCCCGCAAAATTATAGACCGCCCAACCTCAAACTCATAATCGTCCTGATATATGATAGGCGTGTTCATTGTACCAGAAAGTCTTAAATAAACGGGACCTTTTAAAAGTGCAACTGCAAAAATTGATTTATTTACCTCAAAGCAGTCTGATGGTGAAATAATAGTAATATTCGGAATAGATCTCATTAACGCAATATCCTCTATCGCATAATGAGTATTCCCAAACATTCCCATTGAAAATCCACTTGCCATTCCTACGATTTTTACATTGAATTCCATATAACCTAAATAATTACGGATTTGTTCACATGAACGCATTGTAGCAAATGTAGCAAATGTAGTTGTAAATGTAATATATCCTTCTTTTGCTAATCCAGCCGCTACGCCAACCATATTTTGCTCGGCAATACCCATATTCAAAAATTTATCTGGATAAGTTTGCTCAAATCTAGTAAGTCCAGATGTTGTCGATAAGTCGGCGGTAAGTACCATTAAATTTTCTAAATTTGAAGCTAACTCAAGCAGTGAAGTCCCTAAAGTTCCGCGATGGCCAAGTTTCGCCCACGTTTTAATCTGTATTTTGTTTATCATCATATTTTAAATTTATTGAACATTTATAAATGTGAGACGTTAATATATTTTCTTTAACTTTTGAATAAACATATAAACCATTAGCCAGCTTTTATAATTATTTATTTCCAAAGCATTCTTCGATTGCTTTGTTATAGTCGTTTTGCGTTAAATAATTATGATGCCATAAAGGATTGTTTTCCATGAAAGAAACGCCTTTTCCTTTAATTGTATTTGCGATAATAACAGAAGGTTTACCATTTCTCATGTTTAATATAGATTCAAAAGTTTGCCAAAGTTCTTGTATGTTATGTCCATCAACACTAATAACATTAAATCCAAAACTTTGCCATTTTAATACAATATCTTTCATATCAAGTATTTTAACGCAAATTCCATCACTCTGCATTTTGTTGTGGTCTATGATAGTCACTATATTATCAAGTTTAAAATGTGAACATGACATTGCAGATTCCCAAACAGTTCCTTCGTTACACTCGCCATCACCCATAAGAACAAAAACCCGACTTGACAATCCTCTTTTCTTGATGGCAATTGCAATACCAATCGCAAACGAAAGACCAATTCCCAAACTTCCGCTTGCTGATTCAATTCCCTTACTAGGAAGTAAAATAGGTTGACTAGGAAACAAACCTCCATTCACGTCAAAAGAGTTAATATCCTTATCTGAAATAATTTTTGATTCCGCAAGAGCAGCATAGTATCCCAAAGCGCCATGTCCTTTACTCAATATAAAGCGATCTCGTTCTTCCCAATACGGGTTATTAGAATCAAATTTCAAAATACGTCCATATAAAATAGCCATAATTTCAACTATTGAAAGTCCTGGGCCTATATGCGATCCATTTTGTTTAGCAGCAAGCCCTAAATTGAGAACAATACGCCGAATATTCCGCGCCATCAATTCCAATTTTTTCAATTCAATATCTTCACTATCCATTTAATCCAACCTAACATTAAAATGAATTTTTTATAAATACTCTATTTTAAAAGTACGTTTATTAACGTTGATCTTTTAATCAAGTTTACGTTTAGACTTTGCTGATTTTAATTCATTGTCAAATTCTTTAAACGTATCGCATTTTGCGGCAAAACGGACAAGTTCCTGAAGCTTGTCAATATCCATAATTGCGTAAAGCGAATCCCGAACCGACTCCGATACCTCGCCAAACTTCACATCCAAAATAGACACAATCGCCTCAACACG
>JAISLW010000101.1 GCA_031277105.1 Planctomycetaceae bacterium | reverse complement strand
TTGGACCGCAATGGAGTTTATGCTACCAATAAATTTCAATAATTCATAAAACCTAAAATATGTTTATTTTAGACGTGCGAAATATTAAAGTTTATTGATGTCGTAAACCGTAATGCGGCTCAAAATTAAACACTGGGCGAAACGCCGCCTACCTGGACAAATGAATTTTTTAAAGATGCCCTGATGTAATCAAAAACGGTTACATTTCGTGTTGTGTGTTGTGTGTGTGTTGTGTGTGTGTGTGTGTGTGTGTGTGTGTGTGTAAAAATTGAGTTTAACAATAAACGTAACGAAAAAGCGTTACATGAAAAAAATAAATTTAAAAATGGGAGTTAAAATGAAAGTAAATGTGAACGAAAACGTGAATTTGAATTTGAATGTGAATTTGAATGTAAACGATAAAAAAATTGGAGAATTAAAAATGAGAAAGACGTTTAAGTCTTTTATTAGCGTGGGCGGGTTTCGGCTTGGTTTTACGCTTGTTGAACTATTGGTTGTAGTGGCAATAATAGGCGTTTTAGTTGCGCTGCTTTTGCCGGCAATACAAGCCGCCCGTGAAGCGGCAAACAAATTACATTGCCAAAATAACCTGCGACAACAATCGCTAGCAATGCACAATCACCACGACACAAATGGAACATTACCGTATGGATGGGCAAATTTAGGCTTCGTATGGAGCGGCGCAATTTTGCCATACATCGAACAACAAGCATTGTACGAAACGTTAGTTTTAGAAGAAGAAGGTTCGAAGGATCCGCCGTTTGATTTTGGAATCGGCAATTGGTCTATGCCGGAGAGTGATTGGGCTACATCTTCGAATAGAGAACCTCTTACGGGACCGAATGCGAGGGCTTGTTCGGTGATTATTTCTACTTATATTTGTCCGAATTTCCCGCATGATATTCAGAAAAATAATAATGAAATACTTCGGCGTTGTCAGTCGAGTTATGTTGGCAGTTCGGGTTCTTGGTCGGCTGCGGATGCGCGTGGTAGTTTGAATCACACGTGGTATGACGGTTCGACGGTGGGATATGTCAAGGATTATTCTATTTCGCATCTACACAAGCGTCAAAATGGTTTGTTATTCGGATTTAGTCAAATAAAATTTGAGGAGATTGAGAGCGGGCTTTCCAATGTAATTATTATTGGCGAAGTTCCGACGGACAAGGATTTTGGTAATAACAATTCCGTTTGTGATCACTGGTATATCGGTTCGCCGCAAACTGATGATTTTGATTATTTCGAGAGAGCGGATGCAACAACCAGATTAAACGCATCGGAAGAAGGCGAAGAGTACGGCAATGGCGGCGTGGATTTTTCCGAAGTGTGCGGTTCGGGATTTTCGCCTATAAATCTCAGATGGAAAGCGCCAACGTCTGACAATGCTTTCATTTCGTTAGCGTTTGGAAGTTATCATCCTAGCGGCGCAAATTTCACAAGAGCAGACGGCTCCGTATTTTTCATAAACGACAATATCGACCTAAAAGTCTATCGAAAACAATTCTCAAGATTAGGAGAATAGATAGAATAATCTTATAGAAACAGCAAAATTTATTTTTATTAACCGCAGAGAACACAGAGAACACAGAGTAAATTTTTTAATTAGAATCAAAACAAGATTTAATATAATAATCGACTTTTTGATCTAAAATATTTTAAAAATTTATTCTCTGTGAACTCTGTGTTCTCGGCTTTTAAAATTAAAACTCTAAAAATTCATTTTTTTACAAAAAGGTAGGCGGCGAAACGACCGCATACCTTACAAATGAATTTTTAGAGATACTCACGATGCAGTTGTTGTATTATCCGCATAATTTGCCGAAGTTTTTGCATTTTTCAACGTCGTCGCCGGAGGGGGCTTCGTTTACGATCAATGATTCGCCGATAATTGTTGCTCCTGCTTTTTTCATTCTATCAGTCCAATTTTCCATCCATTGCCCGTTGCCCCAACCGTAGGAGCCGAAAAGTCCAAGTTTTTTGCCGTTAATACTCTTCTCAATTTTATCAATAAACGGCTCGAACTCTGAATCTTCCAACGCTTCATCGCCCATCGACGGACAACCCAAAAACGCAACGTCGGCGCCCGTAACATCAGCCTCAACCGCTTCGTTTACCGGTTTAATTGTAACGTCTGCGCCTTTTGACGCCGCGCCTTCTTTGATTAAATTTGCCATCGTTTCCGTATTACCGGTTCCACTCCAATAAATAATCGATACTTTCATAATAATTTCTCCTTCTCAATAATAAATGGGCGTCTCTAAAAATTCATTTGTAAGGTATGCGGTCGTTTCGCCGCTGTGTTTATTTTTTGAGCCGCAATAGAGATTAAGACGCTAATAAATGTTAATATTTCACAATGCCTAAAATATATTTATTTTAGACGTGCGAAATATTAAAATTTATTGATGTCGTAAACCGTAATGCGGCCCAAAATTAAACGCTGGTCAAAACGCCGCCTACCTGAACAAATGAATTTTTAGAGACGCCCAAGTGTGAACATTTTAAAGTTTCGTCAAAATTAAACTATTTACGCAAAAAAACTCGCGGCGGCATACGGAAGTAACCGGAGCAAATCTATTGATTACTTACCATTATACCGCCTGCGAGCCGGTTGTTATCGACTTGTTAATTACATTGCCGAAACTCTAACTTTGATACCGAAAACCAAAACCGCCAACCCTACAAAGCGGTCCCAACCAATAGGCGCACGGAATCAAAAAAATTCTGACAAATTAACAAACATCCTGCAAAATAACAACCAAAACAAAATACAAAAAACGAAATAAAGCAGTGTTTGATATTATGAACTATTAAACGCCAAAAAAATTATCATCACCCAAAACAACAAGAAGCCCTTCCATAAACCAACTTGACCAACTAACAAATTTGGGATAATGACAATATTGACTTATCTAACTTATTGATCTTTGCCCCGAACCATAGAACCCTAATACCATAATTCAAAACAAAAAATCGATCCAATAATATCATCTACAAACATTACGCCGTCTTGCATTACGCAGCCAAAACCAACAAATCCGCTTTCACGCAAAAAAATAAAACCTCAAAACCATATAAACCCTAAAATATACAGCCCCAAAATTCAAATCTCGCATACGCAGAAAAAAACAATCCGACAATTCCATTAAAGACGCAAAACTCTTGACGCAAAACAAAAAACAACGCCGCCGAATTGTTTGTTAGTTCTAACTTACAAATGCGGGGCAATTATCCCACTACTAAAAATTCCGTCAATAGGGGGGGTAATCGGGCAACCGTTCGCGGAAATTTAAGCAAAAGATTTTAAACTATTCGTACTTGAGTTTGCGTTTACCTTCGCCTGCCTAGTTTTCGGACGGCAGGCTTTGACGCTTTTAAATCGCTGAAATTCAAGTACGAGCTGTATAGGGCATCTCTAAAAATTCATTTGTTCAGGTAGGCGGCGTTTCGCCGAAACGCCGCATTAGAGTTTATAATACCAATAAATTTTATTACTTTACAACGTCTAAAATGTGTCTATTTTACACGTTACGAAGTAGTAAAATTTAATAATTGTTTTACGCGTATTGCGGCGTT
>JAISLW010000065.1 GCA_031277105.1 Planctomycetaceae bacterium | reverse complement strand
AAACGTAGTTTTACCTGTTTGGCGTGGGGCGTGTAGTACCCAGTACAAACTGTCTTGAACGTAACGATGTAATTGCGCCCCGCGTAATCGCTCCGCAGGAGGCAACATATAATGATCATCGGGATTACAAGGTCCCGTCGTATTAAAAAAGCGAATTGGACGTTTAGGCATAAAATTTACATTTAATTTTGATTTTAATTTTGATTTTGATTTTGTTCATATTAAAAAGCTGAGTTTATTTCAAAAAATCTTTATAGAGTAGGCTTGGTTGAATGCCGGTATTATTTTGGTATTTTCCGTTTTTGTATTCGTCGTATTGACCTTGAATTGTGTGATAGTAAATTTGGCATATTTCAACAAACGGGTAAATGCGGATTGGTTGAATACATTGGATTTCCAGCGTCCAAAATCCGGCGAAACCTACGTCGCCGAATCCTGCGGTAACATGCACACACAAGCCAAGACGTCCAACCGAAGAACGTCCCTCAAGCATTGGGACAAAGTTACGCGTATGAGTATATTCAACAGTACGTCCAAGATATAGCCGGTTTGGTTCAAGTACAATCCCCGCATCGGGAATTTCCAAGCATTCTGTTGCATGGCACGATCGCATATCCAACACCGAATCACGATAAACCATCAACTCGTTATACAATCGCAAATTATAACTGTTCGGGTTTATACGTTTCGCATCAAACGGATCAATCAAAATATTACCATTATCAATTTCCTTCAATATCTCCAAACCAGAAAGAATCATATTTATTTTATTGCATTTTATTGCGTCGCTTATTGTTTATTATTCACGAATTATTCATTTAATGTAATGCTCGTACTTGAGAAATTCAGTGATTTAAAAGCGTCAAAGCCTGTCGTCCGGTAGCTAGGCGGGCGGCGGTAAACGCAAAGTCAAGTGTGAACGGTTTAAAATCTTCTGTTATTTTGAGTTGTTCTTGTTGCGGTAAAAAAATCTATTTCTCTAATTCTGAATTTAATCTTGTGGGTTTTGGTCTTTTATTAGTTTTGAGATGATATTTTTTTGTTGTTTATGTTGTGGGTTATTTTGTGGTAGCAGGTTAAATCTGATGGGTTCGCCGGAGAATGTTATAGCGATGATGGTGTTATTGAAAATTTTATCTATATTATTTTCATCGTAGGTTAATTCGTCTGGTTTTGTCCATTCGATGGCGTTTGATTCTGTGGTTTGGAATAGCATTAGTGTTGTACGCGGTTGTTTAATTTTTGCGATTGTCATATTGGGGTCGGACAGAGGCGTTTCTGTTGAGGTGAAGCGTTGTATTTGTGTTTTACCGTTTGGTTCGGTATTATTTGGCGGTGTGAATATTGGCGGTATTGATTTTATTAGTTGTAAATTTGTGGGGCTATCCCATTTTTCTTTTAAGTTAAATTTATTGTAAAGTTCTTGTTGTCCGATGAGCGGTAATATTGCGACGCGCCAGCTTAGTAACGGTTTACCGTCGGCGTCGCAAATAGGTTGCGGGAATTTTTTGTTTAGGCGGTCGTATTGGATTAGGACGTTTGCGAGCGCTTTTAGTTGTTCGAGTTGGCGTTGCCTAATTTTCTCTTCACGCAATTTTACGCCGGTATCGGCGAAGCCGGTTTTTAACGCCGTATCGAAGCCGTCGTATTTATTGATTCGGAAGTGGAAGCCTGTATCGGTTGTTTTTTCTAGTTCGATTGATTTGAGGAGGTTAATTATTGTTTCTTTTGGCAAGGGCAAATTCATGGCGGTTTCGTCTTTGATTGATGCGAATGTAGTTTGTGCGGTAACGTGTAGTCCGAGAAATAATTCGTATATTTTTTTTGCGCCGTTGTTATCAATTGCGTCGTATCTTGCCGTCAGCATCGGTTTACCTATTTGTGCGTCCGGTTTAACTGTGAGATTTATTGAGCGAAAATTTGCAATAAATGATTTTGCATTTTCAATGCCAAGATTAGCGAGGACGGAGCCTACGAAAGGTATTTCCGCAATACGTTCAGGTTCGGCGGTTAAACCTTCAAGCGACGCCGAAAGCGCCAATAAATTTGAATTAATATCGAGGCGTTTTATGCGTTCAACGGCGGCGCTATTTGAGGCGGCTTTAGACGTGAATAATTTATTAGCGTCGTCGGCAAGCATGATGAATATTATTATTGTGCGGTCGTCGGGCAAATGGATTCCGGCGCTGATTTGATCGGTCGGGATATTAGGGTGTAGCAAGTTGTAGTATTCGGCGTTTCCGATGCGGCGCTTGATGGATTCTAGCGGTAAATTGGACTGTGATTTCCAGATCGTTTTTAGTACGGCGTCTGCGTTAGGTTCGTTTAAGTTAAATATAGTGATGCGGCGTAAGGCTAATGACTGGCGTTTATTTTTAGCGCCGTCGGGCGTAGTTTCGTCGAATGTAATTAGACCTTGCGGCGCGGCGACAAATGTAAAACGTTCTACCTTGCTATAATCAATTGGAAATTCCATTTGAAACATAGCATTGAAAACGCTGGACAATATCTCCTCCGATCCTTTGCCGACTTCCGATTCAAAAAAGCGTTTCGGTTGACCTGTCAAAACATAATAAGCGTCCGAAAAAAACCAACGCGTATCAAGATCATTCTGCTTGTCGCCCAACGCCGCCAACATCTCAACAGAAGGCAACGAAACCGAAATCGTTGAAGGTAACGACGAACCTGTCGTATCCGAAGGTTTATCCGGATTATCGCCGTTTTGAACGCCGCCGGATAATTCGCCGTCCGAAACCGAATCCGGTTTAACCGAATTAGACTTGTCGGAACAACCTGAAAATAATAACGAAAAAATAAACAACAACGTTAAAAAAAATACTCGCATGTTTGAGTTAGGTGTTAAAGGTTAGGGGGTAGTTTTAAATTCTGAATTCGGAATGTGGAATTCGGAATTAGTTTTTTGTAAAAGTTCACGAAAATTTAAACGCTAGATTTTAGGTAGTAGGTAATATTGGAATTTTTTTTCGATTTTAGGCAACTTCTAATAACCAGTTTTTTATTTAATCGCAGAGAACAAAGAGTTCGCAGAGAATAATTTTTTTAAAAAATATTTTAAATCAAAATGTCAATTATAATATTAAATAACTTTTTGATTCCAATTAAAAAATTTCCTCTATGTTTTCTGTGTTCTCTGTGGTTAATAAAAATAAATTTATGTTTTTTAGAAGGTTCTTTTTATTTGATTAATTTTAGGTCGCCGATTCCGATTGGTATAAATTCTGTGATGTTATCATCGAAGTCAACAGTAATGGTAATTTTTTTGTGTGAATCTGGCAATTCATATCGTAACAATTTGACGGGATCGGTTCCTTTTATTTCTAATGAGCATATCAAATTGTCGTCAATTTTTATATTTAATTTTGCTCGTCCGTTTGGTTTTAGTCTGTCGTCTATTCCGGCGAAGCCGCGTATTGCGGAATAAACTTTTTCTTTATCGTCTAGCGTATATTCCAGCGTTGTTTTTGGCGGCAGCATAATTCCGCGACGGTATGCGACGCCGTTTAATATTACGCCGTCGATAGCGGGTATTGGTTGATTTTCTCTTTTTTTTGCGTTAATTGCGACTAGCGGCGTTATTTGTTCTAGGCTTGGATCAATTTTGGCAATAGTATTTTTTCCGATACCGAGTCTGTTAATTTGAAATGATTTTAATTTTTCCGTAGGCGATGAATTATCCGTCGCTGTTACGCCGCCGTTACTGTTAGCGCCGCCGCGACTCCATTCAAATGGAAAAAAACGTTCCCGAACTACCGGCGAAAGATCGTTAAAATAAAGCGAATTACCGCGTGAAAAAACTATATTGTCAACATCCGAAAGCGCCGCTTCGCCTGAAAAACCTGCCAACGCCTTCCAAAATATTTTGCTAATAGGTTGTTGATTATTTTCATCAACATCCGCGACGACATCGTTATCGTTATTACTATTGTGATTTTCGTTGACATTATTGTTACGATTATTATTTGTATTTTCTGTTTGTTGCGGCGACGCTGTAATTTTTTTCATCGCAAAAGAATCTAGTATAAGTTGCGTTCCTGTCCAGAATGTAATTTGACCGCCGTAAGTTGATTGACGTTGAATTTGCTTACGGTTTGGAGAATGTAATATCATGCCGAAAATTTTATTTCGTTGAATTGGTAATTTCTCGTCGTCGATTATAAAGATTACGGATTCTTTCGTAACTTCCGCGACGATGCCGGAATAAACGTCAAAAGTTCCGGTTTTATTTATTATGAGCCGGTCGCCGGTTATGCCGGATTCGTTTGTGTAATTGATCCATTCAACCGGCGGCTCCGCAATATCTGTAAAACTTTTTACGGCAAAACGCACCGCATAAATCTGATCAAGCGGAATTGTTATGTCAACTGCGTTTTTATTATTTGTTACGTTATTATTTGTTGAGGCGTTATTTGTTGTAGTAATATTTGGGGGTTCGTTTTCGGTTTTGGTTTCGTTTCTGGTTTTGGTTTTATTATTTGTATTTGTTTGTTTATTATTTTTGGTTTCTGGTTCGGAGTAATTTGGGTCGAGCAGGTTGCAAGTTATTTTTTGATCTTTTGCCGTAAAACTTGTTGCGACTAATCTGCCGCCGTCGAGCAGATCGATTACGATTACTGATTTTGGGAATTGCGGTAATTTTTTATTTTCTTGTTTTGATTTTGTATTTTTGTCGTTTTTGGCGGCGTTTAATTTTTTCAAGAGCGAGGGCGGCAACAAATTTCTATTGGTTTTACGTTGTGATTGCGGAATACGCATTGGAACGCCGAATTCGTTGACAATCATCATTTGACCGTTGATGATAATTGTTCTTTGAGGTCTGTTTGCTTGTAGTGAATTTTGCAAAGAGCTAACGCTAGAATGTTGTGATTTCGCTGGGGTAAGAAACGGATTAGGAGCAAGATTTTGCAATACGTCGATACGACGCGAGGCGAATGTCAAAATATCCGAACCGGTATCAAGTTGAATTGAAGTCGAATCAAGAGCGGTTATTTGACCGACATGACCTTCGCCGTCAACGTCGATTATTTCAAATGGAAATTCAACGCCAAATGCAGGCAAAATATATTCAGAAAAAAATAACGCAAAAAATATAATAGTAAATATTCGTTTCATATTCTAAAATTCTCAAACGGTCAGCGTGTAAATTTTCAATTTATCGCTCGCAGAAAATTAAGGGTTAGGGGTTAAGTGTTAGGGAATCGTTTTTAAAAATTCGTCATTCGTAATTCAGGATTAAATGAATAGTTACGCTTTTATGTTAGGTATTTTTCTATATTTTCTTTTAGGAAAATATTTACTATTGTTAGTTTATTCCCGATTATTTGTCCATTTGCCAAATCTTCTGTCAATAAGTAATCACATTTTGAATTAAGCGCTGATACAATTATTAAACAATCATAGTAACTATATCCAAATATCTTGTGGATATTGAGCGCATGTTTTATATCTTCCGTTCGCAACGTCAAAATATTACATCGTTCTGTTATTTCATCAATTGCCAATTCAACTTCTTCTGCCTTTTTGTATAATTTTTTTATACAAGTATTGCTAAATTCATTTAATACCTGTGTGCTAATTATACATTCATATTTATTTATAGCCTTTTGTGCGATTTCTCGTTTTGTTATTTCGTCTCCTGAGTATAAGTAAATAAAAACATTTGTATCAACAAATGCTCTACCGTTCATTTGCAGCATCTCGATCAAATTTAAATCCTTTTGTTTTTAGTTTTATTGCGGTAAATTTTTTTTCTTTATTTATTTTTTTTTCATCATTTGTAAGGAGAATAACTTTTACGGGAGAAGAAATATTTTGTAAATATTGTGATGGAATATGTATAATACCATTATCTTCAACAACCGAACTAAATTCATAAACTTGCATAAAAAACCTCCACAACTATTTTAAATTGTTCTTACTTTTTCGTACTTTAATTTTTGTTTACTTTCGCTTGTTGTCTGTAGACAGTCATGCGGCGGTAAATGTAATTTCATCTTGAATATTTTAAAACGGTCAATCAGTATAGCCAAATAAATAAAAAAGTGAAGCCGTCGAGTATCTCTAAAAATTCATTATTGGGAGAACCGATCAATCATTCGATGTTTCTCTATACAGATCGTACTTGAAATTTAGCGATTTAAAAGCGTCAAAGCCTGCCGTCCGAAAACTAGGCAGGCGAAGGTAAACCGCAAATTAAAGTGCGAACAGTTTAAAATTCTAATACGTTCTTTAACAAATTAGGTTTGTTAAAATTAAATCAATAGGTAACTTCTAAAAACCACAAATTTATTTTTATTAACCACAGAGGACACAGAGAACACAGAGGAAAATTTTAATTGCAATCAAAATGTTATTGAATATTATAATTGACGTTGTATAT
>JAISLW010000056.1 GCA_031277105.1 Planctomycetaceae bacterium | reverse complement strand
TCATTTGTCCAGGTAGGCGGCGTTTCGCCCCGTGTTTAATTTTGGGCCGCATTACGGTTTACGACATCAATAAACTTTAATACGTCACACGTCTAAAATGAACATATTTTAGGTTTTATGAATTATTAAAATTTATTGATAGCATAAACTCCATTGCGGCCCAAAAATAAACGCAGTGGCGAGACACCGCCTACCTTTTTTGCAAAAAATGAATTTTTAGAGATACCCTCTTTTAATTCCGAACTAAAAAAACTACTCCCTATCCCTTAAAATCTATCGCTTAAATTTTCGTGAACGGTTATACGAATTTAAATCAGCGCAGTTGTTTCGGGATAATTGAACATTAAATTGAAATTTTGTACAGCTGCGCCGGATGCGCCTTTTATCATATTGTCAATTACCGAAATTGTAATAATACGATTCCCGACAACCGCCGCCGTAATATGAACATAATTTGTACCCGCAACGTCCTTTGTCGCCGGATAATGATCGACGATTTTTATAAACGGCTCATTCGCATAAAAAATTCGCAATAATTCAATTATATTCTGTTTCGTCAGCCCTTGTATTTTTGGCGTTGAATAAGTCGTCGTCAAAATTCCTCTATTCATTGGCGTCAAATGCGGCGTGAAAATTACTGTCGTTTGCTTGCCCGCAACATTGGAAATAATCTGCTCTATCTCCGGCGTATGCCTGTGAACCCCTACGCTATACGCCGATATACTTTCATTACATTCGCAATAAAGCGAGTCTAATTTTGCGGAACGCCCCCTGCCCGAAACGCCGCTCTTTGAATCAATAATAATGTCAAACGGCTCAATCAAATTCGACTTGACCAACGGCGCCAGCGGTAAAATAGCAGATGTAGGATAACAACCCGGATTAGCCGCCAAATTAGTTTCAATTATCTTTTGCCGAAAAAGCTCCGGCAAACCATAAACTACATTGCCAAGCCGATCCGGATCCGGATGCGGCTCTGAATACCAAAATTGAAACTTCTCCGGCGAATCAAGCCGGTAATCAGCGCTAAAATCAATCGCCTTAACGCCGCAAGCCAACAACTCCGGTATCGCCTTCGCCGAAGCCGTATGAGGTAAACAACTAAAAACACAATCACAACGCGAAACTATCTCATCGGCAGAAAGATACTCCAACGGAATATCCAATAAACCCGAAAGAGAAGGATGAACCTGACTAACCAAACGCTTGTCCTCACGACTCGTAACGCCAACAATCTCAACTTTAGGATGACGCAACAATAACCTAATAAGTTCCAACGCCGTATAACCCGTAGCGCCAAGTATTACTACACGTGTCTTTGACATATTTTTTGTAACAATAATTAAAAAATCAAATAAATAAAATACCGGATAAACTTAAATTACAACATCATAAAAATATAAAAATGCTAAAATCAATCGCCACATAATAGAAAAACAACACTTACCACAAATTCAAATGTGAACAGATTAAATACATTCATACTGCTCATATTGGACATTCAACGATATAAATCCTACTATCCAAAAACTAGACAAACGGATGTAAACGCAAACGCAAACTCAAACGCGAACAGCTTAAAATTACAAATTAGCGCTGTAGGGTAAAGTGTTGATATAATTTTTTATAAATTCCCAATCAGGTTTATTGTCGGATTTTACGGGAAGTTTAATTTTGCCTGTTTCAAGTCGTGTTTGACTGGCTTTACGTCCATAATTATAACGATATTGTTCCTGATTCAATATCGTTGCCAAAAATAATCCTATAAGACGATCCATCGTAAATTTCGGTATCAATTTTTCAACGTGATCGCTTGCCGAAAAATCGAATTCTTGATATGCACAGTATCCCATAACAGCGCTATCAATTGTAATAACATTACCTTTTTCCGTTTTATAATTATAAAATTTTTCAACGCCATTATTCGTCGCTTGCGTTGTAACGTATGGATAATCGCCATTTCCAAATTCCTCTAATTCAGCCTTCGGCGTCGTTTTACTACCAGTAATATCAAACAATTCTTTAAGATAAAACTCTTTCCATTTTGTAACGTCAAGTTGTTGTCGATGGCGTGAATTTACGGGTTTATAAACAACGTCTTTGATTTTTTTTCCGGCAAGTAAAAAAATTACATAATTAAGGATCGTATCTTCAAAATTTGCATTGTTAATTGCGGAATAATCCGTTTCCATGTATGCTTCGGCGCACCATTCATCGTTTGCATTTAAGATTTTGTTGACGCTTAATCCTGGTTTTTCTTGCCGGTTTAGAAAATGTGTAAACCATAGTTCGTTGATTTCTGATTCAAATTTATGGAAAAAATCAATACGTCCTTTATTCTTTTGTTTTATGAAACCGTCGTCTTTATAATATCCTAAAAAAACTTTCTTATTTTTTGGATGCGGACGTTTCGCCGTAAAAACCATAATACACGAAACAACATTAACTTTAGAATTAAAAAATAATTCGTTTGGCATTGAAAAGACTGCTTCTAGCGTGTGCGATTTCAGTATTTTATTTTTATAGTCATAAATTTTACCGCTAGTTGCCAGCGCTTCTTGCATCGGAATAATTGCGGCGCAACGTCCGCCTTGTTCGAGACATTCCAGATTGTTTAAGATAAATTCATATTCGTCCGTATCGGTTTTTTTATTTCCCTTGTAAGGCGGATTAAGTAAACCAACCGTAGGATGTATTGCTTTTATTTGTTCTATAATTTTTTGGTCAAAACAACTACCGTTAAAAATATTTGTTTTGCCGTCTTGATGGATAAACATATTAGAACAAGCAAGAGCAAAAATATGCGCCTGATATTCTACGCCTATAATTTGTTCTTGTTTAATTTGTTTTATTTTTGCCGTATCGCCTTTCGCATCAACAATCATCTGTTTCATTGCCGACACAAGAAACCCGCCCGTTCCCGTACAATTGTCATATACAATACTGTCCTTATTAACCTCGACAAGTTTTACCATGAAATCTGTAATATGCGGCGGCGTTAAGACGATGCCTAATCCTTTGTCCGAATTGGCGTATCGTAAAAATTCAATATAAAGTTGTCCTAATATGTCAATGTATTTGTGGGTCTGGATGAAGTCTTTGATGTTTTTGTTTATGTCGTCAATAAATGTACGTAAAATTTTATCTTTTTTTGAAAGCGACGTATCCGTCCGTATAAATGCAAAACGGTTTTTTAATATCTCTAATTTATCAGCGTCGATATTAGCGTTCTGAAATTCGTTTTGTACGGTGGTAATAAGATAATCGGCAAGTTGTTTTGGTTTTTCGTAGGTTGAATAAGACTTCAAGAAGGCTTTATTTTCTAAAGCAATTAAAATACAACTCAATAATAACCCCCGATCACTCTCAACAATTTTTTCCGAATGTAATTTTTCATTAAGTTCTTGCGAAAAATCAAGCAACTTGTGATAATCTTGACGAAATTTTTCAGGGCTTTTAATATAACCGTTATAATAATCATCCGGCGGTAGTAATTTTTCACCAAACAACGATACGGATTGTATCTCGGATTTCAATTGTAAAAAATGAGAAACTTTAAGTTCGTGAATCGTTTGACCACCGACGGCAATCGCTAAAACATCATAGTCTTTTGCCAAATACGACGCATAAAGAATCGCCCCATCAACTGCATAATTTTTGTATTGATCTCGTGTTGAACTTTCATGTTTATTTGTATCAGATTTACATTCGATTACGATAATAAATTGCGGATTATTTTTATACTGAACAATAAAATCCGGCAACCCAATACCGGCTCCGTTTTTTGAAGCGGTTGCAAGTAATTTTTGAATTTTCGGATTATCTGATTTTTGCTCTTCGAGAATGATATTATCCGCAAATTTTTCAAAATGCTTCCTAACTATCTGCTCCGTTTTACGCTCATTCAATGACATAGGTCTCTCCATATTTTAAACTTTTCACACTTTTATTTGCATTTATCGCCAGTCTAACTATCAGACGGCAGGCTTTGATGCTTCAAAATCACTGAATTTCCAGTATGAGCAGTATAGACGTTACAAATAATTTTTTAAATAACTTTCAAGTAGTTTTACTGCATTTTCTATATTATTTTTTTTGAGGGGTTTAAAATTTTTGTGTATTGGTTTGTTAATATCTCGTTCACCTTCTAATAATGTCAAGATATGTAAATCAACGTCTTCAAAATAACTCATAATCGAATGCGTTGAAAATGAACCATAAACAGTTTTCGGCAATTTAGAATAATCGCCGCCTAATTGACTTTCAAGTTGAAAAAGAAAACATGATATATTCGGATGCACCGTTTTAAGTAAATGAAAATCCGTAAGAATCCTTTTTAGCATCGCATTTTCAGCATACGCCTTACACTCAATCCCCATTACAAATCGACCGTCAATAAAAACCTGCTTGTCAACACTCAATTTATAAACATAATCTTTAATGTTATTCTGAATATATTCACGTACTTTCTTGTCAGTAATATTGTCAATATAAGTTGGTTTAATAGGAATAGGTATTTTTTGGGAATTAATATCAATCCGTTCTTTTTTACCTTTTAGATTGTTCCATGCGATTTGAATAATATCTTCCGTAATACATTCTTGTAAATTACCCTTGACGGCTCGCAGATATCCTCCATAAGCCCGTTTACTTTTTGAAGCATTTGAATCGGCAACTCTGATGACAGAATCGTATAAATTGATAATATCTTTAATTGACGTCATTTTAATTTTCCTCTTGATTAAATAATGAATCTGTTTCGCGTAATCGATTTTCCGCCGTTTCGCAATAAGAACTGTCTATGTCAATACCAATAAACCGTCTGCCTAATAAACGGGCTACTTTTGTTGTCGTTCCTGCTCCATTAAAAGGATCAAGAACGGCGTCGTTTTGGTATGAAAAAAGTTTAATGGCACGTTTGGCTAATTCTTCTGGAAACATAGCATCGTGTTTATAATCTTTCATTTTGCGTTCCGGCGCTATTGACCATTTACCATAAACCCATTTTTTAAATTCATCAGCCGTTATATCAATGTCTTCCTTATTTCCTTCTTTTTTCAACGTGTTCTTACAAAAAATTTCAATAAATTCCCATGAGTATTTTAAGTAAGGCGACGACGGACTTTGCCAACTACCCCAAGTACAGTATTTACAATTGTAATTATTTTTTTCCCAAATAATCTCGCCTTTCCAGATCAGACCTTGTTGAATAAAAAAATTACTAATTAGATGATGAGAAGGAACATAATCTGAAAAAAGCGGCTGAATATTGACGATAATTCTACCGCCGTCTTTTAAAACTCGAACACACTCGCTAAATATAGCAAATAACGTCTCAAAATAATTATCCCAAACGTTCACGTCATTAGAATTATTATAATTGATGCCAAAATTATATGGCGGCGAAGTCAAAATTAAGTCAATACAATTATCTGGAAACTGCTGCAACAGAACCAATGAATTAGCGCAATGAATTTTGTTTACAAATTGATTGGGTATGTCATTATTATTTTTCGCAAAATGTTTTTTAAATGATTCGTATCCGAGTCGTTTTTCTTTGTTTTCTTTTTTGCCGCTAACCTTTTTATCTTTATTAAAACTTTTGAAAACAATTTTTCCATTGGCAGAAGAGAACGAGCGAATTTTGAGTAATTCGTCAAGAACATTTGCTAATAACTCTTTGGTTTTATTCTGTTGATTTTCAATATATTTCATATTGACGACGTCAAAATCAAGAACAAGATTTTCACCGTTCAATCTTGTTTTAATTCCTGCCGTATTTAAAATATGGCATCCGACGGCAATATCGTCGTCCGAGTATTTATTTAATAATTGTAAAGATCTGAAATTATTCATTAACATTCTCCATAAATATACCTGCTCGTACTTGAAAATCAGTGATTTTAAAACAACAAAACCTACTGTCCGCAAACTAGACAGACGGCGGCAAACTCAAATTCAAATGCGAACAGTTTAAAAATATTTTATTTTAGGCTTTCTATTTGTGCGTAGATTTGTTGTTCTGTGAAGCCTTCTAGGTCGATTGTTTTTGAGGGGCAGATGGCTACGCAGGTGCCGCAACCCATACATAGTCCGGGATTAATTCTTGCCGTCCATTTTATTGGATTTCCGTTTCTATCTTTTATTTCAACTCTGTCAATAGCGCCGTAAGGACACGCTCGCCCGCAAGCAAAACACGCTACACAACGTTGTTCGTCAACTTTTGCGATTTCGGGTTCGCGTGTTAGTACTGGTTGACTTAACATGATCATAACTTTTGCCGCCGCTGCGGATGCTTGGGCTACCGCTTCTGGAATATCTTTCGGCGCTTGACACGCGCCGCATACGAAAATTCCCGCCGAATTCGTCTCAACAGGTCGCAACTTCGGATGTGATTCCGTCAAAAAACCATACTCGTCATAACCAACGCCTAACTTTTGCGCCAACGGTTCCGCGCCTTCCGTTGGACACATCGCACTCGCCAACACTACCATGTCCGCCTCAACCGTTACAGGTCGCCCCGCCAACGTGTCAACCCCGCGAACTAACAATTTACCGTCTTCTTGCGTAATTTTTGAAACGCGTCCGCGATGATAAATTGCGCCGTCTTGTTCAATTGCGCGACGGACAAATTCATCGTACTTTTTGCCGCCGCTGCGAATATCCATGTAGAAAACATGCGCCTCGCCATGATGTACTTTATGTTTGTATAGCATTGTGTGTTTTGCCGTGTACATGCAACAGATTTTTGAACAATAATTGATTCCTTTGGCGTTATCGCGTGAGCCGACGCATTTAATAAAGACGACTTTTTCGGGAATTTTGCCATCGGAAGGTCGTTTCGGTTCGCCGTTGGTGGGACCGGAGGCGGAGATAAGACGTTCAAATTGCAATGCGTCGATTACGTCTTTATATTTTCCGTAGCCGTATTCGCCGTAGCCGGATTGTTTATTATTTTCGGGTTTTTTGTTGATGGTGAAAAGTTGGTATCCAGTGGCGACGACGATAGCGCCGACGTCTTCGGTGATAATTTCGTCTTTATCTTCGTAGTTAATTGCGCCTGCCGCGCATTTTTTGGAACAGACGCCGCATTTACCGGTCTTGAATTTCATACAATTAACAGAATCAATAACAGGTTTTGACGGGACGGCTTGCGGAAATGGAATATAGATAGCGGTTCGGTTGCCTAAACCGTAATCGAATGTATTGGGAATCTTTTTTTGCGGACAAGAATTCCAACAAGCGCCGCAACCGGTACATTTTTTCATGTCAACATAGCGGGCTTTTTTTCTTATGTTGACTTTGAAGTTGCCGACGTAACCTTCGATAGATTCTACTTCGGAGTATGTCAAGAGTTTGATTTTCGGGTGTTGACCGACTTCGACCATTCGTGGAGTCAAGATACATTGAGAGCAATCCAGAGTAGGAAATGTTTCGGATAAACCGGCCATTTTACCGCCGACGGAAGGTTCTTTTTCAACTAGTACGACTTCGTGTCCTGCCGCCGCAATATCCAGCGCCGCTTGAATTCCTGCAACTCCGCCGCCGATTACCATTGCTCTTTTGGTTACGGGGACTTCGATGGGGAGTAGTGCGTGGTTATGTTTAACTTTTTCGATGGACATTCGGATTAGTTCGATGGCTTTTGCGGTTGCTTCGTTTTTATCGGGGTGAACCCATGAGCAATGTTCACGGATATTTGCCATTTCAACTAGATATGGATTGACGCCGGCTTGTTCGACGGCTTTGCGAAATGTCTTCAAATGCATGTGTGGAGAACATGACGCGACAACTACCGCAGTAAGACCGAGTTCTTTGATCTTTTGTAATATCAATTGTTGACCGGGTTCGGAACACATATATTT
>JAISLW010000048.1 GCA_031277105.1 Planctomycetaceae bacterium | reverse complement strand
AAAAATAGTAACTATATTAGGACTGAATTTGACCGCCTGTGTAACGTGAGTTATTTAATGTATGTTTTCGTTGTTTTGTCTTCGTCCCGATAGTGACGGTATTTTCATAGTTTTGTCTTCGTCCCGATAGGGACGGAATTTTCATAACCGCAGGTCTTTGACCTGCGGTAAAAAATCCGTCGCCAGCTCTGTCCCGATAGGGACAGGACATTTTGCGTTAAATAATGTCAATAAAGTCCTGCCCTTTCAGGGCAGCAAGGATTCGCGGATTTTACCGCAGGTCGCAGACCTGCGGTTATGAAAGTTACGCCCTTATCAGGGCGAATATTTGATCAATCACACATCAAAAAACAAAATAATCACTCATGTTACGCATCATACGCAGAAACAAGGCTAAATATAGTAACTATATTCGGTCTGAATTTGACCGCCTGCGTAACGTGAGTAATTAATAACGTACAAAATAGATTTATTTTAGACGTTGTGAAATATTAAAATTTATTGGTTGCATAAACCGTATTGCGGGCGTTTCGGCACGGTGTTTAATTTTTTGTAACCGTTCACGGTATTTTTTTATTATTTAATGTTTTTGCTGAATTATCTTCGTCCCGATAGGGACGGTACTTTCATAACCGCAGGTCTGCGACCTGCGGTAAAAAACCGCACATAATTTCTGCCCTGAAAGGGCAGGACTTTATTGACATTATTTAACGCAAAATGTTCTGCCCCTATCGGGGCAGAGTTATTTGTGGACATTTAACCGCAGGTCAGAGACCTGCGGTTATGAAAATACCGTCCCTATCGGGACGAAGACAAGTTATTAACCAAAATTAAATAATAAACAAAATATACTACTGAATAGTTACAAATAAATTCAAAAATATAAAAAAATACCGTGAACAGTTACAATTTTTTTTAGCCGCCTACCTGCAAGTGAAAAATTTTTACGTTGCCAAACATGCCTCCGAATACGGTTACGATCCTCATATTTCCGATTACAAACAAAATGACAAATAAAAATATTGCTTTTACATTGATCGAACTATTAATAACAATAGGCTTGCTCGCTTTGATAGTTATGATAATAATACCAACCTTTACCGGCACGCAATCCGACGCAATCGAACCAATCATCCAAACCGAATTATCCGAAATACAACGCGCCTTCTTCCGACTAAAAAACGATTGCAAATTACAACAACAAGATTACAACAAAATCGCACAATACGGCGTTGCATTACTCTTACAAAACAATTTCGACGGCGCCGATTTACTTGCTTCATGGGATTCCGACCGACAACGCGGCTGGCGCGGTCCCTACCTTAACCCCGAAGGCGAACAAGAAATCAATATAAACTCCATCGGTCAACAAAAAGGAATAACCAAAATCCCCGCCATCCTCGCCCCAACACAAATTAACAACGAATCAGAATACTACCGAATAATCGCAACAAAAAAAATTAACAATATAGATACAATAATAGACGTAAACGCCGCTGATATTCAACAACTCTGGCTCGTTTACCCTCACAAAAACATAAATGAAATAACAACAATCCCCGAACAAAATGATACCAACAGAAAATATTACCGAAAACTCATTGCAGACGCCGAATAAGTTTAATAACTTTGGAATGACGCTAATTGAATTACTTATCGTGTTAGGTATTTTGGCGGCATTAGCCGGAATGACCTTGACCCTAGTCTCCGAAATGGACTCCAGCAACAGACAAAATATTACAAAATCAAAACTAGACCAACTAGAATCCATCATCACCGGAAATAATAACCAAACAAGCCAATTCATAAACGATACCGGAAGATTACCCGTAAAAATTGACGGAGACGGAAAAGAACTCAGCGAACTATGGAATAAAGAAATATTCGAAAACACAGAAAATATAACAGTCAATTATAACAGTAGCATCGAAAACGACCTACCAATAACAATTCCCGTAACATTAAACGTAGGATGGAAAGGCCCCTACATAAACATACCAACAACAGGGAAATTATACGACGGCTTCGGAAATAATTTTTGGTTTGCTAAAGATAAAAACGATCTCGATGATGATACTCTTTGGAATACTCTAAATTCAAATCTTACTGATACTGATAATACCGCCCCAATCTCAATTATCAAATTCGGCAGTCTAGGCGAAGATAACATTGCCGACAATTCCAATCCCGACAAAAAAACCAATTGGCAAAATATCGACGACAAACGCGAAATAAAATACAGAAATCTATTCGCCACTTTACACGTAAAAATCCTACTCCGAGACGCTACAACCGACCAAATAACATGGCTGCCCCCAACACAAACAAACGGCTATAAAAAATATGCCGCCGCAAATTCTCTTTATCAAGACGCTATTGTCATGCCGCCAGACAGTCAATTTGACCCAACTACAACACAACCTACCGATATGTTTATTACGTTACCCTCAGCTAGCATCACAACGCAAACCAATATTTGGTCAAGATACAAAACAATTGTAACAACACAAACAAACGTTACCGAAGGCACAAGCCAAATCTATAATTTACGCTGGTTGCCATATTCGCACAAATTAAACCGCTTACGCGTCGCCGTGTTCTCGCCATACGTCGCAAAAAACAATGAAACAAACCACGTCAAAACAAACCACGTCCGAATTACAACCGCAAAATATGATTATTCGGGAGCGATGACTACATGGGAATTTGATGATAAATTATATGATAAATTATCCAATGGAAATTCCTTTACTGATTTCGCAACTATTGACGATCCTGACTCCGATGATGACAATTCAGATTCCACAAACAACAATCAAACCTCTATCAACGAAGTAACTTTTAAAAATATTACGCCTGGCATACGCAAGATATTCGCTTACGGTTATGTTGCCAATGATTCAGAGCCGTCGCCCTCTAACTTTCAATATTCCACAATCCAAACAATAGAACTAAAACCAGGCGAGAATTTTATCACAATATACTTGTCAGAAAATGAAAATTAGGGTATCTCTAAAAATTCATTTTTTTGCAAAAAGGTAGGCGATGTTTCGCCACTGTGTTTATTTTTTGGGTCGCAATACGTGTGAAACGATTATTAAACTTTAATAATTCGCAAGGTTTAAAATATAATTATTTTAGACCTCGTGAAGTAATAAAATTTATTAGCGCCCAAAAACGTAATGCGGCCCAAAATTAAACACGGGGCGAAACGCCGCCTACCTGACAAATGAATTTTTAGAGATACCCATTAGATTATTTTTTGAGGGACAAGTGGGACAAGAGGGACAAGCGTCAATTCGGAATTACGGAAATTTTAAAAATAATTTTGCGTTTTGTGTTTCGCATTCCGCATTTCGTATTTTAAAAACTTTTGCGGTTTTGTTATTTTATGTTTAATATATTTTCGCATAAATTTAGTCGCGTGGTTGTGTTTTTGCATGATGGGCGTCAATGGTACGCTTACGCATTTTTTTATCGTAAATTGTGTTGGGAATTACTTAGTCAAACGGTTTACGCTAGCCGCAATTCGCGTCAGATACCCGCTAGTTTGATTGAGTTTGCGGAGAAGCATAATATTAGACGAGTTCGAATAGTTTTACCCCAAAATATTCATAAACTCGATAATATTGAATTGCCATTGGATGCGACGGCGGAGGAATTACAGACCGTAATCAATATAGCCTACTCTCAAGATACCGGCATTGAATACGGCGCCGTGCGCGTAGTCGCTTCTTTTGCCGATAGTTTCAACATGGGCGGCTCGCCCGATACTCTTTTTGTCGCCGGCGTCGAACTCGGTCAACTCGAACTTTACGATAAAAATTGCCAGAGCGCCGGCTTGCAATTCGACGGTTGCGGTATCCTTGAACTCGCCGCCGTCGCCGCCGGAACACGAAAATACGAAAATACGCGCTTCCTAATTTTACGCCAAGATAAAGGCTTCTACATTACCTGCGCCACAGACGACTCCCCAATGACCGCAAGCTTAATAACACTTAACACAAATACAACAAACACAACCGCCGCCGCAACAACTTTAACCACTTCAACGACAACAACCGCCGCCACAATAAACCAAACCTCCATCGAAAAACCAAAAGATAACGATAGAATACAAGCAACCGCCCGCCGCCTAAATACGCAAAAATTTTTTCCACTACAAATTTGGCACACCCAAGACGTCGAACCGCAAAAAATCGAAGACCTAAAAAACGCCATCGACCCCGTAACACAACTCAATTGCGACGACCTATCCCTACACTACGAAAATATCGCAAGAGAAATAATTAACACGACCGAAATTAACGCTCCGTCAAACGGCGGCGCCATCGTAGGTTTGCCCGAAAAAGAAAAAGACCCCTACCGCGCCGGAACATGGCTGTTCTGCCTAACCATAATCGCCGCCTTGCTACTAATACTAATAAATTACAAAACCCTACGCTCCGACCTAAACGCAATTAAACAAAAAACAGACGCATGGGAAAAATTGAAATCAGAACGAAAAAAACAAAAAGATAAACTCAACGCCATCGATAACGAAAGAAGAAAAAACGAACTCATCATACAAATACTAAACCAAAAAAACCCACTCCCAAACTCACTCAACACCATCCTCGAAGAACTACAAAAAAATATGCCAATCTACACAAAACTAATAAGCATCGAACAACTCGAAAACGAAGAACTAATATTAACAGGATACACCTACTACCAAATCGGATTATTCGACCTACAAAAATTACTAAACCATAAATTACAAAAATACAAAATGATCTCCGAATTCACTTCAATGGAAAAAATCGAAAACTCAAACCAACAAAAATTTATACTACGAATTTATAAATTAGAATAATAAAGGAAATTCGGAATTCGGAATTAAAGATTTTAATTTCGGATTTAAAATAATCCTTTAATCTACGTAATCTGTGGACAAAAAAAGAATCCACAGATTACACAGATTAGAAAAAGATTATTTAAAAAATAATTCCGCATTCCGCATTCCGCATTCCGAATTTTAAAAATGAAACGTGCAATTAAACGTCAATTACGTATTTGGTACTCAGATATAGCAGGCTATTTGAGCAAGTTAAAAACATTTCACCGTACAGCATTGGGCATAATTCTCGCAATAGTGATAATTTTTGCCGCTCGTAAATATTGGCTCGATCCAATTCGCGCCGAAGTAACAGAACTTGAGTCGAAATACAAAGACAGCGACCCGCCAGAACCATTGCCCACAATAGAGTCCGACGAAGAAATTACATTGGCAAAAGAACAAATTATCTCCCGCGAAAAAAACGCCGAAACCAAAAAAAAAGAAATGGAAACCATCGCCAAAGCACGCCCCAAAATAACACAACAAAATAAAGAAACCGTATTGTCCGAATTCGCCTCAATTATCTCCAAAAATAAACTCACCGTCGCCCTACGAACCACTCCCGAACCCGAAAATACAACTAAATCAAACACAACTAAACCAACTTCCACAAAACCAACTTCCACAAAATCAGATGCCACAAAACCAAAAAATACCCCAAAAACACAACCCAAAAAACCTGCCACAAAAAATATAAACACAAAACCAAAAAAATCAGAACCCGAAACCAAAACAATAAATATCGAACAAGCGCTTAAAACAGAAGAATACATCTACTACCTCGAAGGAACATTCCAAAATCAATACGAGTTCCTAAAACAAATAGAAAACTTCCCCTACCCAATCAAAATTACCAAATTATACTTCGGCGCCGACGAGACCAACGACCCAATCACCAAAACAACACTACACACACATAACCCACAACAGACCCGACAAGAAAATTTACACCTAAAATTTAACCTGATCCTCTACTTCCATAACTAATAACCGGGTATCTCTAAAAATTCATTTGTCTAGGTAGGCGGCGGTTCGCCCAGTGTTTAATTTTGGACCGCATTACGGTTTATGACATCAATAAACTTTAATATTTCATACGTCTAAAATAGACATATTTTAGGCTTTATGAATTATTACAATTTATTGATAACATAAACTCCATTGCGGCGTTTCGGCGAA
>JAISLW010000034.1 GCA_031277105.1 Planctomycetaceae bacterium | reverse complement strand
TGTTGTCCCTAGCGGGACAAATATATTTTTGACCTTGATTTTCTACCAACATGTTGTCCCTAGCGGGACAGATGGGACAAATATTTATTGTTACAATAAATCTAGCGCCTACACCCTATCTCCTAAAACTCTATGCTTCTAAAATCTCGTGAACGGTTACCAATTTTTAGAGATACTCCTCTGTGTTCTCTGTGGTTAATAAATTTGTGGTTTTTAAACTGTTCGTACTTTAATTTGCGTTTACCTTCGCCTGCCTAGCTTTCGGACGGCAGGCTTTGACGCTTTTAAATCGCTGAATTTCAAGTACGAGCAGTATAGAAGTTACCTATTATAATTGGGTATATTTAAAAATTCATTTTTTTGCAAAAAGGTAGGCGGCGTTTCGCCGAAACGCCGCAATGGAGTTTATGCTATCAATAAATTTCAATAATTCATAAAGCCTAAAATATGTTTATTTTAGACATGTGAAATATTAAAATATATTGATGTCGTAAACCGTAATGTGGCCCAAAATTAAACACGGGGCGAACCGCCGCCTACCTGGACAAATGAATTTTTAGAGATGCCCAATTGATTTTTTATTTAAAATATTTTTTAAAAAATTCTTCTCTGTGAACTCTGCGTTCTCGGCGCTTAAATAAAAAAATGGTTGTTAAAAATCCCTTTTTGTTAAATTTCTGCTCTTTGTAATCTTTGTAATCTTTGGTCTTCTTTTATTCTGAATTTCATATAATTCCGACAATCATTATAATCGTATCTATAACGTGTATTTTATTTGTTTTATCTAATCGTCATGCTTGACAAATATTCGCTAATTTGTAGAATAAAACGGTTAATGATTTGTTGTTTTCGATTTTATATTTTGATTTCAAATTTGTGTTTTTTGTTTAGTTTTGGGTGGTGATAAATTTTAGATTAGATTGGTATTTTAATTATGTTAAGACAAAATCCGGTTAAGCGGCGGCGTGGCGAGTTGAATATTGAGCGTCGTATTTTGCCAGTTAATTTTACTCCGGTTATTCCGCAACAGGAAAAACCTAACGACGCTATTACGCCTCAACCAAACGCAACAATCCAGTTGCCCGATAATTCTACGGCAAAAACTAAAAACGATACAACCGTTATAACAGGTGCAACCGCCGCAACTATTACAACGCCTAAAATCGCTCCGGCAAATACGCCGAATCTTTCGCCCCAAACGTCATTTTCTGCGCCGCCTTTAACGCCGTTTTCTACGCCGCAGGATAAATTTGTAAACGTTCCGCGACCGGTAACGTCTTCTCAGTCTACGCCTAAACATTTGTCTAATTCTGTGAAACAAGTTGCGGGCGGCGCGGTGAAAAAAGATGTAGTTACGCCTAAAGTTAATAAAGTTGTGAATAATGTTACGAAAATTCAGCCGGAGATTCCTTGTGATGGAATTGCAACGTCGATGCCGGATGCTGATTGGAGAATTAGTCAATATCATTTGCCGGAAATTTTCTCGTATTTGGCTGCTGTTGGCGCCGGTAATAATGCAGACAATATTGACAACGCTAACAACATTAGCGCCGTTGATGATATTGACAATTTTGGCGATATTGATGCGGCGGGCGTAACTATTGAAACTGGCGAAACTAGCAAATCAGACGCAACTAGCGGAACTGATGTAGCGGGCGGGGTTAATTTTGGCGGCGGTATTTTTGGGTTATTGAATGATGGTTTACGGCGGGCGCGTGAGTTTGACGATAAGTTATTTATTTCGATTTTTGAGGCGGCGATTCGTGCGTCGTGTAAATGTGATAGCGGCGGTTTGGCGAAGGAGACGTTGTTGCAGTTGCGGCAATTTGAAGAATTTGAAGAGTGTTACAGGGCGGCGAATTTTATCAATGAGAAGTATTTGCGGGTTGTTGATGGGCGTTTATTTCGAGAATCGCGGATTAAGTGTGATGTTCCGTTGTTATTATTTCCGCAAGCGGTCAGCGACGTAGCGGCTAGTGCGATGAATGCGGCGAATGCGATAAATGCGATAAATGGGTGCGTCAATGTTGGCGGCGGCGGTATTTTTAGGCGTCATGTTGGCGGCGATTATTTTGTTATGTTTAATGGCGATGGCGTGGTGATTAATCCGTCGCGGGATTTTTGGGAGGGTTTATATTATTTGGGTGGCGTTGTGGGTGATGTTTCGAGTGTTGTGGTTACGGAGCGTGGATTATTGGATTTTGGTTTTATTGAGCAGTTACGATTTTATCGTGATCGTCAAGCGGTTGCGGGTGTTTGTTTGCGACCGGTGAGATTTTTCGTTCCGGTTGAATTTGTCGGCGAGTTATCTGGTATTTCTGGCGTTTTGGCGTCGGATATTGAGTCTATTCAAGCGGGCGTTGATGGGGTTATGATTTCGGACGGTGTAAAGTTGTCGTTTCAAGCGGATCAGGTATCGTTAAGTTTGACGCAAGGCGGCGGCGGGGTTTGCGGGGTTCATTTTGTTGGGCGTTCTGGCGTAGTGTGTGGAAATTTGGCGGGTGATATTGTTGTATTTAGGGTAAATAGCGAGGAGGATTTTTTGGCGGCTGTGGGGTTGGCGAAAATTTCGGATGTGGGTTTGGCGGTATTTGACGTATCTCAAGGGGCATTGGGTTTTGTAAGGTTGCTTGGGCTGGTGCGAAGTTATATTGACGCGGCGGCTGTGGTTGCGGGTATAAATTTAGCGTGTAATATTGCGGCAGGTTGTTTTTTGGATATTGTCAAGGCGTTTGATTCGGACAAGGAAGTGTGGAGTTTATATTCGGAGATAGACAATTCTGATGACAATTTATATTATTTCGCAAAAAGCGGCAGAGAAAAATTCATAATTGACGGTGAAAATATTATTGAAAAGTTCATAACAAACCGCCGCCGGAGACACGGACTATATTTTAATCCATAATCCAAATTGCAAAGAACAGAATAAAAAAATCCGTTACCGCTCGCAAAATCTCTTTAGAGAACCTTCTAAAAACCACAAATGGTTATCTCTAAAAATTCATTTGTTTAGGTAGGCGGCTAAAAAAATTAAACACCGTGCCGAAACGCCGCAGTAGAGTTTATGATACCAATAAATTTTAATATTTTACAATGTCTAAAATATATTTATTTTAGACGTTATGAATTATTAAAGTTTAATAATTGTTTTATGCGTATT
>JAISLW010000339.1 GCA_031277105.1 Planctomycetaceae bacterium | reverse complement strand
ATTGCCGAGATAAAATATGATTCCAAAAAGAGTATTACAAGTTTATTAAATTCCGCAATGAAACAAATCAACGACCGCAAATATTACGAATCGTATCTTGACAAAAAAGTAATATTGATGGCGGTCGCTTTCACGGGCAAAGAAATAAAATGTAAACTAAAAAAATTGTAGTTTAGAAAATTAGTTACAAACGCTATTTAGGTATTGTTAAACTGTTCGTACTTTAATTTGCGTTTATCGCCGTCTGCCTAGTTTTCGGGCGGCAGGCTTTGACGTTTTTAAATCGTTGAAATTCAAGTACGAGCAGCATGAGTATAAATTAGTATGTTGCTTTTGCGTTGAAGAAGAAATTCCCGTGAGCTAATTTTTCTTTGTATGCGTCTTGGTGACTTTCGGCTGTGAATATTGGTTGTCCGTAACCGAAAGTAGCCGATAGTTGTCTGCCAAGCGTAACAATACCGCCGACGCCTAAACTCGATAAGAAATCCGACGGTCGCATCGACGCCGAATAATCGCGATAAAATACGCCGCCGTGATCAATAAATCCAAATAATTCTATCTTTGAACTCTTACATAACGTTTTTTTAGTTCGTTTTAATACGGATTCGCAAGGCTCGACACGGCAATTTCGTAACGAAAAATCAGCGCCGTTCCAGATTGTATAACGTCCTTCGGCGCTCATCAAATAACCTGAATCGCCGCTCATCAATCCCTCCGGCGTTCCACGAATAGTCGCCGTACCGCCAATTTGGAATACTTGACTTTGCGGTAAATCGCTCAATGCAGCGCTGCCGTTGCCTCTGAATACAAACATAACATTTTTATTCGGATACCAAACTTTCATCAAATTAAACTTCATCAAACAGAAATTATGTCGCGTAAAATGCAAATTGATTACATTTGGATCCAATGTTCCGGCGTTGCCGGTTGTAATTGCCATTCCGCTAAATAACGCAGATTTGTCAGTGCGGTAAGTATAATCTAATCCAATAGTTAAACTATCAAGTTTTTCGGCGTAATTGAGATCGACGTCAAAATATGTTTCTGAATTATAATTTTCGTAACGAATATAAGCGTCTAATCGCCGTTGTTTTTCGTTGAGAAGAATTTGTTTGAATCCGGGTTTATATTGTTCGGAAGTTCCGTTAATATTCAGCACGGCAAAAGGTCCCGCAATTGTTCTTGGCGTTCCGTAATAATAAGACATATCAAAAAATGTTCCAAAACGACTTACCGGCATTTCGCCCGTCATATACAACGCCGTTGTACCTTTGGTCTCGTCATACGAAACAAAAAACGACTCGTCCAGACCGACTATATCGGTTAAATTCAAATAAACGCCGTTGCGTATTCTGCCGGAAGTTTCACGTCCTGAATTATCGACATAATAACCGCCCGAAACAGGTTTAGGCAAAATATGCGTCAACTTCAACGTACACGATCCTAAATCATCGCCAGGCTCAACCTCTGCCGCAAGTTGACTTTGAAACGTCCGGTTATAACGCAAAATGTCTTCTTCTAGTTTTTGTAAGTTAAATGATTTTTTGGCGTTGAAGCGGAATTGTTTGTGGACAAAATGTTGGTTGAAGAACCGGTGCGTTTTCTTTAATGTTGGCGATTCTTGAGTGAATATTGATTGAACGGGGACTTTGGTTTCAATTTTTGTATTGGCAATTTTACCTTCGACAATTTGCACGATAACAACGCCGTTTTCAATATCTTGTATCGGCAAACCGGCGCGTCCAAGAATACGTTTCTGGTTAAATAAGGAATCAATTTCAACAATCATATTGTAAAGATCGTAGATGCTAACGGATTCCATTGCGATATATCTTGCCGTAATTGCTTCTAATTCGTCGATAGGCAAGGTTGACGGTAGCGGATTAAAGACGACTTTATTTAATTTGAATACTTTTTGTGTTGATTTATCGGTAAGATCGATTTTTTGTTGGGGCGATGTAACTTTCACGCCAGGCATTGGCGAAGTTGCTTGTTGAATTTGGCGTTCAATTTTAAATTTTTCGAGACGCTGTTCCGGCGGATTTATTTCGGTCAAGGTAGGATCGCGCGGCGGCGGCGTTTGGGACAGGGCAAAATTAGGAAATATCGTTACAATAAAAATTATTGTAACAAAAATAAAAGCCGCATATTTACATGGCTTTAGTTTATGATTTCTTATTTTGTCATTTTTAATTATTCGCAACATTATTCTAATCCGTTCACTCTTATAAGTAAAATTTGATTAAAGTATTCAAAATTATATCCTTACATAAACGCGATAATCCATTATATTGAAAGCAAAATATTGATAAATAATTATTCAATACTTAATAACCAAACTCTTTATCGGCAATCTACCAATAACTAATTGAAAAAAAATACCAGTTGCCTATTTTAACGATTAGACAATCTAAACGTTTGTGCGTCTCTAAAAATTCAATTTTTTGTCAAAAAGGTAGGCGGCTAAAAAAATCAAACACCGTGCCGAAACGCCTCATTAGATATGAAATAATTATTAAACTTTAATAATTTTTAACGTCTAAAATAAATATATTTTAGGCATTGTGAAATATTAACATTTATTAGCGTCTTAATCTCTATTGCGGCCCAAAAAATAAACACAGCGGCGAAACAACCGCCTACCTTACAAATGAATTTTTAGAGACGCCATTTATTCTTTATTTTGTTTTTCGTCATTGTTATTCATTTCATTATCATCATCTTTTTCTTCTGCAAGTTCGTTTTTATCGTCAATTCTTATGAGCGCCGCGTCTAGGTTTATTGGCGAATTTGATTGTGGCGCCCACGATTCTCTTATTATATTGTCTATATTGTCGTTTGCTAAAGTATTGTTTTTAAAATTATCTGCCGATATTCGCAACTCTGACTTCAACAAATTACCAATAAAATTATTCGTTACGCAACGTTTATCTACCAATAAATCATCAAATGCCGAATCCGTATATGTTACGTTGTTATTAAGTATAAGATTGTGATTGAACGCTGAAAGCATGCGTAATTGCGGATTTGTATAATTAAGTTTTTCAGCCGTCAAATCAAAATCATAACTGCCGTCAATCGACCAAACCCTAAAATCAGGATACATGTTTTCTTGCCGGAAATATGAATAATACCCGCTCCGCCCCTTGTCAACAGAATCAATTACAAGCGAAATATTATTTATATCGTAATTTGCATGATTCCCGTTATACGAATTCAACACTTGCAAAACGCCGTTGATTGAATCGGAATAAACATAAACTAAATTCGACGCCATGTTTTTGAAAGTGAAATCTCCTGTTGATGCGATGTTTTTGACGATAGTTAAATCTGCGACTTCTTTGCTGCCGCCGATATGCGTAAACGAACTGCCAACGCCTGCGACTAAACCTTCCATTATAAGTTTATCCCACGCAATAGTGATATTTGTTTTTGATCTGATTTCTGTTACGCCCATATCGAATTGTGCATTTTCTTTATTGTTTGTAATTACGATTTCATCTACAACTATATCGAATTGTTTACCGAACAATGAATTATTTTTTGAGATGATTTTTACAATATCTTCTCCGATTACCGAAGCGACGTCTGCGTAATATTCATCGGTTACTTTTGACAGTTTAACGATACCTTGATCAAAATTGATTTTGTTTGCGACGATTTTTTGTATTGATATTCCATTATCAAGTATTGATAAAATTGAAATTTGTCCGCCTGATACGACTGTATCGTAATCGACTTCGTTTTGCGAAGTTTCATAAACTAACAAATCTTCATTGCTAATCAGATTTACTTTTCCTTTTGTGAAAGTTGTAATAAAACCGCCGTTATTTTGCGTTGCTTTGCCGTGAATTTTACCTTTTATTGCGACGATGTTATTTGATGCGGCGTTGAAAATTACGGCGTTTGTTTCGTTGTTTGATTCTGAATAAATATCTCCGCCGTCTGATACGATTACGATGCGTTCATCTGCGGTGATTTTTGCGTTTTCACTGAATGTAATATTTTTCGTAGCGCCGAGTACGAAATCGCTGCCGTTTCCGTTTGCCGAAACGTCGCCGACGACAACCGAGCCTTGCACGTTTATATCAATTATTCCATCTGTATTTTTTATGTTGTTGATTGTAGTATCATCGATAATATTGAGGCTTACATTTCCCGCATCGGTTACGTCGATGCTTAGCGTTTTGGCTTTTAGTTCAAATGAGTTTTTATTTCCGATACCTTTTGCGGCGATCAAATTGACGTTTGAATTAACTGCGTCGATGTTGGTTTTGTTGTTATTTAGGCTGATGATTTCGCCGTCTTTTGCGGTTAAATTAGCGTCATTTTTTGCGACTGTAATTTTTCCGTTTGATACGATATTATTATTTGCCAAAACGCTCAAACTATTTCCATCGACATTATTTTTATCTCCGCTGATAGTAATATCGATGTTATCGTTTAGTTCAATATTTTTTCCGGCGGTGAATTTAGCGTTATTGAATTTTGCGGTTCCGTTGTTGATTTTTAGGTTTTCTGTTTTTGCGGTCAAGGTTATTTCATCTGCGGATAATTTTTGGCTATTGATTATGAGATTGTTTTCGGCGGTTGCGTTGAAATTATTTGTTACGATAAATTCTGCTAAATTTATTATTGAAATATCTGTATTAGAATTTAGCGTTAGGCTGTTATTGAAAGTTGCTTTTCCGCCGTTGTATTCTAAATTGCCGTTTGTTGCTGTGATGGTTGTATTGCCGACATCTGCTATAACGTTTTTGATTATGACTTCGTTTTCGGCGGTTGCGGTGAAATTATTCGTTACATCAAATCCGATAAATTTATCGTTTCCTTGTAAATTTGAGATCAAAATATCTGTGGCGGAATTTAATGTTAGGTCGTTAAATTTTGCGTTTATAGTTGCATTTTGATCGTTTTTGCCGTCAAATTCTATTTTGCCTGTTTTTGTTTCTAGGCTTGTTTTTCCTCCGGTTATGTTTGCTTTAATTGAGATATCTCGTCCGGCTTTTACAGTTAAGTCTTTCGTTCCGCTGTTAAACATGCCGCTTTTGATTATAACGTCGTTTGCTGCGGTCAAATTTGCTTTAGTGGTAACAAACGCCGATGTGGAAAATATTATGTCGCGTGCTGACGTCATGTTTAAAATCGTGTTGACGCCAGCCACAGCAAATTGTTGTCCGCCGGTTGTGACGTCGCCTTTTAATGTTTCAAAACTTATAGATTCAATACCTACGATGTAGTCATTAACGGCGTTAATGTTAATGCTAATATTTTGATCTGCGATAATGCTAATTATTCTGGTCTGATTATTAAAATCTTGTTCGGTATTCAAGTTGGTTATGTCTAGCGAACCGGTTGGATTTTTGGCGTAAATATTATTTGCGGCGTATAATTGCGTAGTACCGCCGTCGGCTTGTGCGATTGTCAAGTAATTATCTTTTGTACCGATAGAGCCGGTTGCCGCATTAAGATTTATATTTGTGCCGTTGATTTTTACAGCGGTATTTGTCGGGTCTGCGTTGTGGAATGCCTCCGCTTTGATGTTAATATTATCAGCGCTTATTTCGCGGACGTAAATTTCGTTTAGGATATTGAGGTAAATATCATTTGCGCGTGTTGTTAGCCATGCGTTTTCGTTAGTTCCGGTTAATTTGAGGACTAGCGGTTTATTTTGTTCATTTCCTATTTGTCCTCCGGCGGCTTCGATTACGGCGTTTTTGGCGTTTATTGCTATATTTTTGTCGTTATTTGTTTTGATTGAGCCATCGACTTTTAGGCGTAAATCTTGGCTGCCGTCTGTTCCGGCGCGAATGCCGGAGTCGTCATTGATTGAGTTATCGATTGTAATGTCGCCTTGTATGCCGATATTTATCCAGCCGTTTGCGGATTGCGCTTTCAAGGTTCCGGTTGCTTCGATGTTAAAATTATCGTAACGTTTAATATCTAGTTGTTTAATTGTACCGTCGTTATTTTTTACAATTGTAACGTCGTCTAATTCGGCGTCGGCTAATGCGCGGAGTTTATTTTTGGCAATTTCTTTAACGTTGGGATCGGCGTTTTCGGGGAATAGGTCGTCGCCTTTTGAGATAGTTATATTTTCTGACGCGGGCGTTCCGATATTTCCTGTTACGTTTAATGAAATGTTATGTCCGGCGATATTTGGTTCTTCGATCATTGACGTTGTATTTTGTCGCGAACCTGCGTCTGCGGTTTGGATGAATATATTTGCCGGTAAATCGTTTTTGAGTTGTTTTAAGTTCCAATCTAAACCAGCGATTCGTTGCGTTTTTTCTTCTTCGGTTGCTTTGTATTTGTAATCGGCGTCAAATTGTTTTGTTGCGATTTCATCGTAAAATGCTTTGAGTTTTTCATCGCCGTTGGTTTTATTTGTTACCCAAGTTTGATATTCGTTGTTAAATTTTTCAACGTTAAGTACGAGGTCTTTAGATTCGGCGGAGTTAATTATTGTATTTTTGTCTTTGTCAATTATTCCGATTTCTTCTTTTGCGTTTTTACCAAATTCATTCCAAAATTCAAAGTATTCGACAGTTTTTGACGTTTCGTAGCCGGCAATGATTTTTGTTTTCAGGTCTGTATTTTCTGTTGTGTTTTTAACGATACCGAGCGATTGCCAAAATTCGGAACGTTCAGCGTCGCTTAGCGGGTCAGCGATTTCAATTGAATTACTGTCAAGCAGATCGCCGTTTACTTTTAAGTCGATGTTGCCGCCTTGCGATTTAATTGACTCGGCGTAAAGCGTCGATCCAAATTCTGCTTTTATGCCGCTTGTTGCGTTAATATTGACGTTGTTTCCCGCTTTCATTTTGAAGTAATCGCCGTCCGATACGCCTGTAATTTTCCCGCCTTCGGCAACAACGTTAAGGAATCCCGCAGCGTCGAATCCGTTACCGTTTAACGCCATCAAGATTTCTCCGGCGGAGCGGAAATTCAGTTTACTGTTTTCGCCGCCGATTGTTTTAATTTCGTTTACGTAAACTTGAGCGTTTTTGAAGTCAAGATTAACATTATTAGCGCTTGCTTTTATTGTTGTTTTATAATTGCCTCCGGTCAAATTTACCGGCGCCGCATCGATACCGCCGATGTTGCCTTTGGCGGCTGTCAAATTGATATTTTGCGATTCAATTTTGCCGGTATTTGCCGATAAAATATCGCCGGACTCCAACCTAATATTTAAATTGTGCGAACTACGAATAAGATCGGTTAGCGTAACTGTACTTTTTCCCGTAATATCAATTTCGCCTGTCGTATCGTTGCCGAAAAAGTTAATTGATATATCTTTTGACGCATTGACGTAAACTCTCCAGATTTCTGTTGCGTCGTTAATTTCTGCGTATTTTCTTGTCTTTGCCCATTCGGTCGGAATAAAACCAAACCAACCGGTAACGTCGGCGCCAGGATCGCTTGTTGTCAAGTTATTTTGTTGTGCGTAAGTATTGACAAATGTTTTTGCGTCGTCTGAAAGTTGATTGTAATAGTTAGAATAATTGTCGTCGTTCCATAGCGTTACTGTTGTCGTATTTTTGGTATATTCGCCGATAACATCAGCGTTTGCCAAACTTGTATCTTTACTGCGCAGAGTTGCATCTGTAATAAGGAACTCGCCTAATTCGATTCCGCCAACGTCAAATTGTTTCATATTCAAATAAGAAGTTGTAGTTGTTTCGGGAGTCCAGTCGAATGCAAAGATTTGTCCTAAAGTTGTCGTTTGTTTTTGTTGTATTACGTTGGCGGAAACTGAGTGGCTCGCATCGACGTTAACTAGCCATCGGTCGGCGGTTGTTTTATAAACGGCGGCGCCCGAAATAGGCACATTACTATTTTTATTATCTGAGTAATAGACCTCGCCGTTTATTCGTCTGTATGTAGTTGTTAGATAATTGATATTATTAGTTTTCTTTGACGTATCGGTGATTGTGATTACGCCTTCGGCGCCGTTTCCGGTGTCGATTCTACCGATTGTTGTTTGGTAGTTATCGTTGACGTTTATTTTGACGTTTCCGTATCCGTCGGCGACTGACAATTTACCGCCGCCGGTACTAATAATATTACCGTAAAGAGTAATACTTCCGCCTTCGGCTTTAATATTGTCAAGGACGATTGAATTTGTTACGGGGTCATATTTAATTTCAACCTTATGAGCATTGTAATTGGCGTTTGTTGAGTTAGTTCCAGTAAAAACTGTATCGGTCAAATTGAGTATATTTTGGTTATTGTGATTTTTGATCGCATCAGTTACGGCGTTTGTATTGAGATCGATATTGTAATTGAGCCATCCGCTTTCGATTAAACCGTTGACGTTAATAATCTCAGCCGATATGAAAATAGAACGTCCGGCGGACATTTTACCGTTGCTGCTTATCGCATTATCTGGAGTAAGATTATTATAATTTACGCCATTGTTAGTACCCGTTACAAGTTTTTTATACTCCGCAGCAAATGATGCATAACCTGCTGTCATACGTGAATTGAAAGTTTCTGCCCAGCTTTTATCGCTACCGAAATTACTTTCGTTTGCATCACTAAGACGTACTAATGTATCTAAATTCAAACTACTATTTTGAACAGCATCGGCATAATCGCGAACAAAAGTAATATTTGAGGAATTTGTAATCGCTTCAAATGTTGTGTCAAGCCAAGTTGCACCAGTTATTACTGTATAATATTTACCCTCATAAATAATAGCCCTTTTAACTTTATTGCCGTCTGAAGCGTCGTGATAAATATAAACCTGATCGTTGTTCCCAAATTTAGCGACTTCGGTTTTTGATTTTGCGCCAGCGTCTTGCAAACACTTAAGAATCGATTCCAAAGTAGATGCAGCCATTAACGCATCAAGTCTTTCATTATACAACTCGCTGTATAATTTACTGTCTGCGGTTCCGTCGCTTCTCAAATATTTGTTATATAGTTCGTCTTTTGCATTTTGGAATGCATTGACGTCTTCTATTGTTGGCGTTACTTTGTGTGAAGTTTTCCAGAGCGTTAAATTTGTTTCTAGGTTATCGCTTTTGAAGGGATCGCCTGCGATGTTGTTTATTCCGATGGAGTAACCTTGATAAACGACTCCGTCTGTTTTTATTGTAATATCTTTTGCGTTTAGGTTTGTATCGTTGAACCATGTGCTTCCGGCGCTGTTGAAATTGATTGAGCCTTGATAATTTGAGAAGTTTGCATTATTGACGAATATTTCCGACGCTAGGTTAATTCCGCCGTCATATTTATTAGTAATTGTAATATCCGCAAGTCGCGCATTATCTGAAGTAATTGAGTCATACGTTCTGTTTCCTGTTAATATTAAATCTGCGTTCATATTGTAATTTGCAAACGAATTATCATCTTTAATAATATTACCGTTGTAAAAAATACGTCCGCCTAATTGTTCGGGAATTAAAAAATTAACTTTTGATCCAGTATTACCGAAGGTGAGAAATGCGCTTGAATTGTTAGTTATTGAGATAGTAGCCGCATCGTGTGCGATAAATTTTGCGTCGCCGTTTAGCGTCACGTTTTGCGCATTCAAAATTATATCGCCGTTTGAAGCGACAATATCATTCAAGAAATAAATCATATCGGCGGTTTTACCGCTTTCGTCGTCGTTCTTGTAATATGCCGCTTGTGATTTTAGAAAAGCAAGTTCTGCTTGCAAAGACGCTAATGTACCTTGTAAATCTTTTATCAAATCTTGAGTGCCGCTATATTTTTTTAAATTGTCGATTTTATTAACTATATTGTCATATTGATTTTGTTTATCTGCGACAAAGCTGTCGAAGAAAGTACCGACGTTGACGTTTTTCTTAGTTGTTATATCTGGAAATGTTATGCTTTTTGTAATTTCTCCGGTGGGACTAATTTCTAACTCTTGTTTATAATGCGATCCGGCTTCGAGTTTTGCGCCGTCTATCGTAATTAGCGAGTTTAGATTTTTTTCTATTGTGCTTCCTTTATCGGACAAAGACGTTTGATCCGGATCGAACATTTCTTGGGCGGTATCGGACGACGTAATCCAACTTGTATATTTTGAGTGTGATTTTAAGTTGTTGAAAGCGTTATTATCTCCGGCAAGTAAATTTATATTACGGACGCTTTGAACGTTTGCATTTGAACCTGATATAGCAATGTTATCATTTCTATATAATATGGTTTTTGCGAAGGGATAAATTGACAATGGAATAGCGGAAGCGTTTATTAGTTCAGCCGTAGTTGTCAAGTTATTATTTCCGTATCCGGTTTTTGCGATGAAATCCCACCAAGCGTCGACTGTGGTATTTTCGAGTTGAATATTATTATTTTCATTAACGGTGAGGAATGAATTTACTCCGGCTACTGCGGCTATTCCTGTTGTTAGCGCTGCGGCGTCGGCGATAATATCCGTCGTCGTCTGATCCGATAAAAACAAAATATCCCAAGACCGCAATTCCGATTGACCGGTATAAATATTTTCATTTAAGTTTATTTGCGTTACGTTCAATGCAGTTCCTCCAACATACATGCCTCCGGTCAACATTCTTGCATTGGTATAAATTTTATCTAATGTTGCGTTTGCGATGAGATTTATTGAGTTTCCTTCTTTTGGATAATTTGATTCTGTTATTTTTTGTCCGATGAATGCGTTGTTTCCGACGTTGATTTTTGAGTTATTATTTATTATCAAAGTTACGTCCGAGCCTGCGCCGGATAGTACGCCGCCGCTTCCAGCGTCCGCATTAACGTATATGTTTTTAAATTGATCGTTTGCCGAAAGCGTAATCTCTTTGCCTAAAATTGTCGTATTATCTGAAATATTAACGGCGCTTTTACCATCGGCGCTATCGCCTAACATAACAACCGCAACAGCGCCGCTCAATCCAACCGCGCCAACCGCAGCCGAATCAGATTCTATATTAACTTTGGCAAAATCACGATAAGCGGAAATAGTAATCTTGTCGGCAATCATAGCGTTACCGCTTGCAATATTTGTTGTTATATCGCCGGAAAAATCTATTACGCCCAATGCGGCGCCGTATCCTTTAATGCCTCCGCCGCCCGCAATAGAATCTTGTTTTATTCGTTTTTGGTTTGCGATTGATTCAAACGTAATTTCTTTTGCTGATATATCGGCGTTTATGTTTGTTGTAATATTGTCTCGTGCGTGCATTATGCCTATTGCCGCTCCGGCGCCGGCGACTCCTATTCCAAGCCCTTGCACAATATTATCAACGTCATTATCAACAGACGCAACGCCAATAATTTTGTTAGCCGCCGTCAATGAACCGTCGACTCGCAATAACGCCGTATTTGCCGTTTCTACTTTTGAGACGGCGGCGTTGTCAACAGATATGCCTTCAAGTCTTTTCGTTTTTGCTTTTTGTTTTGTCAACATGTCGTTTGACGCCGTCAAGGAATCGGCAAACGCATCTTGATTTTTTTCATCGATTGAACCGCCCATATTTATAACGGAAACTGTAGCGGCGAGACCTAGCACGCCCGCGCCTCCCGCAGACGTTTTTTGAGTAATATCGCGCGACTGTTTAGAAGTCAATATTATATCGTTACCCGCTACAATATTAGCGGCATTCCATAACGACGCGCCATTATTCACAACAAGTACTTCCAGTCCCGCAGCGCCGCCAACCAAACCTGCGGCAACGCCGCCAACAACAGAATTTAATTTTGTAGATACGCCAAGCGCATTTAATTTTACATCGTGTCCCGCCGCAATTTCTCCGGCAATATTAACATTAACTTTATCCGCAAGAGTCGTTACTACAACCGTTCCGGCTACTCCAACAAGCCCGCCGCCAATCGATGTCGCCAAAAGCCAATCCTGTTTAAATTCACTCAAACCTGTAATTTCAACATCGCCTTCATCGCCTTCCGCAGTTAGAACAGTATTAGCGTCTGTATTAACTTGCGCCTCTTGTAAAATCACGTTTACGCCTGCCGTCATTGCAACTCCCGCAATTCCGGCAATACCAAGCGATGCGGCAGTCTCTCTAAGAATAGTTTCATTTTTAGAATAAATAATAATGTCGCCGTAATATCCTGTTGTTGTAATTTCGGTATTTGCAATATCAACTATCGTTCTTCCGCTTGTAACAACAGTCGTCAAAGCGCCGCTTACGCCCACAAAAACCGAACCCGCAAGCCCAGCAACATTCGACATAACCGTCTTTGAATCTATTGCGTCAATCTCAATCGTATTTAAGGCGGTCAAATTGCTATCGGATATTTTCGTATTTACATTTTGTAACAATAAATGTAAATCAGTAACAATCGCAACAGACGCAAAACCAGACAAACCCATCGTCGCCGTAATGCCCAACGATTCAGAGTGGTTTTTGGCGAGAATATCCATTGTATATGCGGTTATATCGGCGCTATCGATTTTTGTTTCTGTCGTACCGTTAATAACATTCATTCCAATAATCACGTCGGCGGTACCGTATAATGCGCCGGACACATTGATAATAATATTTTTAATATAGTTATCGCTATTGGCAAACGCATGAAAATTACCGTTGCCGGATTCATTGGCGATCAAATTTGCGTTTTCGATGTACGTGTTAGTTTGCGAGTTTATAACGTTAGTCGCAATCGAACCCGCAATTCCAACGCCTCCCGAAATCGAAATCATACCGCCAATCGAAATTATGTTGCCGTCTGCAAGAGCGTCAATATTGATTCCTTCGTTTGCTTTGAAGATCGTTTCTGTATGTCCTAATTGTCCTATTCTTGCGTCTGTTTTATTTTGCAAATAATTTACGGCAATCGAACCCGCAGCCGTGAAAACGCCGCCAAATGCGCCGGCGCCTGCAACGGCAAAAATATCAGAATTGTTGAATGCTTTGATTGATATAGTTTCTGCTTCTGTTATGCCGCCAACGATTTGGGCGACTGTTGTTCCCCATAATAAATTTGCCGTAATCGCAGCGCCAACGCCAACAGTACCGCCGCCCGCAACGCCGCCCGCAACTGAAATAATCAAATTGTTATTTCTAGTATCAAGCGAAATAGCGCCTGTTGAGATCGTGTTAGTGTTTAAAAATGCAATTTGATTTTGCCCAAACAAATTATTAAGCGCAGCGCCAACGCCGACTCCAACCGTACCGCCGCCGCCTCCGCCAATACTAACCGCAAAAATATTACCGCTACTTAAAGTTTCAGCAGAAATATCGCCGCGCGTTCCGGTCGTTGTAAGGTTGCTATTTATTGCAAAAATATTGTTAGCGGCGCTGTTATTGTTGTATGCGCCCGCAGCGCCGGCGCCTGCATTACCGCCAAAACCGGCGCCAATCGCTATCGAAATTACCGCGCCGGAAATATTCGCATCTAAATCAATACCGTCAACCGTCGCCGTGATTGTACTGTCTTGAATAACAACTTCGGTTTTGTTTTCAGAACTCGCAATTTTGCTGATAATATTTTCGCTTCCGAAATCCGACGCAAGATCGTAGCGAAATTTTTCTTCTTCTTCACGCGTGCCGTTGTCGTTGAGATTGTCAATATCGGTACTATCAATTTCACTTAATGCTATCGTGCCAATTGTATTTATTGCAAACGACACGCCAAAGCCGCCCGTGCCGCCTCCGCCGCCAATCGATATTAAAGCCGCAATTATCGCAGACGTATTATCCGCCGCCAATTTTATCGAGCCGCCGCTAATCTGGACGTTGTTATTTACGTTTACTAATGTTGAATGGGCAATTTGGTTATAGGCGATAGAAGCCGATACGCCCGTACCGCCGTTGCTAACCGCAAGATTAAATGCAATATTAACTATCCCCGCCGAATTTATCGCTTTCGCTGACAATTCATTCTTTACGTCAATATTTGAACCGTTTATCAAATCAACAGTCGTACTGCCGCCGACAAGATTGACCGCAACATTGCCGCCTATTGCAAGAGAACCGGAACTACCAGAAACGCCAACGCCAACCGCAATAATACTGCCACTCGTCGCAGCATCAAGACCAACCGCACTCGCCGCAATTTTTGAACCGCTAATCAAAACGCCAGTCGTATCCGTCAAAATATTAAGTCCGATATTAGCGCCAACCGCAGTTTCACCAAGCGCAATCGCCAATGCCGCCGTTACTATCTTCGGTTGAATTAGTGAAAGCCCAAGCTTCAACGCCGTCTCTTCACCACTAAGATTCCCGTCTGCGTCTTTTTCGCGAGTGTCAAGTTTTGTGCCGTTGTCCGAAAGATAAGAAGTATCGCCGCTGTCTTCTTCCTTTTGTAAGTCGGCAATAATATCTCTGTAATAACTTCCGGCGCCGATGCCGTCGTCGCTAGTCGCCGCCGCTTCAAATGCGCCTGAAAGTATAATTTCTGAATCAAAAATAGAAGTTTGCGTTGTTCCGTCTGATAACAAAATCGCAATTGTACCGCCGACGCCTACAGTTTTACCGGCGCCGCCTGCAAACGCAATCGTTACTATTGATGATTTATTATCAGAAGTAATCGATAAATTATTTGCGGTAATTTTTGAATTGTTAATATTTGCAAAAGTATTCAAGTCAAGATAATTCCCGACTATCGACGCCCCAGCAGCCCCTTTGCCGCCTGCCGCAAAACCGCCCGCAAGCGCAATTATTAAAGCCGAATCTGCCGCGTTAATATTAACGTCGCTATTGCCCTCATTCTTTTCGGTCAAAATTGCGTCTTTAATCCGTACAATCGTATCGTCCAACAAAATATTAAGCGAAGCGCTACCCGCAACTTGAGCTCCTTTTTCCGCCGCTGTTCCCGAACCGCCCGCAGTTACAGAAATAATTTTTCCTGTTCGTTCCGCGTCAATATCTAAATCGTTAAATGTAATATTAATTTTGCTATCGGGATAAGGAGAAGTCGGCTGAATATACGCAATTGTTTTGCCGTCAAGAATATTTAAACCAAAACTACCGGCAATACCTACATTAGGTTTCTCCGTCCCGCCTTGTAACGTCATGCTGCCGCCAATGGAAACATCAAGAATACTATTCTCCGCCAACAATTTAATATCGTTTGCAGCAATATTAACGTTGCCGCTAATGCCGGCTGTGCTACGCTCAAAAAGAATATTTATGGCAGCGGCGCCAGAAACGCCAATACCCATCTGCGGATCTTTTTGCTGAGCGCTTTTACTTTTAGCGTTGCTTAATTTTGAATCTACCGCCTTATTCGCTCCGTTAAAATACGATATTATAGGATCTACAATATTCTCTACATAATTTTTATCGTCGCTGTTGTTTTCGCCAGTTTGTGAAGTCATCGTGCCTGCTACCGCGGCAACAATATTCAAACCGCCAAGCAGCGACTCAATATCTATATTACCGGTAACAATTGAATTTGTTACGCTATCTGCATTTTTCTCATAATAATCATCGCCTTTAATTCTTGCTAAATTTCCATCATCGTCAAGCAAATTACCCCAAACCGCATGAGCTTGCCTGTCGGAATAGGTTAGGATAGCAGAAACGCCAATTCCGGTTGTGCCTTTAACATAACCGCCGGCAATGCCAATTCGATATGCGTCGTCTATCGCCTTTATTGTTACGGAAGACGCTTTGACTGATGCGCCGTCGTCTATTTTGGCAAGCGTATAAGAATTATAATACGAAAGACCTATCATTCCTTCTATACCAATGCCTCCCGCTTTGCCGCCGCCAATAGAAATACCAATATCAACTGCTCGCGTATCAGCTTGAACTATTAAATCTGATACGTCTATTGTTGCGCCGTCGATACGCGCTATTGTCGTGTTAGTAACAAATGAACCTAAAAACGCAGCGCCAAGAGCGCTACCGCCTGTTTCATTACCAATTTCTGGAACAAAATCCAACGCATCTGTCCAGTCCCGCCAGCTGCCTTTGGTAAAATCAGGAGTACCATCCCAAAACACCGTAAAATGACCGACTAAATTTCCTAATTCAATTACGGTATCAGCCGTAACTGTCAAATTAGGTTTAGTAGAAATTCCGTCTATTCCTCCAATGGTTACGCCGTCTTCAATTATGGATTTCGTTGTATTCTCAATAATCAAAAAATCAACCATACCGCCTAGACTCAATTCATCTGTAAGCGTTGATGATTGCGACCATGTATTAAATAACCCATTATCTATTCCAAGATTATTTTGAATCATCCCCAACAACCCGAATGCTGTGCCAATACCCGGATCCGTAATTAAATTATATATTGGATGATTTAAGTTATACGGAATTTTATTACTTGATGTAATATTAATATCGCCGTTAGATTTCAATTCGGCGCCGCTTTTAACAATAGAACTCGTGTTATTGTCCATTAAAATAATTGGAACGGCTATCGCAAGACCAATATCTTTCTTTACCTTCTTATCATCAACTTCATAGTCGGAAATTGTAGCCCCTACTGTAACAACAATTTTATTTTTAGTTTCAGAATTGATAGAAATATCTTTTGCCGTCAACTTGGCGCTACTATTGACAGTAACATGCGTATCAATTGAATCAAATAATACGCCAAACGCGCCGGATACGCCGATTTGATCAAATGGATTACTTGGACTACCGTCAGACGGTTTAATTTTCTCAACAATTTTTGATATTAAATTTTTAATCTTAGTAACAAGACCGGTAACTTTATCGAGTAACTTTATTCCGGTATTTTGGATGCCGCCCAATGCCGCAGTTCCTCCCATACTAATTTTTGAATTTATTGAATTTTTTATTGTATCTGTTTTTGCTTCGAGCGAAATTTTATTTCCGGCTATTAAATCACCTTCAACGATTACATCCGTCTGCGCATTACCGTATAATACGACGGCAGTTAATCCTACATAAGAATTACCGGCGCCGCCAAAAGAACTAACGCCGTGAGTTCGTTCCGTTAATGCCTGTATGATAATATCGTCTTTTGCTTGTATCAATGCGCCTTCTTTAATATTGATTTTATTGTTCGATATAGCAACGCCAGCTGCAAAATGTAAATCAAACGGCGCAGGGCTTGCGAACATCGTTGCTGATAAAGTACTGATAGTTGTTTTCGTTTGGGAAAGTATTGATACGCTGCCGTTGTCTGCTATTAACGAACCTTTACCGCCTATCGTAACTTCTGAATTAGCGGAAACGCAAGCGGCAGAACCCGCTATAACGATACTCAAATTTATAAAATCAGCTTTAGATTCTGCTAATGCGGCAATCTTAATATCTTCAGAAGCCTTAATCGTCCCGTCAATATTAATTTTTACATTGGATTGATTAAATCGAGCTGTCGCCCCAATACTACCAACCGTAGAAACAGCAAGTTCAAATAAAGATTCTAGCACGCCAAGCGATGTATTCATTAAACCTTCCAGCGACTCAAACATACCGTCTGATTCCGTTTCCTCCAAAGAGCCGTCTTGTTTAACTTCAAAACGCACGCCGCTACCGGCTAGCGCTTGAATAGCAATATTTTTACCCGTAATCTCAGACTGCTCTGACATCTTAAACTCGGCTGTAGTATTACCGACATAATCAAATTGATCGCCGTATGCGTTATCTTCAATGTTAATACTAATATCGCCAAATTTATCATCGCTAGGATCGTCTGGCGTTCCGCTCGTTGTCGCTGCGATTATTTTGCTACTTTCATTCATGTATAATTTATTGAAACTACCATTATTACTAAGACCAATAAGAATCTTTGGTTCATTTTCCTCTCCGTATCTGTTAAACGCATTTAGAGAAGTACCGCCAATTTCAATTGTGCTTTCTTGCATTGTCATTGTATGCGTCGCAGTGTCAAGTCCCAAGAAATCGAGCTCAATATAATTGGATGCGCCAATATCAATACTACCAGCATACGCAGATGTTCCGTTTGCTAAAGAGAGCAAATGACTGTTGACCATACTAAATTGACGAAGTTTTTCCATCTTAATTGAGCCGGCTTTGCCCCCAATACCGTTGGTAGAAACATCAATCGTTGTATCGACCATTGAAAAACTTAATATATCAAGCGGCGATCCACTATACTCATACGTAAAATTTCCTGATCTTCCAGCATCTTTAGAATTGATCAAAAATTGACTGTCTTCCAATGAAACATAGATTAACCCTTTTAAATTTATAGATCCACCCCAACCTTTTTCAGTAGAAGAATTTACTATAACATTTGACATGCTCAATGAACCGCCAATTCCAGCTGACTCATTTTCAAATTTTATATTACCAGCGTTGTACTGACCGGTAGCAAACGAAAGAATTTGGCTGTTTTTGATTTCTATCGGAACATCAATAGTAACTGTAGAAGGAGCCTGTGTATGAATTACAATGTTGCCCGAATCGCCTATTGATGCTTCTGTTAAAATCTTTTCGCGAGTGTAGTCATTGTTATTTGTCGATATATTGCGCGATGAGATATATACATTTTCTATATATATTTTACTATATGCTTCAATTTCCAAATCCGCTCCTTTAGTAAAAACGTTGTCTCCTTCGCCTTTCCAGCTTAATGCATACGTGTCGATTAAAATTTTTCCTCCGCTTGATGAGTGTAAACCGTTTTCTGAAATGTTTACGTTTTCTGATGCGCTAAATTTTAGGAAACCTCCTTTTGCGTTTGGTTCTGCGGAGACGTCGATATTTGCGTTTTTTTCTAGTGTGGAATTGTTGTCTGCGTAAATTATAATTTCGCCTCCGTCTGAATTTTTCCCGTTTCCTTTTGCGGAGATTTCGGCATTTTGTCGGACGTTTATATTGTTGTCTGCTTTGATTTCAATATTGCCTGCTTTATTATTTTCTATTCCGTCAACTTTGACTTCGCCTGCAACTTCAACATTATTTGTCGCTACTATTTTTATTTTACCTTCCGGCGTAACAACAAGATCGTTACCCCAATTCAAACCTTCTATGTTTACCAAATCGCCAAACTCTACTACAACTTCGCGACCGGCTCGCACGCGTGAACCTTGAGCAATATCAACGTCGCCCGCTTTGATTTGAACTTCTTCAACTGCGTTTATTTTGCCTTTAACAGTAATTACGCCGCTAGGACTGATAGGAACTTTGCCTTCAAAAAGTTGTTGTTCGTGAACCGCGCTAACTACGCCGTGTTGTGAAAGTAAATTATTAAGATAATCTTGTGTTGGAGTTTGCAAATGTAGAGAGCCGACATTGACAATGCCGCCTTGACCGATAACTATTCCGTGTGGATTCAAGAAAAATACGTTACCGCCAATTTTACCGTTCTTGTAAGAGTTCAGAATCCCGTCAATTTGAGACCGTTCTTTATGAACGAGGTTGACGAGATTTTTAGCCGTGTCTGGCACGTGGAGATTTGTCGTATTACCGGACGGAACGTTAAAACGTTCAAACGAATTATAAGCGTTTCGTCCGTTGATGGTTTTTGTGTGAACGTCGGTAATATTTCCGTTTCCGGTTATGGAGGTTTGGGTGCGTCCGTCGGGAATGATTGCAGCCGGAGATTGAGCGTAAAGATACGTCAATAAAGGCGCTTGAAAAACCAACGAAATACTTGTCAAAAAAACTACTACGCTCTTAAAAAACTCGCATACAAATTTGTTAAAGTTCATTTCAATCTCCCATTGTTCTTTTTTTGATCAATAAAAATCTTTTCAGATTTTATTGTGGTTATGTAAACGTCAAAATAATTTACTAAAACATTATTTTAAAATTTACTTGTTAATTTTCTTGTCCATAAAACGCTATTTATTTTCATCCATGATTTACGCTATTGTCATATTAAAATGTTTTTTGATTTTTTGTAACAAAAAATTGCGAAGGATCGCAGGCGTCTCGCCTGTAATTTGTCGCAAGTCAAACAAAAAGGCGGTTGAGATATAAATTCGCTCAACGGCGCCTGATAAAACGCAATTGCAGATTTAATCAGTTTAAAATATCCGGTAAACGATGATAATTTGACTGTATTGTTTAATGTATTGTTTTTAGGGACATTGATTGTGCGGTTGATAGATTTAAAATTATTACAACGATATTTCAAAGTTGCGTATTCAAAAAATAACCGAAGGGTAGAAATAACGACAGAGAGAAAAATAGAGATTAAGACAACAACCTCTAAAAAAAGAATCCTAAAAAAAGCGAAAGCAAAAAAACGTTTTCCGAATCCGAAAAAAACAAAGAGATTTTGTTCGAAATCGAAACGCAATAGAAGATTACGTACCCCCCCCCCCCTTGCCTATTTTAACATTTTTACATGTTTTTTTGGCAAATTGGGCAAAATCCGAAAAATATGTCGATTTTATCATTTTATTGAGTTATTAGTGTAAACTAAAAAATACCGGTTAAAAAATTGTTAATTGTTTTATCGATTATCGTCTATATATTTGTAATTTATTTTTATATTTCTTATTTTGTATATTTTTTTCAAAATTAATTTATTATATTTTCTTGTGTAATTGTTAAAATCCGTTTCTTGTGATCGTCTTGTGCAACCGAAAAATAAAATACAAATCGTCAAAAAACAGCAAATCTAAATATTCCTCTTAAATAAATTGAGTTGCAGATTGTATGATAGAATTATTTGTTGTCAATTAGGGGGGATAAAATTAAATGTAACCCTTCGCGAAAATTTATAAGCGATAAATTTTAGAGATTAGGGTGTAGAAAATAGGGAGTAGTTTTTTAGAAAGCTAGATAACAGTTTTTTGTTATAAAAAAAATTGTCCCACTTGTCCCTCAAAAAATTGCCAAACGTAATTTAATAAACAAATTTCCGTGAACGGTTAAAACAAGGGTATCTCTAAAAATTCATTTTTTGTAAAAAGGTAGGCGATGTTTCGCCGCTGTGTTTATTTTTTGGGTCGCATTACGTATAAAATAATTATTAAATTTTAATAATTCATAACATATA
>JAISLW010000551.1 GCA_031277105.1 Planctomycetaceae bacterium | reverse complement strand
TCTACAATACAACATTAGCAATCATAATCTCCGTCGCCGTATATCAAACAGGTACGCTAATCGCAAAATTACTATAGACAAGTTCTAAAAACTCATTTGTTCAGGTAGGCGGCGTTTCGCCGAAACGCCGCAATGGAGTTTATGATACCAATAAATATTTGTCATATCTGTTCCGCTAGAGACAACATGTCAATACAACCTTAACCCTCATTGCGTCCTTAACGGGACGCTAAAAATTTGTATCATTTTTTTCTACCAACATGTTGTCCCTAACGGGACAAATATTTATTGTTACGAAAATTGTCCCGCTACTCGCTACACCCTAACTCCTACTCCCTAACCCCTAACCCCTACACCTAACCCCTACACCCTATCCCCTAAAATATAGCGCTTAAATTTTCGTGAACGGTTATAGATTTATTTTACGATTATTACGATTATTACGTAGATGATTGCGAGGATTGTATTGAGGGTAAAGTAGGCGCAATTGTTGCGTAACATTGCTTTCCAGTTTGTTCTATATCCGATATTAAATCCGCTCTTGCAAAATTTATACGCCATGATTCCATTGGCAAATAATACCAACGGAAGCAAAATACAAATTGAAATATAACTAAAACTGTCTCGAAAATAAACGAAAGCAAATGTTATAGAAAATTTAACAACTTGTAAATTTAAATTAAAAAGAAAATATCCCAAAAGAACAATAATTATCCACGGCGCAATTAACGCCCCAAACGTCAAAAAACTAATAAATACAAAACACGTTTTTTCAAACGCCGTCGAATTAGCAGAACCGGCTGTTCTAATTTGAGCAATATTGGAAATATCCTGTAACCCCACAACAATACCGCCTAAAAATGAAATTGCAAGAATTAAAAATATATTCAAATTACCATTAAAAAAAACATAAAATAATACAAATACATGCAATAAATAAAAATAAAAAAATACCAGCCAAAGTAGCATTAACGTCAAATATGAATTTAATCGTTGAAGCGGCGACAATGGAATCGTAAAAAACATCTCGTCAAATTTTTCATTTTTAATGTTAATATGATAAATATCAAATTTAATAAAAGATATACAAATAAATATTCCAAAATAACACTCCCAAAGATAAATTTGAAACAAAATCTTCGTAGCCATCTCCGCTTCAAAAAAGATACCTATACCTGCTAATACGACGGTAAAAATAGAGAAAATTCCAATTAACGCTTCTATTGAATTTGTCCCACCCCTAACGCTTCGCCGCATTTCACGCACAACAACCGGATTAATACAATCCCCAATTGCATCTATACGCTCAATTAATTTCTTGTAACAGTTCATGCGTATCTCTAAAAATTTATTTTTTTGCAAAAAGATAGACGGCGCTTCGCCGTTGTGTTTATTTTTTGTGCCGCATTACGTACAAAATAATTATTAAATTTCAATAATTCATAACGGGCGTCTCTAAAAATTCATTTGTCCAGGTAGGCGGCGTTTCGCCCAGTGTTTAATTTTGGACCGCATTACGGTTTACGACATCAATAAACTTTAATCTTTAGCACGTCGAAATAGACGTATTTTAGGTTTTATGAATTATTAAAATTTATTGATAGCATAAACTCCATTGCGACCCAAAAAATAAACGCCGTGCCGAAACATCGCCTACCTTTTTGCAAAATAGGGTATCTTTAAAAATTAATTTGTCTAGGTAGGCGGCGTTTCGCCCAGTGTTTAATTTTGGGCCGCATTACGGTTTATGACATCAATAAATTTTAATCGTTAGCACGTCTAAAATGTACATATTTTAGGCTTTATGAATTATTGAAATTTATTGGTATCATAAACTCCATTGCGGCCCAAAAAATAAATACAGCGGCGAAACACCGCCTACCTTTTTACAAAAAATGAATTTTTAGAGATACCCAAAATATTAATTTTTAGAGATACCCCAAGAATTTCAAGTACGAGCAACATAATTCATCGTTCTCCCCTCTTGTACAAAAACAATTTAAATAAATAATAGCGCCTTTTGAAAATTCATTTGTCTAGGTAAACGGCTAAAAAAATAAACACGGTGACGAAACGCCGCCTACCTTTTTTACAAAAAATGAATTTTTAGAGATGACCGATTATTTAAAAAACTAATTCCGAATTTAAAAAATTTTTATTGATATGAAATTTAGAAAGACGAAGCAAGAAAATTGGACGACGCAATTAGGCGTAATTATGGCAGTTGCGGGCAGCGCTATTGGCTTGGGTAACTTTTTACGTTTCCCTGGTCAAGCGGCAATGTATGGCGGCGGCGCTTTTATGATACCGTATCTTATAGCGTTTCTTTTGTTGGGCTTACCTGTAGTTTGGGCGGAGTGGATGCTTGGTCGTTATTCTGGAGTCAATGGTTATCATTCTCCTCCGGGTATTTTTCGCTGTATAACCGGCAATCGCTATATGGCTTATTTTGGTTCTTTTTGCGTAACATTACCGACGATAATATCGGCGTTTTATATTTTTATTGAAGGTTGGTGTTTGATGTATGCGTTGCGTTATTTATTTGGTTGGATGGAGTTGGAAGTTGGTTTTAGTTATAGTGATTTATTTGCGGATTCTGTTGGTTTATCTGGCGACGGCGTATTATTTCAGCGTGGTTTTTGGAATTTTAATTTGCTTTGTATGTTATTTTGTTTAGCGTTTAATTATTTTTTGATATATCGCGGAATAGTGAAAGGAATAGAATGGTTTTGTTCTTTGGCGTTACCGGCTTTATTGTTATGTTCTTTTATTATCATGGTTCGCGTTTTGACGCTTGGCAATCCTACTGGAATAGAAGGTCAAGGTATTCTTGACGGATTAGGTTATGTTTGGAATCCTTCGCAACCGGACAAAACGTTATTTGAATCGCTTTCTAATCCAGAGACGTGGCTTGCCGGCGCCGGTCAAGTTTTCTTTTCGTTATCGTTAGGTTTTGGCGTAATTTGTACGTATGCGAGTTATACGCGTCGCAACGACGATATAGTTTTGTCGAGTTTAACGTCGTCTGTTGCAAATGGATTTTGCGAAGCTGTTATTGCGGCGATGATGATTGTTCCGGCGGCGTATATTTTTCTTGGTCCCGCATTTTTAACGCCGGAGAATTTAGGTAGTTCTTTTGCGATAGGTTTTCAAGTGTTGCCTGAAGTTTTCCATCAAATGCCGATGGGACGTATGTTTGGTTTTTTGTTTTTCTTTTTATTGTTTCTTGCCGCCGTTACGAGTTCAATTTCAACTTTGCAACCGGAAATCACGTTTCTGGAAGAAGGTTTGGATATAGGCAGGAAATCGAGTTTAATGATAGTTGGAGTAATAACGACGTTTGGCGCATTTTTTACGGCTTATTTTACGCGTCAGTTGACGGCGCTAGATACGATGGATTTCTGGGTGTGCAACGTGTTTGTTTTTGTAATGGCGGGAGTTCAAATAATTATTGCGGGGTGGATTTTTGGAATTAACGCTACAATGGACGAGTTGCATCGCGGATCGCAAATTAGGATACCATATTTGTTCCGGTTTATTATAAAATATATTTCGCCGTTATATTTATTGATAGTTTTTGTCGCATGGTTATATCAAAGATTTCCGGCGCAAATTGAAAAAATATTACAAAATCCAGTCGCACAACTAGCGTTAGGCTTTATTGCTTTCGTTACTATTTTTAACATCGTCATTACAACGCAAGCATTATCAAGATGGGAAAAACAAGAACGACTAAACTCAAACGCCACAGAAGGCGAATTATAAATTCGGAATTCGGAATTATTTTTTAAATAATCTTTTTTTAATCTGTGGATTCTTTTTTAAAACGATCCACAGATTAAAAGAATTATTTTAAATTTGAAATCAAAATCTTTAAACTGTTCGCACTTGAGTTTTCGTTTACCTTCGCCTGCCTAGCTTTCGGACGGCAGGCTTTGACGCTTTTAAATCGCTGAATTTCAAGTACGAGCAGTATAATTCCGAATACCGAATACCGAATTTACCAAACTACCCCTTATCCCCTAATTCTATCGTGTCGTCTCAATTAACTTTTTTTGGTTCTGAATCGTTCAAGCGTGATAGTGATTCTGTATTATCGTTATCGGGCGAATTATCGGCTTGGGAGTTGGATGACTTATCTAATCGGATAATTTCGCGTGTTGTTTTTCCGGGCGGTTATGATGCGACGCTTGATTATCTTGTTCCGCCGGAGTTAGAGGATAAGATTGAATCTGGGATGCGCGTAATGGCGCCGCTTGGTCGTGGTAATCGGTTGACGGAGGGGTATTGTATAGACGTGCAACTTTTCGGCGATCTTCCGCAATTGCACGATAAAAAACTTAAATCGATACAATCAATAATCGACGACCGCCGCTTGCTTGACGACAAAATGATTCAATTGACGTATTGGATCGCCAATGAATATCTTTGTCCTATTGGTCAAGTTCTGGAAGCGATGTTGCCTGCCGGTGTTAGGTCGAATGCGGGCGCTCGTTTAACTACGGTTTTATATGTTGCGGACAATGCTGATAAATTGATAAATTCTTTGCGACAAAGATCGCTTGTTCAAAAAAATCAGAGTTCGCGAATTTCTGTACAAAAATTGCCCGTCTCCAAAAGCGCCGCCGCAAAAAATATACAAATTGATAAAAATAATAACAACATTAACAACAACAACAGCAGCAATAACAATAACAATAATAATCAAAGCGAACCCGTTTTGACAATTAAACAACTTCACGTTCTCAACATATTGCGCGACAGTAATCAACTATTGACTTCGTTGGAATTACAATTTGCCGCCAAGTGTTCTTCCGCTCCGATATTGGCGTTGAAACGTTTAGGTTTAATTCGTGCCAAAACAATTCGTCGCGATAAAATTGAACCTGCGTCCGAACCGGCGGCGCAACTAACAATCGCGCCGTATCAACTTAATCCTGATCAAATTAATGCGCTTGCACAAATAAAAAAAACTATCGAGCAACGGCGGCACAAAATTTTTCTACTGCACGGCGTAACCGGAAGCGGTAAAACGGAAGTTTATATTCAAGCAATTCACGAAGTCGTTTTGCACTGTCGCCAGGCTATCGTGCTAGTGCCGGAAATAAGTCTTACGCCGCAAACAGTAGGAAGGTTTAAGAGCCGATTTAGCAACGTTGCGGTTTTGCATTCGCATTTGACGGATATTGAAAGACGCCGCCAATGGTCAGAAATCGCAAACGGAAAAATTCAAGTCGTTGTAGGAACAAGAAGCGCAATTTTTGCCCCGTTGCCAAAATTAGGATTGATAATAATAGACGAAGAACACGAAAGCTCATTTAAACAAGGAACGGCGCCGCGTTATCATGCGAGAGACGTCGCCGCCAAACGAGCGGAATTAGAAAATATCCCGCTGATACTAGGATCGGCAACGCCTTCAATGGAATCGTGGCATGCGACGACTATTACTAATTTATCTGCGCAAATTAAAATTGATCCGGCAGCAATTACAGAGTCAAATTCAAATTCAAATTCAGAGTCAGAGTCAAAGTCAAATTCAAATTCAATTAACAGATCAATTATTGTAACGAATAATATTGCAACGAATAATCAAATGTGCGAGTTAATTTCGATGCCGTCGCGGGTAAAGGGATTGGAGTTGCCGCGTGTTGAGATAGTTGATTTGCGTGAGGAGGTGCGGGCGAAATTGACTTATGGCGCTATTCATCGTCAATTACATGAAGCGATTGCGGCAACGTTGCGAGACAAAGGTCAAGTGATATTGTTGTTGAATCGTCGTGGATTTTCAACTCATCTCCAATGTCCGGCGTGCGGCGAAGTTGTCAAATGTCAAAAATGCGACGTATCGCTAACGCATCATCGAACTGAAGAAATAGCGTTGTGTCATCATTGCGATTATTCTATTCCGGCGCCGAATTGTTGTGAAAAATGCGGATTTGTGGGCATACGTTATCAAGGTTTTGGAACGCAGAAGTTAGAATTAGAAATTAAAAGCCGGTTTCCTAATGCGTCAATTTTGAGAATGGATACGGACACGATGCGGGGACACGGTTCGCATGAAAATATGTTGACGCAATTCAGAGACGGAAAAGTGCAAATCTTGCTCGGAACGCAGATGATAGCAAAGGGATTAGATTTCCCAAATGTAACGTTAGTAGGCGTAATTAACGCTGATACGGCGTTGCATCTACCAGATTTCAGGGCGGCGGAAAGAACCTTTCATTTAATAACGCAAGTTGCGGGACGTGCGGGAAGAAGTGAAAGAGGCGGACGTGTAATCGTGCAAACTTACACTCCCGACCATCCGGCAATACAAGCGGCGGCAAATCATAATTACGCACAATTTATAAAACAAGAATTACCGATACGAAAATTGTTAGGTTATCCTCCGTTCTCAAAAATGATAAGAATTGTTTTTAGAGGAGAAAATGAAATGCAAACTTATGATTTTGCTAAAGAATTTACGCAAATAATAAAAATCGCAACAGAAACAAATCAAAATTTGCAAACATACAAACAAGAATTAACGCAAAAAGAATTATCGTTACAAAAAAACAACGAAAATAAACAAACGCAAAACCAAACAGCAAATCCCCCGATGAATCAAACGTCAATCCAAACGTCAATTCAAACGCAAAATCAAACGCCGAATCAAAATCAAAATCAAACGTCGATTAACAATTGGCGTAAAATTTTGGGGCCTGCGCCGGCGCCTTTTGCGAAGTTGCGTGGTATGTACAGATTTCATGCGCATATTTATGCGACTGATAAAAATAAATTGCTAACAATTATAAAAAACGCAACAAATACAATCAAAACGCCAGAAAAAATACAATGGATAATAGACGTTGACCCAATAGATATGTTGTAACTGCAACTTGTAAATAGGCGGCTCTAAAAATTTATTTATCCCGCTAGGGACAACATATATACAGATCGCACTTGAATTTCAGCGATTTAAAAGCGTCAAAGCCTGCCGTCCGAAAACTAGGCAGACGAAGGTAAACGAAAACTCAAGTGCGAACAGTTTAGAATTTCCCAAAATAAAAATCGTAATATTCTGCAGACATAATTATTATACTCATCACACTTGAGAATACGTTTTTTATTTTTAATGTAATTATAAAATATGCTTGTTTTTTAAGGACAAACACGTTTCGCATATTTTCAAAAAACCGTATTCTCAAGTGTAGAAAGTATAGCTGTTTGTACTTGAATTTGCGTTTATTTTTGTCTGCCTAGTTTTTTGGCGGCAGTCGGCAGCGGATGCAAATTCAAGTATCAAGTACGACAGTTTAAAATCCTAAGTCGTTGTTGTTAAATATTGCCAATCCGATACGTTCTAATTCTTTGTTTCTTCCGTTGTACCAGAGTAGCCATTTATTATTTTCTTGTATTGCGAATGGTTTATAGCAAGCGTCGGCGTCCCATTCTTTTGGCGTTGGGGCGATGATTGGGTTTGTTTTGTAGCGAGTCCAATTTTTAATTCCGTCTGATGATTTTGCCATACCGATTTGTGCAAAATGTTCGTCTTGAAATCCGATATAAAACATCAAATAATCATTTTTTCGTTTTATAACTTGGCAAGCCGTTACTTTGTGTTGTTCCCATTTGTTGTTTGGGTCGGCTTTGAATATTGGGTTTTGGTCGTATTTTTTCCATTGTAAACCGTCTTTGCTTGTTGCGTAACCGATAGCGTTTGGTTCGTATTGTTCTCCGCCGGAGTACCACATTTTGAACTCGCCTGTTTCGTTATCCCAATTTACATGCGGGCACATTACCGCTACTTTCTCCCATGTTTTTTCCGCTTTTAATACAGGTTTATTACTTCGGCGTGTAAAGTTGATTCCGTCGGCGCTTGTTGCGTAACCTATCTGTGAATTGTCGTTAGTTTGACCTGTGTACCAGAGATGATAAATCCCGTCTTTTTTCAAAATACACGGTCGATTAATATTGGTTTCCCATTCATTTTTCGGATTAGGCGTTAGGATAATTTGAGGTTTACTCCATTGTTTACCGTCCTTGCTTTTCGACAACGCAAGACTTTTTTGGGAACGCCAAGAACTATACATTATGTAAGTATTGTCTTCTTTTATTACTGATATATCAAAAATTGTTCCTAAATCGTCGCCGCCTAATACGGGATTATTGTCGTATTTAATCCATTTTTCAACATGTTGTTGCGGCGTTGAATTTGCGGCGTTAATTTGTGCGGTTGTTGACTTGCGGACAGTTGACTTACGAATTGTTGACTTGCAAACATAAGTCGTTCCGGCAGAATTTTGCAACGTATAATCCGCAATTGAATCTTGCCCGAAAACAAGACACGCCGCAAAAACAAAAAATAAACAAAATACGGTCTTCATTTTTTTATCTCGCCAAAAAAAAATCAGGTTTAATGTTAAAGGTTAGTAACCGTTCATGGATCAAAAATTATCGCAAACAATCTCGGTTTCATTTGTAACGCCATCAAACAAATGTAAAAATAAAAAAATTAGTAACACACACATAACCCACAATTCAAAACTCAACACAACATCAGAAATTTCAAAATTCTAGGTAAACGTAAATGTCTGTCAATACCCATCAAAAATAATCTTTTTAATCTGCGTAATCTGTGGATCAAATTTTTTTGTCCACAGATTATACAGATTATACTTTTCTCACTTTAAAATGCGTTTTTTTTTAATTTTTTTGTATGTGGAAATTTTCGGCGAGTAGTGTGCGTAGTGACGCCTTGTGTTTTTTTATGTTTTTGAAAAAATCTTTACATGCTTGCGTGAAATCTGCGAATTTTT
>JAISLW010000536.1 GCA_031277105.1 Planctomycetaceae bacterium | reverse complement strand
AAGGTAAACGCAAATTCAAATGCGAATAGTTTAAAATGTCCTGCCCCTTGTATGTCGCCCCATCGGGGCAATAGCATTAGCGTAGGGCAGCGCCCTACGACGTAATGCAAAAAAATGTTAGCCCTGTAAGGGCGATAGCCGTCAGACGCTAATAAATCGTGATCGTTTGCTTGCGCCCTATCGGGGCAGAGTTAGATGTTGACTTTTAACCGCAAGTCAGAGACCTGCGGTTATGAAAATACCGTCCCTATCGGGACGAAGATAATTCAACAAAAACATAAAATAATAAAAAATACCGTGAACGGTTACAAGATTTTGATTTCAAAATAGTAAATTAACATTGGGCGTATCTAAAAATTCATTTGTCCAGGTAGGCGGCGTTTCACCCAGTGTTTAATTTTGGGCCGCATTACGGCTTACGACATCAATAAATTTTAATATTTCGCAAGTCTAAAATAAAGATATTTAGGTCTTATGAATTATTAAAATTTATTGGTATCATAAACTCCATTGCGGCCCAAAAAATAAACCCAGTGGCGAAACGCCGCCTACCTTTTTGTAAAAAAATGAATTTTTAGAGATACCCTTTTGTGATTCTGTATTTTGGATTAGTCGTTGCGGTATTGCATAAAAAATTTATACAATTAGAATCAACGCCCTAAATGTCCGTTACTTATCTTAAAAGAGCGGTAACTGCTTTGTTTATTTGGATAACGGATTATGTTGAATATACTTTATAATATATCATCCTTAAAATGTACGAATTGTAAATATAAATTCGTTGATGCGGGCGTTTGCACGACCGGTTTTTTGACGTTCAATTTAACGGCGGTAAACGAATTTTTAAGAGTGAACAGTTTAAATTATAAGCGTTAAATTATACGTGAACAGTTTAACGACGGCGTACAATATCTCTCAAGCAGTTGAACGAACTTTTTTGAGATATGCTCTTATTTAACTGTCTATTAAACGGATCATACTCGAATTATGACGACGCAAAAAAATAAAAACGTAAATGCGTTGTTTAATTATGCGGCGTAAACTTAAATTCGAATACGATCAGTTTAAAATAATTGGGGCGTTATTGTGAACGGTTACGCAAAATTTATCAAACAAATTTACAAGATATACGTATCGTACTTGAAATTTCGCGAGCGAAAAGCGTCAAAGGTTGCCGTCCGAAATTTTTTAAAATGTTCGTACTTGAATTTACGTTTTACCTTCGCCTGCCTAGATTTTGGGCGGCAAGTTTTTACGCTTTTAAATCGCTAAAATTCAAGTACGATCCGTATAGCGGCGGCAATAAACGAAAATTAAAGTACGAACAGTTTAAAATATAATGTACGAAAATCGTCAATCAACGGGAATTATTGGATTGGACGAGCGGCTTGGCGGCGGTTTTGTCAGCGGTACGATGGCGGTGTTGGTCGGGTCGTCCGGTATCGGCAAAACGCAATTCGGAATCCAATACGCAAACGCAGGACTAAAACAAGAAAATTCACGCGGCATAATTTTTGACATGGCTTCAAGAGTCGATCCGCAAGGTCATAAAGAGTACGCTCAAAAAATTTGCAATTGGATATTGCGGGACGAATTGTTGGCGGCGCGAGTTGATTACGAATGTTTTTTTGATGCGGACAAAGTTACGGGCGATTATTTTCATCCGTTTAAGTATCAAGGTAAGCGGGTTACGAAACGCGATTTGGATTTTGATCAATGGAATGATTGGAATGCGGAGTTATCGCATAATCTTGATGCGACGATTGCGTTTTTTTTCCATCATTTTATTTGCGGCGTGCGGCGTTTTGTCGTCGATGGAATTGAGCCGGTGCAACATCAGGGCGAATCGATCCAATTTGAACTTTTGGAATATATTTATCATCAAATTATACGCAAGGACGCCGAATGGGTTGCGCGTGATTTGTTTAGGCAAAAGTATTTCGAATATCAAGATATTATCGCAAAACGACTTTATAATAAGAACGAAATCGGTTGTCTGGTCTGTTATACGACGCAGGAAACTTCGCTGGACGCAATGATTGAGAAACCGTTGAATGAAGGCGATTTATTGGCGGGAGCGAATACAATAATTTACATGGGAAAAATAAGAGACGGCGCAAAATTCAAAAGAGGTATCTACGTCGCAAAACACAGAGCAAGTAAATGTCCAGACGAAATTTTATTGTACGATATAAACGACGACGGAATTTTTTTATTGTAAATATTGCGGACGTATAACAAGGCTCGTACTTATACTGCTATCGATTGAAATTTAAGTACGGGCTGTATAAAAAATTTTTCTTTAATTTTAATTTTTTTCATGGATACAATTCCGTTTCATTTTTTGATGATTGCGTTTGATTTAACGCTTTATTGTCTTTTAATTTTTTGGGTAATTTTTAATCTGAAATTTCGGCGCGACGCTATTGCGGAGTCGCTTTATTATGATGATTTCTATTCGCGCGGGGCTGTAAGCGGCAGCATGAATTCAGCGGGCGAGCCGGTGTTATTGCGTGATAAATTGGGTTTAAGCAAGTTTAGTTGGTTTTTGTGCGGCGTTTTGTTTTGTGGATTTTTGTTGTTGTTGGGGATAGTTTTTTTTGCGGTGATATTTAGGAGTAATTTTGGTCAATGCGTAGTTGAGGGTTTGACGTTTCATTTGGGTTTTTATTTATTATTTGCGTCGGTAATATTATTTATTCGCGAGAGTTATTTTTTGGGCGTAATATTATTTTTTTGCGGTTTTGGCGTAATGTTTTTGGGGGTTGACATGCTTTATATTGAGCCTGTTAATCTTGTGTTTGAGTATTATAAGATAGAGAGTCCGAAGTTAAAATCGGCGGTTAGGATTGTTTTTGTTGCGGATATTCAGACTGACGATATTGGCTGGTATGAGCGGAAAACGTTACGAATGATTATGGAGGCGAAGCCGGATTTGATACTTCTTGGCGGCGATTATTTGCAATATTATGAAGGCACGATTGGAGTGAGTACGTTGCCGGAGCGTTTCAGGCAACTTTTTTTAGAGATACCGCTAGATGCGCCGTTGGGGGCGTATGCGATTCCGGGCAATGTTGATTATTCGTCGCCGGAAGAGTTTAAGGAATTATTTAGTGAAACGACGGTCGAGCCGGTATTTTTTTCGGAGATGATAGACGGGTTGGGGGTTGAGGAAGACAAGGGACCAATTGATATACGGTTTCTTTCTGTTGCCGATTCAATTAACGGAGTAAAAAGGGCGGCTTTGTCGCAATCGGGAAATTTCACCGTCGTCGTCGGTCATTATCCAAATTACGCAATTAAAGATTATCAATTTGCTGATCAAGCGCCCGATTTAATGCTTGCGGGGCATACGCATGGAGGGCAAATTTATATCCCATTCTGGGGACCGTTGAGAGTAAAATATACAAATCGCGAAACTATAATTACGCAAGATTTTCTAAGAGGTATGAAAAATTTCAAAAACGGAGGAAAATTAATTATCACACGAGGCTCCGGAATGGAAAGAGGCTGGGCGCCAAGAATAAGATTCTTATGCAAACCAGAAATAAGCGTAATTGACGTCATACCATCTCCAAAAAAATAAGCCAAAATTATAACCGTTCACGGAAATTTTCAGCGATAAATTTTAGAGGTTAGGGAGTAGGGGACAGGGAGTAGTTTTTTGTTACAAAAAATCATCTGAAGGATCGCGGGCGTCTCGCCTGCATTCCAGGATCGCGGGCGTCTCGCCTGCATTCCAGGATCGCGGGCGTCTCGCCTGCATGCCAGGATCGTGGGCGTCTCGCCTGCATTCCAGGATCGCGGGCATCTCGCCTGCATTCCAGGATCGCGGGCGTCACGTCTGCATTCCAGGATCGCGGGCGTCACGTCTGCATTCCAGGATCGCGGGCGTCTCGCCTGCATGCGGTTGTACTCAACCGCCGTTGAGCGGGTTTATATCTCAACCGATTTTTTGTTTGCCTTTTGGCAAATTGTAGCCGAAGCTTACAGATATATTGACGCAAAAAAAGCGATTATTGTTACGAAAGCTAGTATTGAGTAAGTTGCGATTGATATGAGTAATTTTTTATAGACGGATTTATTACTCGTGAGATTGAAATTTATTAATTTTAAAATCACGTAAAAATAGATAGGACAAAATACAATCAAAACTGCCAACCAATTCCAATCGTAAATAAAATATATTTGTTTGCTCGGAATCAAAATAAAATTGTATATACGAAATCGGAATATCTCGTGAAGTATGAGCATTATTGCCGTAAGAATAAAAGCGGAACTTATTATTAGCATTATCCGGTTACGTCTAAAAATAACGGCGAGTGAAAATATTATACTGCCGGCAAACAACGACGATATCCAAACAACGGGAAACATAATAAACAAATCAAACGTCATAAAATCCAAAACATACAAAAAAACTACCCAAAAAAAGAAAAGACAAAACGATTTGCAAATATAATATAAACTCAAAAAATAAAGTCCCCAATACAAATCGTGGTCAAGTAGCGGTAATAGAATTAATGGGTCGCGACGCTTGAAAAACGGAATAAGCGCCATCATCATACCTGGTATCATTGTAATCCCGAACCAATATTGCCACAAAAGAATTATCAACATAAAACCAACTACGTCTGTTGCAGAAATCAAATTGATTAAGCGATGCAATTCAGACTCTGGTATCATTAACGCAATCATCAGCAAAAACGACAACATGCTATACAAAACCGCAAAAGAAAATCCGCTATTTACGAGATTAAATTGACGGCGAAGTTCAAGAATCATTATCGGATTGATCCGCTCGCCGATCCGCCAAGCAACAAAATCTAAAAATTCAATTACACGTCCCATAAACAAAATAGTAACCGCTCTCGAATAATATGGAATAGGGGATAAAAAATAGAGAATAGTTTTTTATAACCGTTCACGGAAATTTGTTTATTAAATTACGTTTTGATAATTTTTGAGGGACAAGTGGGACATGAGAGACAATCTGGACAATTTTTTTGTAACAAAAAATTTGAGAAGAAACGCAGGCGAGACGCCTGCGAATCTGAAGGAACACAGGCGAAATACCTGCGATCCCGAAAAGCAGACGAGACCAACGGATCGCGGGCGTCCCGCCTGCACTTTGCCGCAAGGCAAACAAAAAGGCGGTTGAGATATTAAACCTCTCTCATTAGCGGTTGAGTACAACCGCGTGCAGGCGAGACGCCTGCGATCCGGTATTTTTTGTAACAATAAATATTTGTCCCGTTAGGGACAACATGTTGGTAGAAAAAGATGATACAAATTTTTAGCGTCCCTTTAAGGACGCAATAAAGGTTAAGGTTGTATTGACATGTTGTCCCTAACGGGACAAATATATTTTTGACCTTGCTTTTCTACCAACATCTTGTCCCTAACGGGACAGAAATGAATTTTTAGAGACGCACAGATATTAAACCTCGCTCATTTGCGGTTGAGTACAACCGCATGCAGGCGAGACGCCCGCGATCCGGCATTTTTTGTAACAATAAATATTTGTCCCGTTAGGGACAACATGTTGGTAGAAAAAAATGATACAAATTTTTAGCGTCCCGTTAAGGACG
>JAISLW010000527.1 GCA_031277105.1 Planctomycetaceae bacterium | reverse complement strand
CGTCAAGCAATTATTGATTCAAAACGTTATACAACATTACATCAAAAATGGGATTTGTACATTCCGTTTGTAGAGTTTGGCTTGCAATCGCTCGCAAAAAACGGATTACTAACAATGATAATTCCATATCCGTTTACGAATCAAATTTACGGCAAAAAATTAAGAGAACTAATCGTCAACCAATACAATCTAATCGAAATCGTTGACTTAAACGGCACAAAAATATTTGAAAACGCAACCGTTAATAATTGTATTCCTTTCGTTGCCAAAAATAAAAATAAAACCAACTCTTGCTTTATCTCCAAAATGAATGACAAACGAAAAATTACCCGCTCATTTCGCCAACCTTTTACAAATTTAATTCAAGATAAAAACACAATCGTCTGGAATCTTACATCAGAAAAAAGAACCTCTGATAAACATTCGGGCATGAATATTTTGGGCGATTACTGTTACATCAGCGTCGGCATGGTAATCAACGCAGACGAAAAAACAGCAAAAGGAGATTTCACAAAAAAAGATTTAATAAGCAATAAACGCGACAAAATTCATTGCCGAAAATATATCGAAGCAAAAGATATTGAAAAATACGCCGTTAAAAAAATTCGTTACCTCGAATATAATACAGAACGATGCCCAGATAAATTAAGACGACCAACTTTCAGAGAATTGTATAATTGTAAGAAATTGATGTTTAATCGTCTCGGTTCGCTTATGGTTTATCTTGACGATAAAACTAAATTTTTACATAGCGATTCAATGTTTTCCGCAGTTTTATGGAAAGACTTAAAAGGCGTTCAAAACAAAAGTATAGCAACAAGCGTGAGCCGCTACTCCAGACTTGATCGCGATAAAATGGAATCATTATCGCAACAAATAGATTTGCGATATTTGTTAGGAATATTAAATTCAAAATACGCCGCCGTTTTATTGACAAATATTCGCGGCAACGGCTTAAACATTTATCCCGAACATCTACGTAACTTGCCAATTCCCGCAATTACGCTAAAAAAACAACAACCAATAATCTCACTCGTAAATAAAATTATTACCGCCAAATCAAAAAAACATAACGCCAATACAACAAAATTAGAATCAAAAATAGATAGTTTAGTTTATAAATTATACGGTTTGACGGAAGATGAAATTAAAATCGTTGAAGGTTAGAACCGCAACCGTCGCAGCCGGTAAGTTGCCAAAAGTTACAAAAAAACGGTTGAGATAAAAAATTCCATTTTAGCGGTCGAGTACAAACGTAATACAACCGAGACGACTACGTTCCTTCTTAAAAAAATCTTTCTAATCTGCGTAATCTACGGATCGTTTTTTTGTCAACAGATTACCATATTAAAAGAATTGAAAAGGAATGTTGCGTTTAAGTTTTGATGTTGTTGCGGGGGGCGGGGTAATGTTGTAGAATTGGTTGCTCGATTTGAAGCGTAACTGTTCACGGTGAACAGTTGCTAAATTTTAAACTTAAAAATAAGGATAAAAAAAATGAGACGATTTGTGTTGTTTGGTATTGCGGGCGTGGTTTTGCCGGTAATGTTTTTTGTTGCGGTTATAAATGTTGCGAATATTGCGAATGCGGTCGAATACACCTCCGCCGAATCTATCGCCGCAGATAAAAATAAAGAAATCGCACGCGATTTCAAAATTCAAGGCGAATACAAATTTAAAGAAAAAAACAACAAAGAGATTTCTGGTATTAATATTGTTGCGCACGGCAAAGGTAAATTTTCAATAGTAGCTTTTGGTAAAGGTTTACCTGGCGATGGATGGGAGTCTGGTAGTAGACGCGCGTTTGCAAATGCAGTGATAAATGGCGAGACGTTAGTGATGAAAAATTTTGAATACGAAAATAAAGACAATAACGGCAAAATAACACGTGATAAAACAGATAGAATTATCCATTGCAAAATTGAGGATGGTGAAATTCTTATTCCACAAAAAGTTGAAAAAAATGGTAAAAGTATTAGAGAAAATAATAATAATAATAACGAAGATACAATGACAAAGGTTTATCGTAAGAGCACGACGTTGGGTTTGAAGGTTCCTGATGGCGGTATTCAATTATTTTTGGATGGTAAATCATCTGATATATTGTTAAATCCTAAAGTGAACGAGTCTGCAAAGACGTTGTGGTCGGAGGTTTCGACGAAACCATTTGAGCGTCGTCCTTATACGTTGCATCTTGAGTTTTTGACGTCTTATATGCCTGATGCTTCCGGTCAAGGTCGTTCTAATAGCGGCGTTTATATTGACGAGAGTTATGAGTGTCAGATATTGGATTCGTTTGGTTTGGAAGGTTTGAACAATGAGTGCGGCGGTTTTTATCAACAAGCGGCGCCTAAATTAAACATGTGCTATCCGCCTTTGCAATGGCAGACGTATGATATTGATTTCGTGCCGGCAAAATTTGAAAACGACGGCAAAAAAATCGCAAACGCAAAAATTACAGTCAAACATAACGGCGTACTAATCCACGAAAATTTTGAACCAAAACACGAAACGCCAGGACGAAAAAAAGAATCGCCAGAACCAAAAGGACTATACTTGCAAGGTCACGGAAATAAAGTACAGTTCAATAATATCTGGATAAAATACAAAGATTAAAAATTATTTGTAGCTATTCAGTAGTCATGTATAATTTTTGAATCGAAAATTTGCCGCCCTATTATGGGCGAAAAATTATTTACAATTATCGTTACAAAAAATCAAATTAAAAAACGTTTTTTTAAGCGGCGATTATTATAGAAATTCGCGCTATTATTTTTAACATAACATTGTTGGTTATGTTGGCGCGATGATTTAACCAAGTTTAATTATTCGGATTTAAATCTGCGTTTATTGCGTTGTTTGTCGTCTGTTTTATTGGATGGCGAGTTTGGGTTTTAATATTGCAGAAATTTAAGTACGAATTTTATAAAGGAGATTTAGAATGAAGAAGTTAGTATTTTGTTTGTGTGCGATTGTGTTGTTTAGTAGTTCGGCGGTTAATGCGCAGATTTCGGACGCCGAGCGTGCGGAAGGTTTTGTTTCCATGTTCAATGGAAAAGACCTCAGCGAATGGGACGGCAACACCGATATTTGGAGTGTGCGCGACGGTTGTATAGTCGGTCAAACGGCGGCGGAAGGCGCTGCGAAGTTGACGTATAATCAATTTATTATTTGGAAAGGCGGCGACGTCGGCGATTTCGTTTTTAAAGCGGACATCAAGTTATCGCCTAAAGGAAATTCAGGTTTCCAATATCGAGCCAGGAAAAATGAAGGTAATAAACCTTATTCGATCAACGGCTATCAAGCGGATTTTGACGGTAATCACACGTATTCGGGGATTTTATACGGCGAAAATTTCGGCGGCATTTTGTGCCAACGCGGTTTGGAAACTATTATTGAGAAAGGTAGAAAACCAAAAACCGTGCGAAAATTTGCCGAAAGCGCCGAATTAAAAAAAGAATTAAAAGTTGACGATTGGAACTCGTATGAAATTGAGGCGAAAGATTTCTCATTCACTCACAAAATAAACGGACACACAATGAGCATCGCAAAAGATGATGATAAAGAACGCCGCCGCGACTCCGGCATATTCGCAATCCAAGCACACGTCGGACCGCCAATGAAAGTAGAAATTAAAAACCTGAGAATAAAATTGATAAAGAAACAAAAATAGGTTTTAGGGGTTAGGGTTTAGGGAGTAGAGAGTAGAGAGTAGATGAATAGTTTTTTTGTTACAAAAAACTATTCTCTATTACCTACTCCCTATTCCCTACTTCCTACTCTTTTATTCCACCGAATGCGGCGAAGCATATATTTTTGTGCAAGATTTCTATATTTTTGAATCCTGTTTTTTTCATTAGTTCTAATTGATACGTAATTGATCTTGGCGTGTCTTCTTTTGCGATATATTCTAAAATAACTTGTCGAAATTCTTGTCCTCCTGTTTTTTCCAAGTAGTCGGCGTAATGTTGCCAGAAAAATTCGTTCAAGGAATTATTTTCGTGAATTACCAGATCCGCAATCATTAAACAACCTCCGCTTCGCAATAATTTATAAAGTTTTTTGAAAACGTCCGCCCAATCGTCGTCGTCTCGTAAATGATGCAACACGGCGCTCGCCAAAATAATATCAAAAAAATTTTCCGCTAATTCCACTTTGCGTAAATCGCCCTGAATAACCGTAACTTTCCCAGCCGCCCGAACAGAAATACGCTCAAACGCCTTCGCCAACATCGACTCGCTCAAATCTACCAGCGTACAATTCAATTCAGGCAAGCGACCCAACATCGCCAACGTATAATTACCGGCGCCACAACCTATATCCAATAAATCACAAGCGCCAGGAACAAGCCGCCGAGCAGACTCCGTTACCACATCCAATAAATACTTCGCATCAATAATAGAAACTTGACCAGTCTCCAAATTAGCAAACCGGTTAACATCGCCGTCAAAACGACGACGAATCTCTTCCGTCGTAGATTTCATAATTTTAATTTTATACCTAATGTTTTCTAAACCCGCATAATCGTTTTAACCGATACAATTATACAGCATCCACACTTATCGACCACAAAATATAATTTGATTAAAAAAAAATTAGTAACTCATTTTACGCATTGGGTCGAATTTTGACCAATTACAATTATCGTTACAAAAATTAAACGCAATCGCCCTAAAACATAAACAATTCAAAATAACTCCGCCTTACACACGCCAAATTTAATATGGATATAGATAATAATACTGCTGATAATACTGAAACTGAAGTAGAAACTGACGTTGAAAATAAAACTGAAACAGAAAATGAATCTGAATCAGAAGTTGTTGCGGAAGTTTTGGAGGAAGACGTTGTAGCCGCCAAAATGCGCGAGCAACTTGCGGCAATAGAAATTCCGCCAAATATAGATTCGCGTCTTTTGGAGTTGTGGTTATATCGCGAGCGCCAAGAAATAGAACGTCGCGAGCGGCGCGAGCGTAAACGTTATGCTGTGCCGTGCGGTCGTAGTCTTGGTCGTATTTTTGCGGCGTTTACGGGAATAGTGGTGATGATGTTAATGATTTTGCTTGGACTAGTTCAGGGCAAAGAAACGAATGATATTTTGATCAATGCGTGTATTGCGTTTTTAATTTATACAATTTTAGGTTTTTTTATCGGATATTTTGTCGAAGGATGCGTTTCGGATTCTGTTGAATCGCTGTTAAGAGAAATAATAAAAAGAACCGAACCACAAGAAGAAATTAATAACAACGAAGAAATTACAGGATAGTTTTTTAAAATTCGGAATTCGGAATGCTGAATGCGAAATTAAAAATCTGCTGTTTAATCTGTGGATATATTTTTAAAACTGTCCACAGATTATTTTTATTTTTAAAGAGTGCCGAAGAGAGGACTCGAACCTCCACCCTGTTTAACCAGGACTAGGATCTGAACCTAGCGTGTCTGCCAATTTCACCACTTCGGCAAAAAATGTTGCGAATTTATAACATACCACAATCTTTTAACAAGCCCCCGTTGCGGAATTAGAATTATTGATCGCACAAATATTAAACAAACAAATTGAAACCCGCAGCCGTCTCGGATGCAAGATTCCAACGGCAACAAAAAATCGGTTGAGCCATTTTAGCGGTTGAGTACAACCGCATGCAGGCGAGACGCCCGCGATCCTGGAATGCGGGTGTTTCGCCTGCGATCCTGCCGACAATTTTTTTATACCCAAAAGATTGAGGTTATTTCGTATTCTTTCGTTTCTCCCCCCGTTCCCAATAATGTTTACATTTGGTATGATTTTACAATTCGTGGCTGATATTTAATTTCAGCATTGTTCAAAAAAAGAACAACCAAATTAAGGCACAAGGGTATTCAAATTGAAACGTGCGATTATTAGCGATATACACAGTAATTTAGAGGCATTCGAGGCGGTGCTTGCAGACGTCGCTTCACAAGGCGTCAACGAAATTTACTGTTTAGGCGATCTTGTTGGTTATGGACCGAATCCGATTGAATGTATAGATTTGATGCGGAAGACGGTCAAGGTTTGTCTGCTTGGCAATCACGATCAGGCGACTCTTTTTGATCCCGAAGGTTTCAATCATAGCGCAGAACGCGCAATTTTTTGGACGCGCGATCAACTTGAGAATCCGAATTTAACCGGAGCAAGCGAGCGTTGGGATTTTTTGAACGAATTGCCGCGACTTTGCCGCGAAGAAGATTTTATTTTCGTTCACGGATCGCCGCGTAATCCGCTCAATGAATATGTTTTTCACGATGATATTTACAACGAGCGTAAAATGGAACGGCTTTTTGCCGTTATACCAAAATACTCTTTTCAAGGTCATACGCACGTTCCGGGTATTTTTACGGAAGACCATGAATTTTTTACGCCGGAAGATATTAACGAGCGATATATTTTGGGCGACCGAAAAATCATGATCAACGTCGGCTCCGTCGGTCAACCGCGCGATAGAGACCCGCGGGCATGTTATGTTATTTTAGACGGTTCGTTGATAATGTTCCGCAGAGTCGAATATCCTTTTGAAAAAACTATTGAAAAAATTATGGCTATTCCAGAATTGGACAACTATCTAGGTCAACGCTTACGCGACGGAAAATAAAATCAAACTGTAATTGCCCCTATAATTGTTCACACTTTAACGATTCATTGTTCACGGTTCACTGTTTATGATTTGCGGTTTACGCTTGAATTTTCATTTGCTCCTGCCTAGTATCGTAATGCAGGTTTTTTACGCTTTAAGATTGCCGAAATTCTAAGTACGATTTGCGTACTTGTTAATTTAATTGAAAGTAGTTGTAGGTAGGGTAATATGCGTTTCACTTTTGGTCAAGAACAACGTCTAGAGCAGAAACAGATACTGACGCAACGGATGATCCAATCAATGGAGATTCTCCAATTACCGTTGCTGCAACTTGAGGAGCGGATTGAAGCGGAATTAGAAAAAAATCCGTTGCTTGAACTTGACAATGAAATTGAGTCTTCCGATGAATTTGACGAGCAGACTGCGGAGGACGTTGCTTTGTCTGATGATTTAACGAATGATTTATCTGACGTGGAGATTACCGGCAATGATGATTTTGCAGACGACGCCAATATTGCGGACGATACTAATTCTGATTATTCCGGCAACGGCGAGTCGCCGGTTTCTGATAACATGCCGTCGCCAACTATAATTGATTCTGACAATTTGCCTGTTGCCGGAATGCAAGAAGATTTTCAAACGGCTGATGATTTTGCGCAAATTTATACTGACACGATTGACGAGTCGCCTGCGCGGTCGCAAAATTGGCTGGAGGATCAGAATGCCCGTCGTAATGATGCGTTTGCGAATATTCCGTCGCGGTCGCAGACGTTGCAAGAATATTTGACCGCTCAACTTTCATGGTACGATGTTTCCGTTCCGGTTAAATTGATGTTTGACCGGATTATTAACAATCTGGATAAAAACGGTTATTTTCCGTATGACGTCGAGGAGTTTCTTGGGTTCGAGCATGACTTGGAAGAGCGGCGATTATTCGACGAGGCGATGAGTATTATCCGCAAACTTGACCCGCCTGGCGCCGGCGCAAGAAATTTGAAAGAGTGCCTTATCTTACAACTTAATCATAAATCTGAAAATTTTGACGTGTTGCGTATTTTGATTCAATCGCATTTGGAGGATATTTCTAACAACAAGATACCGCAAATATCGCGTTTGACCGGATTCACAATAGAACGCATCCAAGAAGCGATAATAGAATTGCGACGTTTGAAACCGCGACCAGGTTCAGAATTTTCAGGCGTTGCGGCGGCGATAATTATTCCGGACGTAATAGTTGAGAAAGATGATGAAGGACATTATGTCGTGCGTTTGGAAGAGGGGCGTTTGCCGCATTTACGGATAAATAATCAGTACAGAAATTTGATAAAAAATCGCAGTACGGATAAAAATACGCGCGACTATATCAAGCAACATACCGGCTCGGCGCAATGGTTAATTGATGCGATTGAGCAACGTAGAGGGACGTTATTGAGGGTTGCGCAGGCGATAGTCGATCATCAAATTGATTTTTTTGAGCAAGGCAATCACGCAATAAAACCGCTTAAAATGCAACAAATCGCAGAAGTCGTCGGAGTGCATATTACAACAATATCGCGAGCGTGCGACGATAAATGGATGATGACGCCGCAAGGCGTTTATCCGTTTAAAAGATTTTTTAGCGGTATGATTGCGGCGGCAGACGGAGGAGATAATGTTTCGCAAGACGTAGTAAGAATAAAATTGCAAGAAATAATTAACAACGAAGATAAAAACTCGCCGCTAAGCGACGAAGCAATTGTTGAACAACTAAAAGAAGCAGGAATACAAGTCGCAAGAAGAACCGTCGTAAAATACAGACAAATTCTAAATATCCCAAGCAGCCGAATAAGAAAATCATGGTAAAAATAATCCGCCTGTATATTCTTTACAAATTAAAAAACGCACGTAACTGTTCACGAAAATTTCAGCGAGATTTTAGAGGTTATGGAGTAAGGGATAGGGAGTAGTTTTTAAACTATTCGTACTTGAGTTTGCGTTTACCTTCGCCTGCCTAGCTTTCGGACGGCAGGCTTTGACGCTTTTTAGTCGCTGAATTTCAAGTACGAGCAGTATAGAAAATTAAAGAACAGAATTTTTTGTTACAAAAATATTGTCAGCAGGATCGCAGGCGTATTGTCTGCATGCGGTTGTACTCAACCGCTAGTGATTGCGGTTTTTATCTTTACCGATTTATCGGGAGCCGTTTGCGTTTTGCAGTCGAGTCGGCTATGTTCCTTCTCAAATTTTTGTTATAAAAAATTATAAAAAAATTGTCTCACTTGTCCCTCAAAAGTTGTCAAAACGTAATTTAATAAACAAATTTCCGTGAACGGTTACAAATTGATTTTGTGGCGCTTGTCAAAAGATTATTTTTTTTTTACGATATACGGACAATTTTAAAGCGTCAACGTGGAATTTAGAATCCGATTAACCTATAACATATTTAGAAAAAATGAAAAGATATTTGATAGCGTCGGCAATAATTATTTTGTTGCCGGTTAGTATTTTTGTATTGCGTGCGGATGAGAGTCAATCGGGGCAGGTTAAAAAACCGGTTTCCGAATTAAAATCGGCGCCGTCGATTACTGCGTCTAATTCAGATGGCGAAGTCGGCGAGGTCGGCGAGGTCGGGTCGAAGTTGTCGAGTGGCTGGCGTTTGGTTTGGGAGGAGAATTTTGACGGCAATGATTTTGACGTTAAACGTTGGAGTAAGATACCGCGCGGCAATGCTGATTGGGAGAAGCACATGTCAGATTTTGGCGGGTGTTATGAAGTTAAAGACGGTAATTTGATTTTACGCGGGTTGCGTAACGAAAAATTGCCGAAAGACAAATCGCCTTATCTTACGGGCGGCATTTACACGAAGGACAAGGTAAATTTTGGCAAAGGTCGCATAGAAATATGCGCAAAATTAAACGCAGCGAAAGGCGCGTGGCCGGCGTTTTGGATGTTGCCGGCGGATAAAAAACCGTGGCCGAGCGGCGGTGAAATTGACATAATGGAGAGGTTGAATAACGATAATTTTGTGCATCAGACAATTCATTCCGCTTACACGCACGACCCAAAAAATAAAAAACCAGCATCAACCGCAAAAGGAAAAATCAAACCGAATGATTACAACATTTATGCCGTCGAATTGTACGAGGACAAATTGGTTTTTTTCGTAAACGGAAAAAAAACGTTTACGTATCCGCGAATTAAAACGGACGATGATAAACAATTTCCGTTTAATCGTGAATATTATTTGTTGTTGGACATGCAATTGGGCGGCTCGTGGGTCGGAGAAATTAATCCGAACGATTTACCGGTTGAAATGAAAATAGACTGGGTACGATTTTACAAAAAAAATTAGTAACTGCTATCGGAAATTTTAATAGTTCTTTTTGATTTTGAGGGACAAGTGGGACATGAGGGATAATTGGGACAATTTTTGTAACAATAAATCTATCCCCCATTCCCCTACCCCCTATCCCCTACCCTCTATCC
>JAISLW010000515.1 GCA_031277105.1 Planctomycetaceae bacterium | reverse complement strand
AGGATCGCGGGCGTCTCGCCTGCATGCGGTTGTACTCAACCGCTAATGAGCGAGGTTTAACATCTCAACCGCCTTTTTGTTTGCCTTGCGGCAAAATGCAGGCGGGACGCCCGCGATCCGTTGGTCTCGCCTGTACTTCAGGATCGCAGGCGCTTCAGGATCGCAAACATTTCGCCTGGTGTTTCTTCAGATTCGCAGGCGGAACGCCTGTATCACAGGATCGCGGGCGTCTCGCCTGCAAGCGGTTGTACTCAACCGCTAATGAGCGAGGTTTAACATCTCAACCGCCTTTTGGTTTGCCTATCGGCAAAGTGCAGGCGGGACGCCCGCGATCCGTTGGTCTCGCCTGCACTTCAGGATCGCGGGCGTCTCGCCTGCAAGCGGTTGTACTCAACCGCTAATGAGCGAGGTTTAACATCTCAAGCGCCTTTTTGTTTGCCTTGCGGCAAATTGCAGGCGAGACGCCATTTAGAAGATCGCAACCAAACCTTACCCCCTTATTCCAGAACATTAAAAATGAGGTAAAATATCGCCCTTAATTAACCAAAACAATTCAACACAAACATTAAATAATAAAAAAATCGTGAACGGTAACAAATTTTTTTTCAACGATTTCAAATATTATGACCTTAACGATCAAAACAATTCTTGAAATGGTTGAGGGAGAGAATTGTGAATTTAAGACCGCTAGCGAAAACTACAATATCGATAAGTTAGTCCAATACGCTTGCGCGATTGCCAATTGCGGCGGCGGTAAAATAATTTTTGGCATTACAGATCAACGCCCACGTCAAATTGTTGGAACTAACGCCTTTCCACAACCAGAACGAACCAGATCATATTTAATAGAACATTTACATTTACGCGTTGAATTAGATATTTTTTCTTACGATGGTAAACGGGTAATAGTTTTTTCTGTTCCGACACGTCCTGTTGGCGTTCCGATTCAATTTAACGGTAAATATTGGACACGGTCCGGCGACAGTTTGACGTCGATGTCCGCAACAGAATTACGCGATATATTCGCCGAGTCAGGACATGATTTTTCGGCTGATGTTTGCTTAAAAGCAGATTGGAACGATTTAGACTTGCAATCTATTGAAAATTTTCGACGACGTTGGGAGATGAAATCCGGCAACTCGCGTATCCGAACATTTACGCCCCTAGAATTACTCCAAAATTGCGAAGCAATAACTCGCGACGGAATTACTTACGCGGGCTTGATTCTTTTTGGCGTTCATGAAGCATTAGGACGCCTACTCGGTCAATGCGAGATTATATTTGAATATCGGGCTAACAACGCCTCCGGTCCCGCTCAATTTCGTCAAGAATTTCGTTGCGGATTTTTTTCTTATTACGATCAACTTTGGGAACTAATAAACCGTCGTAACGATTTACAACATTTTCAAGACGGTTTTTTTATTTTCAACGTGCCTACATTTGAAGAACGAATAGTACGCGAAGCAATACTAAACGCAGTTTGCCATCGAAATTATCAATATTCAGGCAGTATTTTTATCATACAATACCCACAACAACTTACCATAGAAAACCCCGGCGGTTTACCACCAGATATAACAATTGAAAATATATTAGAACGCCAATCGCCGCGAAATCGCAGACTCGCAGATATTTTTTCCAAATGCGGATTAGTCGAACGATCCGGACAAGGTATGAACTTGATGTACGAATGGAATATAAAACAAGCGAAAAACTTGCCCAATTTGTCCAAAACAGATAAACATCGCTTTTTTTTAACGCTTGACGGTCGCGTTCAAGACCCGCAATTTCTTGTAATAATAGAAAAAATAGGCGAACAAATACTTGAAACATTTAGTACAAATGATTTCTTAATTATAAATTTTGCATATCACGAAAAACCTATTCCTAAATTATTACGCGACCGTATTCCACATTTAGTCGAATTAGGAATTATCGAAACAATAGGGCGCGGAGAATATATTTTAGCAGAAAAATTTTACAAATTAACCAGACAAAAAGGAACTTACACTAGAAAAAAAGGACTTAACCGCAATGAACAAAAAATGCTATTGCTAAAACATATCAAATCTTGCGGCAAAGAAGGATGCCAGTTACGAGACTTATGTTATGTTTTACCGTCAAAAAAACAAAGTCAAATTAAAGTTTTGCTAAAAGAATTACGGAACGAAAAAATAATTACCTCGTCAGGAAAAACACGCGCCGGCCGTTGGTTCGCTTGTGAATCAAATTAGATAAAAAAATAAAAATTAAAACCACCAACGCTAAACTAAAATTAAACACAATAATCAATTAACATTGATTACACCACTAAAACTATTAGAACCTATTAGAACTAATTAGAACAATCAACACTAAATTAAAATTAAACTAAAATCAATCACAATAATCAATTAACATTAATTATACCACTAAAAACAATTAGAACCTATTAGAACCAATTAGAACCAAAAAATCGTTGTCCCTAATAAAATCTTTCTAATCTGCGTAATCTGAGGATCAAAAAAATACGATCTACGGATTAGAAAGATTATTTTTTTAAAGGATCGCGGGCGTCTCGCCTGCAAGAGGTTGTACTCAACCGCCAATGAGCGAGGTTTAACATCTCAAGCGCCTTTTTGTTTGCCTTGCGGCAAATAGCAGGCGTGGCGTCTGTGTGTTTCTTCTCAATTTTTTGTTATAAAAAAATTGTCTCACTTATCCTTCTAAAAAAATATTTTTCTGATAATTATTTTGATATTAAATTAAATTCGGCGTTACATTTATCAGTTTCCCAGAATTTAACTGATACGATTGGCAAATTTAGGAATTGGCAACGTTCAAAAATTTCTTTGGCGAGATTTTCCGCTGTTGGATTATATGGCAAGATATAAACCGGTTCGTTTATTTGTAACAATAATTTTACTAATGGATCGTTTTCACAAAGAATAACGCGATGGTCAAAATTCTTGTCTATCCATTCTCCGATTGTTATTTTAAATTTATTGAAGTCAAACAGCATTCCGTCGTCGTCTAAACCGTCGCCGCGTAACATAATTTGTACTCGTGCATTATGACCGTGTAAATGCGAACATTTGCCATCGTAATTCAAAAGACGATGACCATAACAAAACGAAAATTCACGCGATACTGTAAACATTTTAAATTAATGGTCAATGGAAAGGGTTCGTGGGGCGCTTGTTTTTGGAAATTGCGGCATTTAGTGTCCCGCGAAAGCTTTCTAAACTGTTCGTACTTGAGTTTACGTTTACCTTCGCCTGCCAAGTTTTCGGGCGGCAGGCTTTTACGCTTTTAAATCGCTAAAATTCAAGTACGATCTGTATATTTGTTGAAAGTTACGTTATTTAATTTTTGCCATAAGATTTTGTATGAAAAAATTATAAAAAACAACGCTATTTTTTTACTGGTTACATTTGTTTAACATTGAAAAATAAGGAGATAGGGGAAAAATAATATTACGACTCTATCATAACTCATTGCCAAGTCAACTCCCGCCTAAAAAAGAAAAATGCGCCCGATAAATTTTATAATTTTCGTCTTTTTGGGTATAACATGATAATTAACTCTGTTGTGATGTAAATTCGTTTTTTAATTTATTCTTCAATGCCAGACAAAATATGTACAGTAAAAAAACTACAGGGTATCTCTATTTTTAGAGATACCCTGTGGTTTTTAGAAGTTCCTTATTGTGGAATTTAGGAAAAAAATGAGGAATATTGAAATAATTCAAAAAAAATCTAAAATTTTTCTAAATTTTTCGCAAATACGTCTGGTAAAATTTTGAAAATTTTGGTAAACTTCCGCAACGTTTTGAAATTGACGGCTGGCGGAAGGTTGCAAAGTGGCAAACATCGGGGTAAATTTGTCTAGCCGTTTTTTTTATTTAAATACGAATCGCAATGGAAATTTCGTCAATACAAGCAAATTATACTGTTCGTACTTGTAATTCAATAAATTAATAGCATAAAATCCTGTCGCCCGAAAGTTAATCAGGCGAAAGTAAACGCAAATTAAAGTAAGATCAGTTTAAAATCAGTTTTCTGATACTAGCGGCGTAAGCGAAATTTGACCTGCGAATAATTTAACAAATTTTTTTCTGTTTAACTTGATAATTTTATTATGAGAGTTAGTAGTACAAATGAATCCGCCGGAGTTCACGGCGGCGTACAAGTTGGCGATGGATTCACAATTCAACAATGGATGTTGTTGGGTTTCGCTTTTTTTCTTGGAATAGCGAGTGTGATGACTATTGATAAAATTTTTCTTAGTAACTCCGGTCATACCGGAGCGGCACACGCAGGAGTCGTTTTAGAAAATGGAGTAGATTCAAAAGTCGATAAATGATAATGATGTTGTGATTTTTACACAAATCGTATTTAGAATTGTAACGACTCAATGGCTTGAAGCCGGACTTCCGATAAAGGATAAATCGTAAATTAAATTGCGGACAATTTAAATCGGTCGCAATTTAGTTTCAGTTTGTCTATATGTCGGTTTGCGTAATTGGCGGACTGTTTCGGAACGGAAGTTTGCCAAATTCTAAAGTGCGATTTTAAAAAAAGAACAATTGTCTATAGTTAGTTGCGAGTGATATTGTAATTTCGCATATCACTTTTTTTACCACAATTCCAAAAATTTAATTTAAGGAGATTTTAAAAAAAATGGGAACACGTATTCCACTAGACAAGTCATACGCCGAACAACGTAAGTTGTCCAAAAAACTAGAAATGAGTATGGCGGAAATTGATCTTTCTGTACGAACAACTAATTGTCTTGACGATCATGGGATTTGTACGGTTGGCGATTTGTTGGCTTGTACGCGCGCGGAGTTATTACGCATTTCAAATTTTGGTGAAAAAACATTAGAGGAAGTCTATTGCGCTTTGGAAAAAATAGGATTCTATCGCGCAGACAGACAAAAAAATAAACAAAACGCACTCGCCGCTATCACAACATAAAATTAGTGGATAGACGTAGGGAATAAGAATAAGGAAAAGTTTTTGTAACAATAAATACTTGTCCCATCAGTCCCGTTAGGGACAACATGTTGGTAGAAAAGCAACGTCAAAAATATATTTGTCCCGTTATGGAGACAACATGTAAATACAACATTAACCGTTATTGCGTCCTTAACGGAACGCTATACAGCTAGTACTTGAATTTCAGCGATTTAAAAGTTTCAAAGCCTGCCGTCCGAAAACTAGGCAGGCGAAGGTAAATCGAAAATTAAGGTACGAACAGTTTAAAAATTTGTATCATTTTTTTCTACTAACATTGCGTCTCTAGCGGGACAAATATTTATTGTTACGAAAATTGTCCCTCCTACACGCTACACACTATCCCTTAAAAATCTTTTGCTTAAATTTCCGTGAACGGTTACACGCAAATTAAAGTGCGAACAGTTTAAAAGAATTTAATGTGTGCCAAATTTAAAACTTCATTTTTTAGTAGATTATTTAAGCGCCGGTGGGGTGAGCCGTTGGCGTTTGCGGTGATATTTATTGTTGGTTTGGTTTTCTTTTCGATTCATCTGAATAGTTGGGTTATTCCGCAACTTATGTTAATGCAAGAATTTATTCCGTCAAAGGGTAGAGTTCTTGCGAAGCGGGTTCTGGAGAAGCGGGTTGGCGGTAAGACGTTATATTCGCCGGAGGTATTTTTGCAATTTAAGGCGCCGATGCGAAGTAATGCCGACAATAATAATTTGCAAGAAGCGGAGACAACTTATGAAATTTGGACGTTCAATGAGAAGCGATTACGTTCTGGCGGCGATTTTTCTTATAGTAAGGCGGCGGCGGAAGAGTTAATAAGCGGTTATGTTGTAGGCGATGTTATTGATTGTTGGTATAGGTCGAGTGATCCGCGTTATGTGGTTGTGTATTGGCGATTTTCTTTTAGTGGTTGGTTTTTTTTAGCGTTATCTTTTTTATTGTTGTTGCTTGGTTTTGTTGGATTTTATTTTTCGTTTCGGTTACGTTCTGTATCTACGGAGCGTCAAGTTGTATTGGAAACGGTAGCGATAGACTCGCCGTTATCGACGTTGGCGGGTGATGTGCGTAGCGCCGCGTGGTCAACTATTCCGGATATTAAGTTTATCAATGAGAGTCCGGGTACTCATTTGGCGTATCGTTTACCGCTTGGCAATCAGCCGGTTTTTCCGTTGGTTGGTTTAACGTTATTTATGCTGGCGTGGTTAGTTATTGCGTTGGCGATAATGATACATTCGGTGATGTATCCTGCGAATGAGTTGTATGACGTGATTGGCGGTATGACGTTGCGGTCGTTATTTCTGGGGGTCGGATTTTTTCTTTTTTTTATGGTGATACGCAAGTATATTCTTATGTTTGGGGTAGGTTTAATGTTGTTAGAAATTTCCGATCATCCGATATATCCGGGCAGGCGTTATCGTTTATTGTTATCTGTTAGCGGCGTGTTGCAATTTCACGAATTATCTGTTTCGGTAATTTGTGAAGAGGTAGCAAGATTTACGCAAGGAACGGATACGGCAACGAATCGCAGAGATGTTTTTAAGCAAGTAATTTTTAGAAAAACTGATTTTGACATTTCATCAAGCGCGCCGTTGAGTGAAGAGTTCTTTTTGCAGTTACCGTTGGGAGCGATGCATTCGTTTAGACAAGAGAACAATGATATTAGTTGGAAAATAAATATTACGGCAAGAATTGCGGGTTGGCCGGAAGTACAGCGTACTTGTCCAATTATTGTAAGACCAATTATAATGAACGACACAACGCCTGAAGACTTAAACAGCGCCATCATCGCAAAATTAAAACAGTAGTAAACCCCGAAAAATAAATTTTAACCGTTCACGAAATTGTAGAAGCGTAGAGTTGTAGGGGATAGGGGATAGGGGATAGATTTATTGTAACAATAAATATTTGTCCTAATTTGTCCCACTTGTCACGTTACCACCTAAAAATCATTCCTCTAATTTCGGATTAACAAACCTAACTTTATTCTTTAATTAATGTCATTTGAAGAAGCGTTAAATTTTCTAAATTCTCGTAAGAATTTTGAGTTGAGTCGTAATTTTAGCACAGACGGTTTTATGGAGCGTTTGGTTCGGTTGCGTGAATTTGTCGATTATCTTGGTTATCCTGATAGGAAGTACAAGATAGTTCATGTTGCGGGGACGAAGGGCAAGGGATCGACGTGTGTATTGGTTGAGGGGATATTGATGGAGGCGGGGGCTGTGGTGGGTCGTTTTACGTCGCCTCATTTGTATTCGTTTCTTGAGCGGATTACGGTTAATGGCGTTATTTGTAGCGAGTCGGATTTTGCGGAAACGATGCTTTATATTAGGGGGAAGATTGAAGATTTTGATTCTAGTTTATTATTTGATTTAACATTTTTTGAGTTATTGACTGTATTTTCGTTTGAGTATTTTGCGCGTCGGTCTGTTGATTATGCGGTGATTGAGGTTGGTTTGGGCGGTCGTTTTGATGCGACTAATATTTGTTTTCCATCGGTAACGGTGATAGCGAATTTGAGTTTTGATCACATGGAACAGTTGGGACCGACGTTGCGTGATATTGCGCGGGAGAAGGGCGGTATAATCAAGGCGGGTGTTCCGTTGGTTTCGTCTGTTTGTGATAGTGAAGCGCGTGCGGAGTTGTGTGAGATAATTGATGCGCGAGGCGCGCCGGCGTATTTTTTGGGCGATGCGTTTAATGTTGCGCCGGTTACGGTTTCGGATTTATTCCGCTTTTGGACTATTGGGGACAATTTTCCGGCGCAAGTTGATATTGACGGTTTGAATGTTAGCATGTGTGGCAGGCATCAGCGGAAGAATGCGGCGTTAGCGATTGCGGCGGCGTTATTGTTGGATAGCAAGACAAAAGAGAAATGCGAGTCAAGCGAGTCGAGTGTTGAATGTAAGACGAAAGAGAAAAACGAGTCAAGCGATTCGAGCGAGTCGAGCGTTAAATGTAAGACGGGAGAGAAAAGTGAGTCAAGCGAGTCGGGTGTTGGGGGCAAGTTGTGTGGGGTGGGCGGGTTTAATTTTGGTGTAGATATAATTCGCAGGGGTTTATTGCGGGGATTTTTGCCGGTGCGGGTTGAGGTGTTGAGTGGTTTTGGTGTCGAGCCGGTATTTATTGTTGATGGCGCTCATAACAAAGCGTCGGTGGAGATGTTTATTGATACGTTGTGTGAGTTATTTCCTGATCGCAGAAAGTTGTTGGTATTTGGAACGATGGTGGGCAAGGATGTTGAGGGGATGTTATCTGATTTATTGCCGCAATTTGACGTTGTTTTTATGACGCAATATTCATCAAGTCCGCGTTGTTTTCCGCCGGTGGGTTTGAAAACTATTGCGGATGCAATTTTGCCTTTACGTACAAAGAGTCGTCAATGCAAGATACATGTAATTTGTGACAGTGCAACGGCGTTAAATAATTGTTTTGAGCAAGCGGACAAAAACGACGTAATTTGTGTTACAGGATCAATCTATCTAGCAGCCGAATTAAGAAACTTCTATCTCAATAATATCGCCAAAAATCAAAAAAAATAATCTATAGTGAACTTCTAAAAACCAGTTTTTTATTTAACCACCGAGATCACAGAGATGAAAATTTTTAAAATTATTTTATATCCAAAGTCAAGTATAATATTAAATAATGTTTCGATTCTAATAAAACCTTCCTCTGTGTTCTCGGTGGTTAATAAAAATAAATTTGTGGTTTTTAGAAGTTGCCAGTAGATTATTTTAAACTGTTGGAAGTTTTCTAAAAATTCATTTTTTGGCGAAACGATCAATCATTCGATATTTCTCTAAAATTCTAATACAATTTTTAAACACCGTCGCCACTATAGGCAACTTCTAATAACCAGTTTTTAATTTAACCACCGAGAACACAGAGTTCACAGAGGAGAAAATTTTCAAAAATTATTTTATATACAACGTCAATATATAATATTCAATAACATTTTGATTACAATTAAAATTTTCCTCTGTGTTCTCTGTGTCCTCTGTGGTTAATAAAAATAAATTTGTGGTTTTTAGAAGTTACCTATATTCTATTAGTTAATAAAAAATGAATTTTTAGAGATACCCTAATGTTTTGCTTTGTTTTCTGTGAATTTGTGACTTTGTGAATTTGTCAATTTATTTTATCCATTATATCGTCTGGTATGCTGAAGTTAGAGGATACTTTTTGAATGTCGTCGTGGTCGTCTAGCAGTTCCATCAACTTTATAATTTTTGCGGCAGTTTCGAGATCGTTTACTTCGGCGGTATCTTTTGGTATTAGACTTAATTGTGATTCTTCCGGTTCGATTTTTGCGTCTTTTAGCGCATTTGAGACGGAATCGTATGAGGCAGGTAAACAAGTTATTTCAAAAGTTTCTTCCGTTTCAACAACATCGTCCGCTCCGGCTTCAAGAGCAATTTCCATTATCGTTTCTTCCGTCAAATTGCCTTTGGGAATTATGAATAATCCTTTCTTTTCAAAATTCCAAGCGACGCAGCCTGTCGAGCCTAATTTACCGCCGCACATTTCAAATATTTTTCTTATTTCCGGCGCCGTGCGGTTGCGATTATCCGTAACAACTTCCGCCAATACCGCTACGCCGCCGGGACCATAACCTTCATATATCAATTCGTCAAGTTGCTCGCCGCCAAGTTCGCCCGTGCCGCGTTTAATCGCACGCGCAATGTTATCTTTGGGCAAACTAACCGCTTTTGCCTCGTCTATTGCCGCGCGCAATCGTATATTAGCATCAGGATCGCCGCCGCCCATCTTTGCCGCAATTATTATCGCCTTTGCTAACTTACTCCACAGTTTACCGCGCTTCGCATCAACAAGCGCCTTTTTATGCTTAATTCCAGCCCAATGAGAATGTCCAGACATATATTATTCTCCTACTATAAAAAATTAGGGTATCTCTAAAAATTCATTTTTGAAAAAAAGGTAGGCGGTGTTTCGCCACTGCGTTTATTTTTTGGCCGCAATGGAGTTTATGCTATCAATAAATTTCAATAATTCATAAAGCCTAAAATGTGTTCATTTTAGACGTGTGACGTATTAAAGTTTATTGATGTCGTAAACCGTAATGCGGCACAAAATTAAACACTGGGCGAAACGCCGCAATAGAGTTTACGATGCTAATAAATTTTGTTACTTCACGATGTTTAAAATATATCTATTTTATACATTATGAATTACTAAAATTTAATAATCGTTTTATACGTATTGCGACCCAAAAAATAAACACAGTGGCGAAACATCGCCTACATTTTTGCAAAAAAATGAATTTTTAGAGATACCCAATTGGGAACTTCTAAAAACCACAGATTTATTTTCATTAACCACAGAGGACACAGAAAACACGGAGGAAATTTTTAATTTGGAATCGAAACATTATTTAATATTTTAATTGACGTCGGATATAAAATAATTTTAAAAAATTTTCTTCTCTGCGATCTCTGTGTTTTCGGTGGTTAAATAAAAAACTGGTTATTTGAAGTTGTCAATAGTTATCGATTATTATTTAGGTTTTTTCTTTTGTAATTGTTTTGTTATGGATTTACTTTCTTTTGCAACGATGTTAATGATTTTTGTTTTAATTTGTTTTTCGTTTTTGTTATTATTTGTTATTTTTTTTGTTGGCGGCGTTGGGATTTTTTTTGTAATTTTCTTTTGTTCAGGTATTTGTTTTTTTACGGGCGTAATATTTTTTGTGTTTTGTTTTTTTGTTTCAATAATTTTTGTTGTTGGTTTTGTATTTGCGTTTTTATTTATTGTATTATTTTTTGGGGTAATTTGCGTTATTTTTATATTTTCGGCGTTTGTTTTTTTTGCGATATTTTTAATGTTAGTTTCTTTTTTTGGCGTTATGATTTCTGTATTTTTTTTTGGTTCAATTTTTGTATTTATTTGTTTTGGCGGCGTGGCGGCGTTTGTTTTAATTTTTTTGTTTTGTGGTTGTGATATTTTTTCGTTTGTTGTTTCTTTTTTTGATTTTGATTTATTTTCGTAGTATCCGTTTAATTCGTTGTCTTCGTGTAAATTGCTTGGCAAAAATTCTACTTCTGTTCCGATATGTTCTTCGTCGAAGTCATCGTCGTCTGCGGCTACTCCAAACGGGATATTTACCGGCGGCGGTATGATTTTTTCTTTTGGTTGTGGTTTGGGGACGGCAAGCGCAGGCGGCGTATAATCGCGCGTTGGCGCTTGAGAATCTATATTTTTCAAAACGGATAAATATTCGTTTGGCGTTTGGTTTGAGTCTAGCGCGGTTCGTAATAAGAAAGCGTAGTTGTGTAATTCCATTGTAAAAACAATGCCGTTTTTCTTTGGGACGGCGCGTTCTATTCCAGGCACGTACTCTTCGGTTCGTTCTTTATTTACTTGAGCCAAATCAAGCATGCGGAAAATTCGTAATGCGGATTCGTCTAATGGAATAACGTGACCGCCGAGTGCGAATTGCGTTACGTAATCCGCCATAAATTGGCTCAATGTTCCGAGTGATTTGAGAAAGGCGATGGCTTGAGAAAGGCTTTTGCCTTTTTTACGCAACTCTTCAAGATCAAACATATACGTTTTTTCAAATACGCCGCGCAACGCTTTTCTCACACGCTCGGCGGCGGCGGTAGGATCGGGCAGTATCGTGATTATTTCGGCAAGTTCTTGGGTCGTGGCTACTCTGACTTCGTTCCAATCAATAAAGTAACTTTCAAGAATCTCGTAAGCGGTCGTCGCTATCTCTGCCGGAGCGTTTTCAAGAAGAGCCGCATAAACAAGGTGTTCAAGTACCGTCCGATCCGGCAATTCAGATTGCCATTTATAACGACGATGCAACGACTTTTGTAACATCTCAATTTTTTTAGTTTTGGATATTGCTGACATAATAAAAAATTAGGGTAATAAATAATTTATGAAAACGAGGTTTTGTAACACGATATTATTAAACTATTCGTACTTGAATTTAGCGATATAAAAAAGTTGTAAAAAAAGTAATCATTCACGAAAATTTAAGCGTTAGGTTTTAGTGTGTGGGAGTAGTTTTTTTTAGAATTTTGGAGAACAGTTTTTTGTTACAAAAAAATTGTCTCATTTGTCCTTCATGTCTAACTTGTCTCTCAAAAATTGCCAAACGTAATTTAATAAAAATTTCCGTGAACGGTTACGCAAAAAACAAAAAAATTATTTTCATGTATGAAAGTTTATGAAGGTTATGGAGACGTTTATTTTATTTCGCGAACTAATTCGATTGCTTTTTCTGGCGTAACGTTGCTGTGTACTTTTTCGTCGATGACCAGAACTGGCGCTAGACCGCATGCGCCAAGACATGAAACTGTTTCGACTGTAAATTTCATGTCGTCTGTTGTATTTTTGCCTGTATCATTCAAATTTAATTCAGTCCGCAGGGCGTTCAAAATATGTTCTGAACCGCGTACATGACATGCTGTTCCGTCGCAGAGTTTACAAGTATGTTCGCCTTTGGGGACTAAAGTAAAATGTGCGTAGAATGTTGCCACGCCGAAAACGTGAGCCGGCGGAATTCGTAAAGTCGTCGCAATAAATGTCAATATCTCTTCAGGCAAATAACGATAAAATTCCTGTACTTGTTGTAATATCGGTATCAACCGTGCGGGATCGCGATTGTTTAATGTGAGAATATCTATTACGCGGTCAAATTTACGTAATGTTTGCGATTGGTCAACTGTACTCATTTAGTTTTATAACCGCGATAGCGGCAATTAAGTTGTAAAACCGCAATAGCGGTATCGGCTTGTAGAGGCAAAAATACATGACAATAGATTATCTTATCATAACGTTTATGGTCATGTATTTTTGCCTATCGGCGGTAAACGCAATTTCAAGTGTGAAAGTTTATAAATTCTAATGGAAAAGGTTAAGCGGTTATAATCGTCGTTTATAAATTTCAATTTTTAATCAAAAATCTTTTTTGTAACAAAAAATAATTTTGTTTTCAATTTATAATTTTGGGCGTCTCTAAAAATTCATTTGTCCATGTAGGCGGCTAAAAAAATCAAACACCGCGCCGAAACGCCGCCTATCTTTTTGCAAAAAAATGAATTTTCAGAGATACCCTTTTTGTGTATTGGCGATCTATTAATGGTCGCTCAAATTTTATAATCGCAGAATTATCGCCTATAATCAAATTTAGTCAAGTGAGGTAGAAAACACAAAGATAGCAGATAATTTTGCACTTTTAAGATAAATTAGTTATTAAAATTTCGTGAATTTCTAAAAATCTTTTTTTAATTTAATCGCCGAGAACGCAGAGAAGAATTTTTTAAAAATATTTTGTAACCGTTCAAGAAAATTTGAGCGACTAGGTTTTAGGGGAGGGTTAGAGAGTAGGGAGTAGGAAGTAGGGAGTAGTTTTTTTAGAAATTTAGAGAACTGTTTTTTGTTACAAAAAATCGTCTGAAGAAACGCAGGCGAGACGCCCGCATTTCAGGATCGCGGGCGTCTCGCCTGCAAGCGGTTGTACTCAACCGCAAATGAGAGACGTTTATATCTCAAGTGCCTTTTTGTTTGCCTTGCGGCAAAGTGCAGGCGGGACGCCCGCGATCCGTTGGTCTCACCTGCATTTTAGGATCGCAGGCATTTCGTCTGGGTTTCTTCAGATTCGCAGGCGGAACGCCTGCATCCCAGGATCGCGGGCGTCTCGCCTGCATGCGGTTGTACTCAACCGCTAATGAGAGAGGTTTAATATCTGGGCGTCTCTAAAAATTCATTTCTGTCCCGTTAGG
>JAISLW010000510.1 GCA_031277105.1 Planctomycetaceae bacterium | reverse complement strand
AGGATCGCGGGCGTCTCGCCTGCATGCGGTTGTACTCAACCGCTAATGAGCGAGGTTTTGATCTCAAGCGCCTTTTTGTTTGCCTTGCGGCAAAGTGCAGGCGGGACGCCCGCGATCCGGTGGTCTTGCCTGCTTTTCAGGATCGCAGGCATTTCGCCTGTGTTCCTTCAGGTTCGCAGGCGAGACACCTGCATCCCAGGATCGCGGGCGTCTCGCCTGCATGCGGTTGTACTCAACCGCCAATGAGAGATTTAACATCTGGGCATCTCTAAAAATTCATTTCTGTCCCGTTAGGGACAACATGTCAATACAACCTTAACCTTTATTGCGTCCTTAACGGGATGCTAAAAATTTGTATCATTTTTTTCTACCAACATGTTGTCCCTAACGGGACAAATATTTATTGTTACAAAAAATAATTACGACTGCTGAATACTTACAAAAAACTACATCCTACACTAACGTTTAAATTTTCTTGAACGGTTATATTCTTTTACATTTATTATTCTTTTACATTATTTGCTTCTTGTGTTGCTTTTTCGATTTCGTTTACTAATGGTTCTCCGTTTCCAATTTTTTGTAACATTTCGACTAATTTTTTTTGTTCTTCTTCGCCTTCCATTGAATATAATATTTCGCGTTTTTTTACAGGATTCATGTCGCGTAACATTATCAAGACCCGATTCCAATCTCCAAAGTCCCTTATAATTCCGAGCAAAACATTTTTCGCAATATCCGGTTCCGCCCTTTCAATAATGTCCCGTTCTTCATTCAATCCGGCTGTTTTCGTTGATGCTAAATAATCATCAATACGTTTCTGAAACGCCTTTTCACGTTTTTCGATCAATGCCAGTTTAGAGTTAATCTCATCCATATCTTTGGCAAGTATCTGATTTAGATTTTCATTGCTAGAACTATTACTTGGCAATTCATTTTCTTGCAACCATTTTGCTCGCCGTTCTAATATTTCCGCATAAGTCATTGATCCAATTCGATCTTCAATTTCACGTTGAAACGCCGCAATATCATGTCCCTGCGCAATCGCAATCATTTTTATACGCTTCGACTTGTCTATATTCCAACTGTAACTAAGACAAATCCAAAGCAAAACCATTGCCATAAACGTACTCACGCTGCCATACAACAATACATTACCCGCAATTTTTAATATCTTATCCAACATATCAATCTCCCAAAATTATTTTTTTAACTCCGCTAAAATCGCTCGCATTCGTGCTGAATACTTGAATCCGAAACTGTTGCGATTCCTAAATTGTCAACTGTTCGCATTTTGATTTGGGCGTCTCTAAAAATCAATATTTTTTGTAAAAGGGCGTATATTGCAAAAAAATCAAAGCGATAAAAAATTTTAGATATTCTCTGTGTGCATTGATCTTCTTGTTGCAATTTCGTCCATAATAATTCCTTCTTTTTTTGTTTCGTTTTTGGTGTATTCTTTTTGTTTTTTTTCTTTTAATTTTTCGATAATTTTTAGTTCCGTATGAGCTTCTACAACGGCATTTTGGCGGCGTTCAATTTCTTCGTCAATTTTTTCCAAATCGCGTTTTATCACGTTTAATTGCGAGTTAAGATAAGCGTTGCGTCGTTGTAATCCTAACAAATATTCTACGTCCAAAACGCCTCCATCCTGCAATTTTTGGCGGTTCATTTCGATATTATTCGACAGTTCGACGTTAATATTATTCTCTGCATCTTCAACAATTTTTCGCGCCTCATAAGCCTTCGCCAATTCGCTTTGGCGTTCTTTCAATGTATTATCCCAAAGAGTAATCACCGATTCTAATCGAAATTTAAAAGCCATAATCGTTTCGGATAAAAATTAGGAATTAGGAATTAGCGTTAGGGCGTCTCTAAATAATTGTTATAATAAAAAGAAACTTTAAAATGAGAATTAAACTTTACCACATTGCGGCGTCAATACATCCCCATAAAAAAATGACAAAAAAATTATCGCTCCCGTCGCAATACAAGCCTTTTTTGCCGAATTAAAATAAAAAGGTATCTCTAAAAATTCATTTTGGGTAGAAACGATCAATCATTCAATGTTTCTCTAAAATTAAAATTAAATCAATAATGAATTTTTTAGATGCCCAATTATGATATTAAATAACATTTCGATTCCAATTAAAAATTTTCTCTGCGATCTCTATGTTCTCGATGGTTAAATAAGAAAATGTTTTTTAGAGGCGCTCCTTTTTGCGAACTTTATAAATTTTTTCATTCCATGTCAAGAGACAATTTTTTTAATATGTTCCGATAGGGACAACATGTTGGTAGAAAAAAGATAGAAATAAAATCGTTTGTCCCGCTAGGGACAAATATTTATCGTTACGAAAATTTGGTATCTCTAAAAATTCATTTGATGTTTCTCTAAAATTAAATCAATAATAAATTTTTAGAAATGCCCGCAATACGCATAAAACAATTATTAAATTGTAATAATTCATAACGTATTAAATAGTTTTATTTTAGGCGTTTTGAAATATTAATATTTATTAGCGTCATAAACTCTACTGCGGCGTTTCGGCGAAATGCCGCATTACGGTTTACGTTATCAATAAATTTTAATATCCGCACGTCTAAAATAAACATATTGTAGGCTTTATGAATTATTAAAATTTATTGGTAGCATAAACTCCATTGCG
>JAISLW010000477.1 GCA_031277105.1 Planctomycetaceae bacterium | reverse complement strand
CAATAATCAAGACAATGCCAAAATACAGCCTGTCTGTTTAACAACTCGTTTGAAAGTCGGTTATTTTACGTCTTATTGCCGGATCAGGAAGTCCTCGCTAGTTGTCGTAATAAATATTGAGAACTTATATACTGCTCGTACTTGAAATTCAGCGATTTAAAAGCGTCAATGCCTGCCGTCCGAAAGCTAGGCTGGCGAAGGTAACCGCAAACTCAAGTACGAATAGATTAAAAACCACAAATTTATTTTTATTAACCACAAAGAACACAGATGAAATTTTTAATTGGAATCAAAACGTGATTTAATATTATAAAGGATCGCGGGCGTCTCGCCTGCACTTTGCCGAAAGGCAAACAAAAAGACGGTTGAGATCAAAAAATCGCTCATTAGCGGTTGAGTACAACCGCATGCAGGCGAGACCAACGGATCGCGGGCGTCTCGCCTGCACTTTGCCGAAAGGCAAACAAAAAGACGGTTGAGATCAAAAAAACGCTCAACGGCGGTTGAGTACAACCGCTTGCAGGCGAGACGCCCGCTATTCTGGAATGCAGACGAAACGCCCAATTCGTATTACGTTTTTTCTTTTTTTTCATTTCCTTTTCGATTTTCTTCCTTTCTCCCTCCTCCTCTTTTTTCCCCCTCCCCTTTGCGATGTGTATTAGTATGGTATAACTTTTGCCGTTTTAAACTGTTCGCACTTTAATTTGCGGTTTACCTTCGCCTGCCTAGCTTTCGGACGGCAGGCTTTGACGCTTTTAAATCGCTAAATTTTAAGTACGATCTGTATATACTGTTCGTGCCTGCAAGTCAGCGGCGATTTAAAAGCGTAAAAGCCTGCCGACAGCAATTAGGCAAACAATGATAAACATAAGGGTATCTCTAAAAATTCATTTGTTTAGCTAGGGACGGCTAAAAAATAAACGCAGTGACGAAACACCGCCTACCTTTTTACAAACAAATAAATTTTTAGAGATACCCTTTTTACAAATTCAATAAATTGGAGTCAAATTGTGTACAAATCAATTGCCGTAGTTGGCGCAACTGGCGCGGTTGGGACAATAATTCTTGACCTTTTAGCCAAACGTAATTTTCCATTTCAAAAAATTAAATTCATCGCTTCCAAACGAAGCGCCGGAAATAAAATTATATTTAAAGATAAAGAATATATAGTCGAAGAGCTTCAACCGTCTGCATTCGACGGCGTTGATTTAGCAATAGCCAGTACGCCGGATGACGTCGCGCGGGATTTTATTCCCGAAGCGACTAAACGCGGCGTCTTGGTAATCGATGAAAGCGGATATTGGCGAATGGATCCGGATGTTCCGCTTGTTATTCCTGAAGTCAACGGCGATGCGATTAAAAATGTTAAAAAAGGTATTATCTCAAGTCCAAATTGCTCTACTACGCAATTAGTCGTCGCATTAAAACCACTTCACGATTACGGACAAGTTAAACGGGTCGTCGTCAGCACTTACCAAGCCGTAAGCGGCGCCGGACTCGTTGGCACACGCGATCTGGAAAACGGAAGTCGCGCAGAATTGAACGGGCAAAGTTATAATTACGAATGTTTCCCTTACCCAATCGCTTTCAATTGTATTCCGCAAATCGGCTCGTTCAAGGACTTCGGCTATACGTCCGAAGAACTAAAATTATTACACGAAACGCGCAAAATTCTTGGCGATAACTCAATCAACGTTTGCCCGACGGCGGTACGAGTTCCTGTTGCAAATTGTCATAGCGAAAGCATACTAGTTGAAACGGAACGAAAAATCACGGTAAAATTAGCCAGAGAACTATTCGCCAAAATGTCCGGCGTAATCGTTATTGACGAACCCGCCGAAAAAAAATACCCGTTGCCAAACATTTGCACCGGACGCGACGAAGTTTTCATCGGGCGAATAAGAGAAGATATTTCAAGCGACAACGGTTTGGCTTTCTGGTGCGTCAGCGATAACCTCCGAAAAGGCGCCGCAACAAACGCCGTACAAATCGCAGAATTAGTCAATAAATAGATAAAAGAAACTTCTAAACTGTTCGCAATTGATCGTTTACCTTCGCCTGCCGTCCGAAAGCTAGGCAGACGAAGGTAAACGAAAACTCAAGTGCGAATAGTTTAAAAAAATGTCCCACGCATCCCTCCTGTCCCGCTAGGAACAAATATTTATTGTTACGAAAATTGTCCCCTTACACCCTACACCCTAAAATCTTTTGCTTAAATTTCCGTGAACGGTTACAGAATTTTCTAAAAACTCATTTGTTCATGTGCGACGTTTCGCCGTAACATGTCGTTGGCGTATCTTATCCCTTGCTTGTAATGTTCAGGAACATAGTTATAATGCCGTCAGATTTGGTTTTAATATGTCAATAATGTCAATCACAAACCGTTGTAAATTTGTGCTGTGAATATTGAGAATATTTAACCTGTTCTTACTTGAAATTGCGTTTACCGTCGCCTGCCCTGTTAGCGAATGGCGGACTTTTTATGCTTTTATATCAAAATTTCAAGTGCGAATAGTATAAGGGCATCTCTAAAAATTCATTTGTCCAGGTAGGCGGCGTTTCGCCGAAACGCCGCATTACGGTTTACGTTATCAATAAATTTTAATATTTCGCACGTCTAAAATAAACATATTTTAGGCTTTAT
>JAISLW010000464.1 GCA_031277105.1 Planctomycetaceae bacterium | reverse complement strand
TTCAGGTTCGCAGGCGGAACGCCTGCATCACAGGATCGCGGGCGTCTCGCCTGCAAGCGGTTGTACTCAACCGCTGACGAGCGAGGTTTAATATCTCAACAGCCTTTTTGTTTGCCTATCGGCAAAGTGCAGGCGGAACGCCCGCGATCCGGTGGTCTCGCCTGCATTTCAGGATCGCAGGCGTCTTGCCTGCGATCCGTTGGTCAGTGAATCGCTTTAAAAACGATCCATAAATTACGCAGATTAGAAAGATTTTTTGTTCGTTTGCTTATTAGAAAATTGGTTTTCTAAAAAAAATTAAAAAATGTTCTATTGAATTTTCAATTGAATCGTCTTATATATTCTAGCAATTTCTCAGCAGACATAATTTTTAAATTCGCCCCAATATTTTGTTGCAAAATTATAAAAAAACTGGTCTTTTGCATTTTTGATTTATTTGTTATTATTCACAACGATTTGCATGGAGCAGTTTGACAGATTGGCGTTTGCGATGATTTTTGTAACGAAAATATTTTTCAACAGTCATATTTGAATTTGCGTTTATCGCCGCTTGCCCGTTTGCATGATTACCAGATGACGGATATTGCGGATATTGAGATTGTAAATTGCTGAAACTTAAATACAAACTTTTAAACTGTTCGCACTTGAGTTTTCGTTTACCTTCGCCTGCCTAGCTTTCGGACGGCAGGCTTTGACGCTTTTAAATCAGTGAATTTCAAGTACGATCTGTATAACCAACTAATTAAAAAAATGAAACGAAACTTTTTGAAAATTGTAGCGATTCTCGCGAGCGTCGCTGTTTTACAAGTAATCAATTTTAATCTTGCCAACATCAATAATAATTTCTGTTGCGCAAATGAAACATTAACCGAAGACGATCAATCTATCGATAAATTGATCGAAACAGGTAAATTTAACGACGCTTACGAAATTCTAAATAACCTGATTCTACGCCCAAAAGATCAGAAAAATTTAGATTATATCAAACGACACAAAATCAAAATTGCCGATGAAATTCACAAAACAGCCATAACACTCCAACGCCTTAACCGCATAAACGAAATCGACGAACTCCTCGAACTCGCCCAAATAATCCATAAAAACGATTGGCGTATCCTTGAACAAATCGCATTGACATATTCTATATTGCCGCAGCACGGTGCAATCATCGATAATAAATTTTCACGCGGCGCTATTTTCCGACAAGGTAAACGCACATCCGCCGCCAGACGCGATCACACGCAAGCCTTGATGCTATTCTCACAAGCAATGCCACTCGCAATAAACGACAATAACAAAGAAGACGCCGCAAATTTCTTTAACAACTTCGCAGATGTTATTTTCAACAAATCAAAATACGCGCCGCTAATCTTAACCGATATTTCAAAACTTCCCGATTACTCCGATTACTCCGAACAATTTCTTTACCAGAATAATAATCTTGCGCCAGTCGATATTGACGGTAACCCGATTTTTTATTCAGCGCCGGAATCTTTTGAAAAATCTCAAAACGATACAGAACGTTGGCTGTGGGCGCTCGCACAAGCCGCCGAACTTTGCCCCAAAAAATATCTCGTTGAAACATTGCAAAAACGCGCTGACTTCAGCAATATGCTTTTCGGCGCCAGTACATTGTCGCAATCAGTTTTGTCCGGCTATTTTTACGACCGGATAAAATCAAAAAACAAATTAACCGCAAATATCTGGACGCTCGAAAACCTTAAAGACGACGAAACAATAGCACAAACCGCCGCTGGAATAAAAAAATTCAATTTGCCCGAAAACATGAACTACATAAAATTATACAAAACCGCATTCGATACCGCAGAAAACGAACAAAAACTCAAAGCCGGAATGTTACTCGCAGCCGCTTACAACAGCAGAAAACAATTCAAAAAAACCGCCGAAATACTAGAAAATATAGTCAATGAATTTAAAAATAAAAATTTTGAAAAACTGGAAAACGTTACAATTTATTCTAATTGCGTTGAGCAACTTAAACAAATTACCGGAAATTACGGACGATTTTCTAACAACGGATCCGAAGTAAACGCACTAAACGCTAAATTAAATTACACTTTTCGTAACGGAAAAAACGTCGTAGTCAGATTGCGCGAAATCAATATCAAAAAATTCACAGACGAAGTAACGCAAAAAATTAACGGCGACAAAAAACATCATATCCAATTCGACAATTCATTACGTGAACTAATGATGGCGCTTGTTAATGGCGATAGCGGCAACGATTCCTACGGTTTTTTTGATAAAGAAATAACGGCTGAACAAGTTCGTAAAAAATATCTATCAGACGAAATCGTCCAATGGAGTCAAGTTCTTTTGCCGGAAAAAAATCATTTCGATTCCGAAACTGTCATCAACGCGTCTGTAAAAAAATCCGGTTTATATTTAATTGAAGCGGCAATAGAAAACGGCAATATCGCAACAACCGCAGTTTGGTTAAACGATACGGCAATTATTGAAAAAATTATCGATGGTAATTTTGTTTATTGGGTCGTTGATTCGCAAACAGGAGAACCGGTAAAAAATGCAGATATTGATTTATACTATACTCACAATTTTCGCAATAATAAAAACAGTAACGAAAAATTTGCCAAACACCGCAAAAGTAAAACCGACGAAAACGGAATGATTAAATTTACAAAAAAAGATTTAACTGATAATAACACAAATGTAAATGAAATTGTAAATCGTTTAGTTATCGCAAAATCTCAAGACGGCAGATGGACGGCGTTTGGAAGGGGATGGGTAGGAATACATGACTACGATCCTTCAAATTATCAAACTATAGGAATGATAATCACGGATCGTCCGGTTTATAAACCGAAAGATAAAGTTGAAATTAAGGCGTGGGTCGGCGCCAGAGATTATACGCAACCGAATCAAAGTCAATGGAATAATAAAGTAGTCCAATATTCAATTACCGATCCGCGCGGCTCTGTAATTTATAAAAACGATAATGTTAAATTGGATTCTTACGGCGGTTTCACGGCTAATTTTGAATTGCCCAAAGAAGCGATGTTAGGTCAATACTATATTACTATGCAGTCAAAAGACGTACAAATTCACGGTCAAGGTTATTTTCGAGTTGAAGAGTACAGAAAGCCGGAGTATGAAGTTACGGTCGAGTCGCCTAAAGAACCAGTTAAACTTGGCGATAAATTTAACGTAACGATTCGGGCAAAATATTTTTTCGGCTCGCCTGTTACAAATGCTACCGTTAAATATTCCGTTATGCGGACGCCGACGAATGATTATTGGTATCCGGCGCGATATTGGGATTGGCTTTATGGCAACGGTTATTCATGGTTTTCATACGATTACGATTGGCTTCCGAATTGGGGACGTTGGCGTTGTTTTCGTCCATTGCCCAATTTTCACTATAACCCGCAACCGGAATTAGTCATGGTCAACGAAACAAAAATCGGAAAAGACGGAACAGTTAATTTTGAAATAGATAGTTCTATCGCCAAAGAATTTTTTCCAAATAATAGCCATCAATACAAAATCACCGCCGAAGTAATCGACAACTTAAAACAAACAATTACAGGAACAAATTCAGTATTGGTCGCACACGAACCGTTCAAAATTTACGTTCACACCGACAAAGGACATTACGCGCCGAATCAAGAAATAATCGTAAATCTACAAACAAGACGCATCGACGGAAAACCCGTAAAAGGTAAAGGCAAAGTAACGATCAACAAAATATCTTACAAAAAACAGAAAGATTCAGACGATTACAAAATAGTCGAAACTCAAGTTGATACCGCCGATGTTACGTTTAACGACGATGGACGCTACACGAAAACAATTTCGCTCAACGCCGCCGCAACAGGACAATATAAAATCGCTTGCACTCTCGACGGACAAGAAGGCGGATACGTGTTCAACGTTCATCCGATCTCAAACGAAAATAAAAATAATAACGAAAATGATAATGAAGAGAATAAGAATAAAATAAACGAGTCATGGAAATTTACGGCGCTGGAATTGATACCGGACAAGTCTGAATTTGCGCCGAATGATAAAGTCAATTTACGAATAAATACGGCAAAAGAAAATTCATCAGTGTATCTGTTGATTAAATCGGGCGACAAAAAAAAGAACGAAATAAAATTGTTACAATTAAAAGGTAAGTCAACGCAAGTCTCAATTCCGGTCGATGCCGGCGATATGCCTAATTTTTTCATTGAAGCGCTTACGGTCGCGGACGGCAAAGTTTATAACGAAATAAAAGAAATCGCCGTGCCGCCGCAAAAAAGAATCCTAAACGTAAACATACAACCAAACGCCGAAAATTATAAACCAAACGAAAAAGTAAAAGCAAAAATAATCGTTACCGATCTTGACGACAAACCTGTTACCGGACAAGTTGCGATTGCCGTTTATGATAAATCAGTAGAGTATATTTCAGGCGGCTCAAATATCGCAGATATTAAAGAATATTTTTGGAAATGGAAACGATACCATCACAAACACCTAAACTCGACTTTCGCAAATCTGCTATTCGATAATGTTAGCTCGTCAATGAACGATCTTAATTATTTCTCATCTCACATTCAATACGATTATTTGTTCAAAAACATTAGATCGCAGAGACGATTTAGATATGACGCTATTAATGAAAATTCAGAAATGGCATTTGCAGATATAACTGTAAACGGATTAAGCGGAAATTTAAATAGCGCCAGAGCAGAAAAATCATTAGTTATGGCAGAATCAGCGGCGGCAGATGGTATTTCATTTGACGGCGGCGACGAGGACGGCGGCATTGGATCAAAGGGCGGGAAATTTATTGATCCGAAGGTTCGTAGTAATTTTTCTGATACGGCTTATTGGAATGGTGTTATTGAGACGGATTCTGACGGGGTTGCGGAAGTTGAATTTGCTATGCCGGAATCATTGACGACTTGGAAAATTAACGTTTGGTCAATTGCCCACGGAACCCGCGTAGGCTACGGAACAACTCAAATTATCACGCGCAAAGATTTGATAATCCGAATGCAATCGCCGCGATTTCTTATTGAAAAAGATCAAATCGTACTCGGCGCAATCGT
>JAISLW010000396.1 GCA_031277105.1 Planctomycetaceae bacterium | reverse complement strand
AGGCGGGACGCCTGCGATCCTTCCGACGATTTTTTGTAACAAAAAATATTTGTCTCATCTGTCCCGTTATGAAAAACATGTATACTGCTCGTACTTGAAATTCAGCGATTTAAAAGCGTCAAAGCCTGCCGTCCGAAAGCTAGGCAGGCGAAGGTAAACGCAAACTCAAGTACGAATAGTTTAAATACAATCTTAACCCTCATTGCGTCCTTAACGGGACGCTAAAAATACGTATCATTTTTTTCTACCAACATGTTGTCCCTAACGGGACAAATATTTATTGTTACGAAAATTGTCCCGCTATACCCTGGCGGGTTATAGATTATCAAATAACGAGCGTACTGAAAGGACAATGGGGAACTTCTAAAAACTCATTTTTTTGCAAAAAGGTAGGCGATGTTTCGCCACTGTGTTTATTTTTTGGGTCGCAATGGAGTTTATGCTACCAATAAATTTCAATAATTCATAAAGCCGCAATATGTTTATTTTAGACGTGCGAAATATTAAAATTTATTGATGTCGTAAACCGTACTGCGGCCCAAAATTAAACACTGGGCGAAACGCCGCCTACCTGAACAAATGAGTTTTTAGAACTTGCCAATGGATTGACGGATATAATTGTTTGTAAATTTAATTAAATGATTTTTAAACTGTTCGCACTTGAGTTTTCGTTTACCTTCGCCTGCCTAGCTTTCGGACGGCAGGCTTTGACGCTTTTACATCACTGAATTTCAAGTACGAGCAGTATATTTAAACTATTCGTACTTGAGTTTGCGTTTACCTTCGCCTGCCTAGCTTTCGGACGGCAGGCTTTGACGCTTTTAAATCGCTGAATTTCAAGTACGAGCAGTATATAACGAAAAATAACTTTGTTTTCCATTGTTCTTTTAGAGCGTGTTATTGATGAACAATTTGTACCCGCCGTGTTGCGGCGGGCTGTTAAGCGCTGCCCCCAAATGGGCGGAATTCAATGTAATTTATTGATCAAAAAATTCGCTACTCAATAGTTGCGCGTATTTTTTAAAAACCGCAATTTAACGTGCGAATAGTATAACATCAGACAAATGATTGCTTGTATTAGATTGTTGGCGATTAAAATTTTGGCGTTTGGCGTTTTTTTGTTTATTTCGACGTCATTTTATTTTATGTTTTTTGTTTGGCGTAAATTTGGCAATGTATTTTATATTTATTTGCTAATTTTTTTAATATTGTTTATTGGCTGCAAGTTGCCCAAGTCGTTTAATCCGTTGACGGCAAGCCGCCTGCGTAGCGTTGAACTTGAACATCTTGGCAACACTGCGCTTGATCGCGGCGATAACCGTGCGGCGGAAAAATATCTTTCGGATGCGTTACGTTTAAATCGTCGCGATATTGAGTTGCGTCGTAGTTATGCGGAATCGCTTTGGCAACAAGGCAAACAACGCGAAGCAATCGAACAACTTAAATACGCCCAAAAACACGGCGGTCAAAATTCCGTAATGTTAAACGTTTCATTGGCGGAGAAATTATTGGCGACCGACGATATTGACGGCGCATATTCACAAGCAGACGAAGCAATAAGATTAGCCCCGCAAGACGCACGCGGCTGGACTTTACGCGCTAAAACAACCTTGACAAAAATACAAAAACAATTAACAAACTTAAATAACAATAAACCCAAAAATACAAACCCGCAAGAACAACAAATTGTAAAATCAGAATATGAAAAACTTCACGAACAGATACTCAAATCACGAAACGATTACTACCGCGCAATCTCAATCGATCCCGATAACCGCAACATACTCGGCGACCTCGCCAAAGTACAATTACTCGCAGGTCAACCCGAACATTCACTCGTAACATTACAAAACCTACAAGAACAATACCCGCCCGACGCTTTGCCCGAAGAAGTCTTACGTTGCAAAGCGCAAGCATATATCGCCCTGAAAAAATACGACGAAGCGAACCGTTGCCTCGCCGCAGTTAAAGAAATGACAGAACGGAAATGAAAATGAAAATGAAAATGATTAGTTATTTATCGATAATTTTTTTGTGTTTTTTGTTTGTTTTTACGATTGGTTGCGAGCGTGCGCAGCCGCCGGTAACGCCTTCGGAAAATCAGCGCCGCGCAATTAACGAACAAATAATAAACAGCTACGTCGAAGAGACAAAACGTGAAGTCGACGCCAAACCTATTGAAATCAATATAATTGCGGAAATAAACGAAATCGAAAAATCGCCCGAAGACGAGCATGATTTACGATTTTCTATACTCGGTCAAAAGTTAATTATTACCGGACAGATTGGCGAGGCGGCGAAAGTTGTTAGTAAGATAAACGACGTTGTGATGCGCGATACGTGTTATGCGAAGTTGGCGCGTTACCAAATCGGCGCAATAAAAAACTTGACCGTCAACAATACGCCCCTTTCGCCGTCAATAACATCAACAACGTCCGCAACACACGAAACGCCGCAAATTTCATCAACGTCGTCGACGCTTGAGGACATTATTTTTAGCGTTAATGATTTGCCGTTAATGACGGAGTTGGGTATTGAGTTTGCGGCGGTTCGCATAAATTTATCCGACAAGTCAGGCGCTTCGGATATGCTGTTTAAGATACCGGATAAAATACAAGACGGCAATAAAAGCGGCGGCATTCGTAGTATTAAATCGTTGCAGAAGTTAGTGAATTGGTTTTTGGAACACGATCAAAAAGATCGGGCGCTTGCGACTTGTAAGAAGGCTGAAGCGGCGGCGGCGCATATTAGCGATCCGTTTGATGCGGCGATTTCAATACTTGATATTTCTGCGACGTATGTTTTGCTTGACGCAATTTCGGATGCGAGTCGCGTTTGTGAAACGTCGATTCCGTTTGCGGCGAAAGTTACGATTCCTTCGGAACGGGCAACGGCAATTTTGAAAATAGCGGAGACGTTTTCAATGTTGCAGATCAAATTTGGATTACGTAATGATGTTGCGAAATTAACTCGGTTGAAGAAGTTAATTTTGGCAGTTGACCCGATAATAGCGAGTTATGATTTGACGGATGCGGAAGTAAATAAAGTAAACGACGTAAATTCCGACAACGCCAATAAAACAGACAAAACAAGAACAGACAAGAAAAATCCCGACGGCGCTCCGCCAATTTTAAGTTGGGAAAGAATACGGACAACGCGAGATATGTTATTGCTTAATCTTGTACGGCGACAAATCTGGTTGACGCCGGAGGGAAAAATTTCATTAGATGAAGTTTGGTCGACAATTCATGATATTGACGATGATTTAATACGAGATGACGCAATTATAACGGCGGTTGACATGCTGTGTATTACGGGATCATACGACGAAGCGAAAGGTTGGACGGATTTTATTAAAAATGTTGACAAAAAAAACAACACCATAAAAAAAATCGAAACAAAAATTGAAGCCGCAAAAAATCAAAACGAAGAAATAATAGAAAACAAATAACCGTTCACAGAATTTTTTTTGTTTATTAAATTACGTTTTGGTAATTTTTAAAGGACAGATGGGACATGAGGGACAATTTTTTTATAACAAAAATTGTAGCCGGATCGCAGACGTCTTGCCTACAATTTGCCAAAAGGCAAACAAAAAGACTGTTGAGAATGTAAACTCGCTCGTTGGCGGTTGAGTACAACCGCTTGCAGGCGAGCCGCCCGCGATCCGGCTGACGATTTTTTGTTATAAAAAATCGTCTCACTTGTCCCTCTTGTCTCACTTGTCTCTCAGAAATTGCCACTACGTAATTTGCTAAAAAAATTTTCGTGAACGGTAACGGATTTTCAAACTATTCCTAGATTTTTTTCTGCCGCTTCTCTGTTTCGTAGATATAAAGCAAGGGAGGTTTCAAAAGTTGTTTCAGCAATTTGCCAGACGGGTTCCGCTTCCGAATGACTATGAACATGCTGGGCAAATAAAGTATAAAGGAATTTAAACAGATGTCGCGGCACGCGTAATTTTGCAAACGCATTAACTAGTCTGTTGCGATCAATATTTGAACAGAAAAAATCCATAATAGTCGGCGTTTTACCATCAGCCGCACACGCCGCAATTCGCATATTCAATAAATCAAATAACGATTCGCCAGACCACTCCAAAGAACGCACGAGATTCTGTTTGTCAATTCTTGCACGCTGAATAAAATCATTGTTTTCACGTTCCATAAACGGCAAAAGTTGATCCGGCAAAAGCAGTTTGAAACCTACTCGTTCATGTTTAAGTAATTTATTGTCCAAAATTGACCACACAATTAAACGCATTAACTCCGGCGAACCATTTACCAAATGCGGCTCGTCGACACGATCAACAATCACAATCAAACCGCGCAACCCCAACATATTACTAACATCCAATAACTTATCCAACATCTGATAACGATGATCCGTACCACGATCAACCGGAAAAGGCATGCCGTTGAAATCGATTTTTTTAAACCTAAACAAAATTTTTAACAAATCAGACTTCAAATGCGGCAACACCCTCAATGAATGCTTTATCGACCACGCTTTGAAAAAACGAGTCGCCGTCTTGTAAAAAAAGAATAACCAAAACAACGCCGCAAAAAAATAAAACCAATAATTCAAAAGAAAACTCACACTGCCCGTCAATTTATACCAACTACCAGCCAACAAAACCGAACCCGATAAACCAAGCAAAAATTCCCACACGTCCGATACCCGCGAAATTATCGTCGAATACCCAAGCGAATTCGACAACCTAATCCACCGATTAAGAGGAGTCTCATTACGCGACGTGTCATAACAAGACGCTAATAACAATAAATCGCGCTTCTGAAATTTGTTGAGATTTTGAATAGGCAACGGCTTAATATCTATCGCGGCAGGATGAGATTGACGACCTGGATCAAGAATACGATCAATCAATTGCGTAACGCCAAGCGATAATATCGCATCAAGATGATCACGCAACTCCCAACGCAAAAGAATTTTTTGTATCTTACGACCGTTTGAGAAACGTTGACGAAAACGATCTATAAACGGATTTAAATCAGAATAGTCAATTACAAGAACGCCCGCGTCAGGATGATTAGTATTATATTCCAAAATTTTATGTATCATCTGAAACCGCAACGCCGTCTTGCCAGAACCGCGCTCGCCAAAAACAATTGAAGTCGAAGGCTCGGAAGGATTGCCAAAAATCTTGTCCCAAGCAGAATGAAAAGAAGTCTTAATACAAGACATCTTAAATATGGAATCATTTTGAGCGTCTTCTTCCGAAAACGGATTGCTCAAAACGCCATGATACTCAAGTAATTCGCGTATCGTCATATAAATTTAATTCGTTTAATTGTTAAATATAGAATCGTATAAACAAGCTGCGGTAAATAAAAATTCAAACGCAAACAGTTTAAAAATAACTATTCAAATTTGTATTTTATCCACAACGCAATACAAAGAAAATTGTAACATATCACACAAATAAACGAAGTCCCTACTTTGGAAAATTTTTAAATCAACAGTTAAACGGAATAATTAGAGTATCATTAAGGAACTCCTAAAAAACACAAATTTATTTTTATTAACCACAAAGAACACAGGGAACACTGAGGAAGTTTTTAATTAGAATCGAAATGTTATTTAATATTATAATTGATATTTTGATTTAAAATATTGATCCTAAAAAGCAGGCGAGACCAACGGATCGCGGGCGTCTCGCTTGCAATTTGCCGAAAGGCAAACAAAAAGGCGGTTGAGATATAACTTCGCTCATTGGCGGTTGAGTACAACCGCATGCAGGCGAGACGCCCGCGATCCTGTGATACAGGCGCTTCGCCTGCGAATCTGAAGGAACACAGACAAAATGCCCGCGATCCTGAAATGCCTGCGATCCTAAAAAGCAGGCGAGACCAACGGATCGCGGGCGTCTCGCCTGCACTTTGCCGAAAGGCAAACCAAAAGGCTGTTGAGATATAACCTCGCTCATTTGCGGTTGAGTACAACCGCATGCAGGCGAGACGCCCGCGATCCTGCGGCAAGTGCGATCCATTAGCGCCTGCATTCCTTTTTTTGTAGGCGAGACGCCTGCGATCCTTCTGACGATTTTTTGTAACAAAAATTGTCCCTATTGTCCCATTTGTCCCTCCTGTCCATCACTTTTTACAAAAATAGTAATTTTTTAGAGATACGCCCTATTATTTTTTTGTCGATACCCCCTACTTGTCAAATATGCTTTTTGCGTTACCTTATTACGTTTTCGTGTGAAGTCTTGGCGGCGTTGGGATCAATTTTTGAGCAATTGGTATTATGATTTCAAGGTTGTTAAGATTTTAAACTGTTCGGACTTTATAAACTGTTCTTACTTAAATTTGCGTTTATCGCCGTCTGCCTAACTATCGGGCTGTAGGCTTTGACGCTTTTATATCGCTAAAACGCAAGTACGAATAGTATAAAACATCAAATCAAGTAATTAAGATAGAGGAATAAATCATGTCTAGGATTTGTGAAATTTGCGGCAAGGGGCGAACTATTGGAAATAGCGTAGAAACTCGCGGGAAGGCAAAATATCTTGGCGGAGTTGGTACGAAAATTACAGGAATTACGCGGCGCGAATTCTTGCCAAACTTGCAAAACGTAAAAACAACATTGCCAAGCGGCGAAACTAAAACCGTAAAAGTTTGCGTTCAATGCATCCGGTCGGGCGCAGTTCGGAAACAAGTTAAAAATACGCCGTTCAAACTCGTACACGAATTAAATACAAATACTCAAAAAATCACAAAAAAAATCACAAAGAAAAAAAGTAAATAATTATTCGTGAAATTTACGCAATTGCTGTAAAATAAAACGGAGACGACATGTTTATGCCGCCTCCGTTTTAATTTTTGTTTTGGAAAATTCTAAATTGTTAGCGCTTTAATTTGCGTTTACCCCGCCTGCCTGCCAATTACTGGCGGGCAGGTTTTGGGCTATCTTGTTTTTGGACTATTTTGAAATTATTCGCTGAATTTTAAAGGACCAGCGTTGACAATTTCCTTTGACGAGTTTGCTGCGAATTTTTCAAAATTCTTTTTGAACAATCCTGCGAGGTGTAGCGCTTTTTGGTCGTATGCGTTTTTATCATTCCATACGTTTTTCGGATTAAGAATTTCAGCGGGGACATTTGGGCAAGAAGTCGGTATTGCCAATCCGAAAACGGGATCGGTAATTTTTGGCGCTTTTGCCAATTCGCCGCTATGAATTCCGTCAATTATTGCTCTGGTGTATTTAATTGACAATCTGCTTCCTACTCCGTAACCTCCGCCGCTCCATCCGGTGTTGACTAACCAGACTTTGACGTTGTATTTTTTCAAATTTGCGGCGAGTAGTTCTGCATATTTTGACGGATGCCAAACCAAAAACGGACCGCCAAAACATGCGGAAAACGTCGCTTCAGGTTCTGTTACGCCTTGTTCTGTTCCTGCGACTTTTGCCGTGTAACCGCTTATGTAGTGATACATTGCCTGTTCCGGCGTTAATTCGCTTACCGGCGGTAATACTCCGAAAGCGTCGCATGAGAGGAAGATTACGTTTTTCGGATGCCCGCCTACGCATGGTGTTTTACGGTTATCGATAAATTCAATTGGATATGAGGCGCGTGTATTTTCGGTTATTGACTGATCGGCGAAATCAACTTCGCGTGTTTCGGGGCAGTAACCGACGTTTTCCAGTACTGTTCCAAACCGGATTGCGTTGAATATTTCGGGTTCGTTTTTTGGCGAAAGGTTGATACATTTTGCGTAACAGCCGCCTTCAATATTAGCAATTCCGTCGTTTGTCCAATAATGTTCGTCGTCGCCGATGAGTTTGCGGTTTGGTTCGGTTGAAAGTGTTGTTTTTCCAGTGCCGGAGAGACCGAAAAAGAGAGAAACGTCTCCGTCTTTTCCTTCGTTTGCCGAGCAGTGCATTGATGGGAAGCCTTTTTTGGGCATTAGGTAATTCATAATTGTAAACACGCCTTTTTTCATTTCTCCGGCGTATTCTGTTCCAAGAATAACGAATTCGCCTTTTTCAAATGAGAGCGCTACGCAGGTTTTGCTTTTAACTGTTTCTAAATTGGGATCGGCTTTTTGTTGACCGGCGTTAAATATTACGTAATCTGGTTTTCCGAATGATTTTAGTTCTTCGGCGGTTGGGCGTATCAGCATATTTTGCATGAAAAGCGCGTGGTACGGGCGGCAGCAGACGACGCGAATTTTTAGTCTGTTAGCCGTATCCCAACCTGCAAATGCGTCAACGACATACAATTTAGGGCGGCTGTTGAGAAATTCGATAGCGGTTGTTTTATTTTTATTGAAATCGTCGTTAGTGATTGGGATATTGATTGATCCCCACCATATATCTTTTTCGCTTCCGGCATTTTTTTCTACGCGTTTATCTTTGGGGCTGCGTCCGGTTTTTTCGCCTGATTTATTGATTAGTGCGCCAGCCGATGAAATCTCTGCATCTTTTTGGCGAATAGCGTCCTCGTAAAGTACGGCAGGCGAGCCGTTACGAACAACATCGGTTACTTTAATACCGTAACTGCTTAAATCAAAACTCATTGAATTCTCCTATAAATCTCAAATTTTGTAGGGGTTATTTTTAGTTAATTATTAGCCGCAACAACACATTTTTGTTACGGCAATTCCACAATTGCAAATCTAACGAACATTATAGTAACGCAATTCAAAAAAAACAGGGGGGAGGAAGAAAGGAATATACGTATTTATATAGCAATCATTATTTTGATGGTATGATTATTTTTTTAAGTCTAATTGACAGTGTGAAAATAGATTGTATAATTAGGCTTGTTAATTTAAGGCGAGGCATAGTTTGGATAAATTGGCTATTATGGGCTAATTTAGTTAAATGTGTCAATTGGGTTATTTTTTGGTAAGATTTGTCGTATTTTATGTTTGGTGATTTTTCTTGTTTTGATTTGTGTGGTACACCTTATGAGGTTGGTCGTGATTATGGTTTGCGGGATTTAAGTAATATACGTCGAGTTTTATCGCATTATGTTGATGTATCTGGTTGGTTTGGTAGTTCGCTTGTTGATGTTTGTTCGCTTTTGATTTGTGGCGATGAATTTTGGGGGCTAGATGGATTGGAGGAGTTTCGTGGAATTTCTGAAGGCGCTGGAGTTCCGGTTGAAAGTCTGATTTATCATAATCTTCAAAAGTATGCTGTTGGCGCTTGTACTCATTTTGCGGGTGAATTTGGCGAATCGGGGCGATTTTATCATGGCGCTAATATTGATGTGCCGGCGTTTTTGATCTTGCGGGACTCGTTGACGTTTCATTTTCAACGCCGCATAATTTCGGACGGGATACCGTATTTAATTCCGGCAATGGCGGGAATTTTATATGGTATTGCAGGTTTCAACGCATGCGGAATTTGTGCGTCGAGTTCGATGCTTGTAGATGCGAAAGCGCCGAAAGTTGTTACGGGAAAATTTCACGGCAGGATTATTTGCGAATTATTGAGTTCGTGTAAAAATCTTGATGAAGCGGCAAAATTTCTGTCGCAAGTTAGGGGATGGGGCGGCTGGTCGATTGCGGTTTCTTCGCCGAAACAAAAAAAAGTAATTTATGCGGAGTATCACGGTAACGAAGTTATTGTTGATACAAAAACTAATCGCTTCGTTTGCAGCAATCATTCAATTTTATTTCCAACTGATAAAAAAAATATTCCAGATCATTCAAGATTACGTTTTGAAAGACTTAATCAGACGCTTTGTTGTAATAAAAATTACGCAATGCCGGAACTAGCCCTTTTCGATAAATTTAACCCAATTAAAAATACAGAATCAAAATTCAGAACCATGAATACTGTTTTCAGAACAGATCACGTCGTCTCAATTTTAGCAAACGATTGCGGAAATTATTACTTCGCAAATTCAAAAAACGCAGAACAAAAAAAATGGAACGCCATAAATTGGTAAACACAAAAATCCGGTAACCGGTCACGAAAATTTAAGCGATAGATCTTAAGGGTTAGAATGTAAAGTGTAGTCTGGCTCACGCTTCTTTAACCACGGCAAGAGTTCCTTAAAGCCGTCTTTGTTGTTTTGTACCTTTAAATATTCTTTTGAGGGAAGGTGATAAACATCAAGCGTTTCTTTGGAAACATCAATACCAACTACTGATAAATTTGATAACGTGTTTAGGGTCATTGGGTTCAAATTTAGGTTTTTGATTTACTACTCCATAGATGAGAAAAATCTCATCCTTGCTATTCGAGGTTAAGTGTTTTATACTTACCTCCTGCAACTGTCCGAGTTTTTAATCGGATGGAGTGGGCTGCTTGCTACGGACGTTC
>JAISLW010000341.1 GCA_031277105.1 Planctomycetaceae bacterium | reverse complement strand
ACCAATCGCTAATTATTGTTGCGCCGTTTCCGGTCAATTCCGAAAATTTCGGCGCCTTCCAATCTGTACGATGCCCAACATAAATCGTCGCCGCTATCAGCAAAAAAACAATCATGTTTGGAATAGTAACTAATATCGCTCGTATCGATATTAGCCAACTCTTTTTTTTATTTTGGTCAATTGAATTTGACATTTTTAAACTCCTTTAAATTTTAATTTTTTGTAACAGTTCACAAAATTTTAGAAGCGCAGAATTTTAGGGGACAGGGTGTAGGGGATAGATTTATTGTAACAATAAATATTTGTTTCATCAGTCCCGCTAGGAACAACATGTATACTGCTCGTACTTGAAATTCAGCGATTTAAAAGCGTCAAAGCCTGCCGTCCGAAAGCTAGGCAGGCGAAGGTAAACGCAAACTCAAGTACGAATAGTTTAAATACAACCTTAACCGTCATTGCGTCCTTAACGGGACGCTAAAAAATCGTATCATTTTTTCTACCAACATGTTGTCCCTAGCGGGACAAATATTTCTTGTTACAAAAATTGTCCCTCTACACTCTAACCTCTAAAATCTATCGCTTAAATTCCGTGAACGGTTACAGTTTTTTAAACTGTTTTAAATTGTTAGCACGTGAATTTACATTTAACGCTATGCTTGCGTATCGTTGAAAATTCACGTTACGATTTGGTATCGCCGTAAAAAAACGGCGTAATTAAACATGAATAATGTATGTTGGTAACTTCTAAAAAACAGTTTTTTGTTTATTAAGCGTCGAAAACACAGAGTTCACAGAGAATAATTTTTAAAAATATTTTAAATGCAAAAGTCAAATATATATTAAATAACGTTTTGATTCCAATTAAAAATTTCCTCTGTGTTCTCTGTGGCTAATAAAAATAAATTTGTTGTTTTTAGAAGTTGCCTTTAGTGTTTATTGCGTTTTGATTACTTTGGTAAATTTGCGTAGAAACTTGGACTCGTATTATTTTTTGTTTGAGTTCAAATTTGCCAGACGTTTAGAATTGCGTGTATTCTGTTTATTGATCTTGCGATTGGCGATTTGTGGAAGGCGCAATAATTAGAGATTTCGGTATTGATTTTTTGTAAAGTTGCGGGTGTGTTTAGCGGTATGGATTGGGTTTGGTCTTTTTGTTGTAAGTTATCGAATTGGTTTGTGTCGTTTATGAGTGTTTCGGGCGAATCGGTGCAAATACAAATGCAGAAGTCGAAATTGAATCCGAATGTATTATTTGAATTATCAGTATGTTGCGGGCAGCATACCGGAACAATACAATTGCCCGATATTTGCTTGCTGGATATTTTATTGCCCGATATTTTATTGCTGGATATTTTGGGTAAAGCGATTGAGTTTGTGGTTTGCGAATTGATCAATCCCGCATCAACCAAACCGGCGTAAGGGCAATTGTCGCAATTACAGATTCCCCGCAACGGCGTAACGGCGCAAAACAAGATAGCCGCGATTGTCAACCAGCAAGCGATTTGTTTTGTCGGCAAGTTAGTTTGTTTGCAACTAACTTGTTTTTTGTTAATCCGTTTTGAATCTGTAAAAAATTTCATTTTAATTTTGTGCGTTTTGTATTTGAATTTTGTTTTTCAAGAGTTTTGTAGTCTGTCGTCTATTAGTATGTAGTGGCGTTTACGTATAAATTTTTATTTTTTTGTAACCATTCACAGAAATTTAAGCAAAAGATTTTAGGGGTTAGTGAATAGGGTGGATTGGGATAATTTTCGTTACAATAAATCTACACCCTATCCCCTAAAACTCAACGTTTCTAAAATTTTGTGAACGGTTACTTTTTTTAATTTAGGGGTCTGTTTATTGGTTTTGCCATATTTATGTTGAGGTCTTTTCTTAGTACGATGACGGGGTATTTTTGTTTAAGGTTTTCAAAATATTCTGTTTGTTTTTTTTGTAATCTTTCGGTTCTGATTTTTTTTCTTATTGTTGTTTGTGCGTCGATGAATGGCGTAGTTTTTTCTTTTTCGCGGTCTGTTACGATTATGATGTGAAATCCGTTTTCGGATTCGATTATGTTGCTAAGTTGCATTATTGGCATGTCGAATATTATATTTTCAATTATTTTTGATGATAGTTCCCCTTTTTTTGTCCAGTTGCGAATGCCGCCTTCCGGCGCCGTCAAGCCGTCCGAGTTTAATTTTGCCAAGCCTTCAAAATTAACGCCGCGTTTTACTTCGTTGAGCAGCCAAGTTATTTTGTTCAGCGCTTCTTGTTTGTTGTTAAATTTGGAGAATGACACGACCATTTCTTTCCATTGGACTCGTTCTTTTGTCGTAAATTCGTCTAAATGTTCTCTGTAATATTCGTTCAATTCGTCGCAAGTTAGATCGGCGTCCCAATCTTGAATTGATCTTGCCACCCACATTTGAATAATTTTATTTCGTGTTGACAACATGCGTTCACGTTCAAGAGAACTTCCAAGTCCGTCTTCGAGGTATCGTTTCAATTCGACGTTATCGCGCACGCCGAACTCTTTAATCATTGCCGGTACGTCTTTCCTGTCAAATTCGTCGTTCAATCGTTTTTCGTTAGCCAAAATCTGCTCGCGCGGCACTGACATTAAAAAATCGTTATACACCAGCGAACCTTCGATCTGCATTTTCAAAAATTCCTTGTAATTAACTTCGATGCATTTTGCCAACATTAAATCTTTCTCTTCAGCCGTAACTGCTTCGCGTTGTTCCGGCGTTAATGAATTTAAATTTTCGCGTAAAACCCGATGTCCGAAACGTCGCAATTGAGGCAAAATATCGCACATCAATATTACTTCGCAACCGACGCGCGCTACTGTTTCGGTGCCGATGCAAGACACCTCTTCTGAAATCACTGACGGATTTATTGCCAATTCCGAACCGTGTTGTAATTTCTGTGTTGCGAGCGAGCCGACTGGCGGCAACGGCGTTGCTACGGAAGGTGTTACGGGCAATGTTGTTGCCGGAGGAACTGGCGGCGGTACTAATGGAGAGTTTGCGGGCGGAGTTGTTTCGGGAAAGATTGAATTAGAATTTACGGGTAAAAATCCATCAACAATATTATTAGTATTATTTGAATTATTGCCAAATATATCGTTGCCGATTTGGTTTGGATTGTTGTTGTTTGCGTTTGTTTGTTTGTCGTTTAGGACGGATATTTTTTGTGATGAAAATGGATCGTTGGCAGGCGGGTTAATGTTGTTGTGTTCGGGCGTAGTGGGCAAGGTGTGATTGGCGGCGGTTATGGTTGCGGGTAAATTGGACAACGTAGAATCCAATGGTACGGGATCGCTCCATTGATCAAATGTATCAATGTTATCATTGATGGCGTTGTTTGTGATTTTTTTTTCTGGAATTGCGGCGTTGTTTTTTGTTGTGGTTGTTGCTGTTGTCGGCGGTTGGTTGAGGTCTTGCAATGAAAATATATCGGAAGGCGGTAAGGTAGGCGAGTTTGGCAATGTTGAGTTTTGCGGCGTAGAATTATCTGGCGATGTTGTTGGAAATATGTTTGTTGTTAAGATTGCGGGATCATGGTTGTGTTGTGTTTCGGGCGACGTTGTAAATTTATACGGCGAATTAGGACTCGAAGCCGAAGTCGAAGTTGGATTTTGATTCGGATTTTGATTTGGATTTGAAATTGGAGTTGGAGTTGGAGTTGGAGTTGGAGTTTGATTTGGAATTGGAGTTTCTATAAAAGTTGCAAATGGATTAGATGAGACTGGCGTAGATGAGGTTGATGTTGGGTTGGATGTGGTTGTTTCTGAATTTAGTTGGGTGTTGTTTGCGGGTGTTGACGGGGATGTGGATGTTGACGGGAATGTTGGAAAGGGCGATGTTTTGATGGACGGCGGGTTTGACGTATTTAAATTTGGATAAGGCGGAGTGGTTGTGTTGGTTGTATTGATGGCGTTTGGTTCGTTTTGTTTTTGTTCGTTGGGATTCAAAAATTGAGACAACATATTGTCGTCTGTAATTTCGTTGTCATCATTGGGTTTATTAATATCGTCGTTTAAAAAACCGAGCAAGGCTGCGCCTTGTTGAACGATTGGAGGATTGCTGACGACGACGCCAATTGCCCCAAGTGAAGCCAAAATCGCAACAGTATAAAAAATACTTCGCACAGTCATTTTATTCTAATTGGTAAAGTAAACTTAAAAAACTCTTAAACGCAAAAACAAAAAAATAGTAACCGTTCACGATGATTTAAACTGTTCGTACTTTAAATTTGTATTTATCGCCGTCTGCTTAGTTTTCGGACGGCAGGCTTTGACGCTTTTAAATCAATGAATTTCAAGTACGATCTGTATATGCTGTTAAAGCGCTGAATTTCAAGTACGATCTGTATTAGGATAGGCGATAAAATTTATATGAATAGTTTTTCTTAATTCCGAATGACGGATCAACGATCCGTCATTCGGAATTTAGAGAAAATATATTTTTGTTACAAAAAATTGTCTCTCTTGTCCCTCATGTTCCACTTGTCCCGAAAAAATTGCCAAAACGTAATTTAATAAACAAATTTCCGTGAACGGTTAAAAATTAAATCATCCAAAACACGCCGTAACAACATCGTCTAATACAATAATTGCGTATAATAAGAACTTTTCCGATCCAATGCAAGACCGATTTTAAATTTTTTATCAATGAGATTTTTTTGATTAAGAGACCTTCTAAACTGTTTGTACTTGAGTTTTCGTTTACCTTCGCCTGCCTAGTTTTCGGACGGCAGGCTTTGACGCTTTTAAATCGCTGCATTTCAAGTACGAGCAGTATAAAAAACGCAAATTTATTTTTATTAACCACAGAGAATACAGAAATCACAGAGGAAATTTTTAAGTTGAAACAAAAAGCATATTTCCTAACTACTAATAAAAAAACTATCCCCTATCCCCTATCCCCTATCCCCTATCCCCTATCATCTATCATCTATCATCTATCATCTATACTCTATACTCTAACAACTGTCGATTATTTCGACTTGTGTTTTATGTTTTGTGAAACCGTGTAATTGCGCCAAGTCGAAAAAGAATTGCAAGCCTGCGCGTTCTGTTTCGCCTAATTTGTAAATGATGGAATTTGACAAATATGATTTTACAATATTGCGCGGCAACGATAATTTTTTCAGTTCGGCGTATTTTTCATCTAGTAATTTATCAATATTATTTATTGCGTAATCGCGGGCGCGTTTGCATGCGCGGATGCACTCGTCGTTTGACCAAATATTCTCGTCGCAACTTACCCACGTCGCAAAAACGAAAGGTAATCCTGTTTTCTCAAACCACAACGAACCTAAATCATATTGGTAAATCCAACGTTCCGACGGGTTGTAACATAACGCCGCATCGCCTACAACAACAAACGCATCCGCCCCGCAATCGTCAAATAAACAACCCGCGTCAAAACTATAACACGCCGGACGAATACCAAAATAATGCAACAACAATAACTCGCACATCAAAACGCTACTACGTGAAGAAACATCAAGCGCCAACGTGCCTATTTCGCCCAAAGGCTTACGCGATATTAAACGCACGCTGCCAACAACGCCTTTGCATGCTATGCAACAATCGCTAACTATACGAACATGCGATAAATTCAATAACTCCGCCGAAGGCAATAACGCCAAATCTAAATGACGCATCATTAAACGCATTCCTATCGACGCGGGTTGCCAATCGGATAAAATTACGCCGGACAATTCGCTAGATAAAAAATGAACAAGAGGCCACGAATTACAACGCAAATGCTGAAATGCCCCAACGCGAATAGGAGACCATGACTCACGTATAGATCGATTCATCTTAATTCAAAAAAAAATTAAACGGTTAAATATACAGACTGATCGTCCTTGAAATTTATTGATTTATATTATTCGCAATTTAAAAAATGCGTTTTAAAAAATTGTTCTTACGTTAATCTGCGTTTACTTTCGCCTGCCTCACTATCGGACGACAGGATTGGTCATTTTAAAATAAATGAATTTCGAGTACGAGCAGTATAAAGTAAGAGGAGTATAAATAAAAAATAACAACACACAACACGCAATCAAAAACTCAACTCAAAATTTGAATTGTCAAAATTTGAGATTGACGTAAATCTCTGTCAATACTGCCCCCCAAAAAAATCGTGAAGGATCGCGGGCGTCTCGCCTGCACTTCAGGTTCGCGGGCGGAACGCCTGCATCCCAGGATCGCGGGCATCTCGCCTGCAAGCGGTTGTACTCAACCGCAAATGAGCGAGGTTATATCTCAACCGCCTTTTTGTTTGCCTTTCGGCAAAATGCAGGCGGGACGCCCGCGATCCGTTGGTCTCGCCTGCTTTTCAGGATCGCGGGCGTCTCGCCTGCAAGCGGTTGTACTCAACCGCAAATGAGCGAGGTTATATCTCAAGCGCCGGTTTGTTTGCCTTTCGGCAAAATGCAGGCGGGACGCCCGCGATCCGTTGGTCTCGCCTGCTTTTCAGGAACGCGGGCGTCTCGCCTGCATGCGGTTGTATTCAACCGCAAATGAGCGAGGTTTTGATCTCAAGCGCCTTTTTGTTTGCCTATCGGCAAAGTGCAGGCGAGACACCCGCGATCCGTTGGTCTCGCCTGCTTTTCAGGATCGCGGGCGTCTCGCCTGCAAGCGGTTGTACTCAACCGCAAATGAGCGAGGTTATA
>JAISLW010000324.1 GCA_031277105.1 Planctomycetaceae bacterium | reverse complement strand
CAACAAAACAAACCTCATTACCTAATTTTTTAATGAGGTAATGAGGTTGTGGGTGTGGTGGATTCATTTTCTACTGAGGTCGTTTTGTCAAGAAAAATAAGGTAAAAATTAGGTTAGGGGATAAAATAATTGTTACCGTTCACGGAAAATTTTAATTCGGAATGCGGAATTAAAGATTTTGATTTCAAAATTAAAATAATCTTTTTAATCTGTTTAATCTGTGGATCGAAATTTTTTTGTCCGCAGATTACGCAGATTATAAAGATTATTTTTTTGAATTGTAGTGAGCGATTAGAAATTTTGTAACAGATCATTGACGATTTTTTTTAGGGACAAGTGGGACATGAGGGACAAATTGGACAATTTTTTGTTATGAAAAAAAATAATCCCTACCCACTATCCTCTAAATATCCTTGAGCGGTTACGAAATTTTATGTAGGTAGTGGTTACTTTTGTTTTAAATTTATGTATAATACCCGCCTCCTCATTTTTTTCTACCAACATGTTGTCCCTAACGGGACAAATATTTGACAAATATTTATTGTTACAAAAATTGTCCCACTTGTTCCTCATGTCCCACTTGTCCCTCAAAAAATTGCTAATACGTAATTTGCTAAAAAAATTTCCATAAACGGTTACAAAAACTTTACCCCACACTTTACCCTAATTCCTAATTCCGTATTCCGAATTACGAATTTTTTAACAACCTTAACCCCTAATTAGAACAATGGCATTTTTGAGATCGCGTAATCACGATACTAAACAGGAAATTTTCAAAATTAGCGCCAATTCAGTCGTTATCGGTCGCAACAAAGAATGTAATATTACGCTTGAACATAACGGCGTTAGTCGCGAGCACGCTAAAATTACCTTTGACGCTAGCGACGCAAATAACGGCTACACTCTCGAAGACCTCAAAAGCCGTAACGGCACATTCGTCAACGGCGTACAAGTTACCGAAAAAACATTGCTGCACGAGGGCGATGTTATCAGGTTCTGCGAAGCGGAGTTCGTGTTCTCTGTTGGCGATCCCGATAAATCAATATTAGCCGAACCCGCCGCGCCCGTCGCCAACCTCGATATGGTAAAAGAAATGGGCGACGACGAAAGTAATACATTCGAAATTAAATCTAAAATTCAACTCTCCGACAAAAAACCCGTCCTCACCTCCGCTAACGCTTCAATTAAACTACAAGCGATGATCGACATCGGACGCAATCTCGGCGCCGACGTTCACCATGTTTTACCGCAATTAGTAAATAACTTGCTCAAAATATTCCTGCAAGCAGATTGCGCATACATACTACTAAACGACGACCAAACCGGACGACTAGAATTAAAAGCCTTCCAATACCGCGACCCCGAAAATCAAGAATCATTCCGTATCAGCCGAACAATACTCGAAAAAGTCGCCACGTCAAAAGCCGCTATCTTGTCAGACGACGTTGCAAACGATTCCAGATTTGACATCAGCGATAGCATCGTTAATTACAATATCTCCTCAATCATGGCGGCGCCAATAATGGATTACGATAACTCCGAAGTACTCGGCGTAGTTCAAGTCGACTCCCGCTCGTCGCGCAGCAGATTCACTTACGAAGACTTAGACTTATTGGTCTCCGTCGCATACCAAGTCGCCGTCTCATACCAAAACGCAAAATTACACGAAATCGCAATAAATGAACGCATACTTGAACGCGAAATGAATATAGCAAATACGGTACAACGCGGATTATTACCGCTTTCGCGACCCGAAATAGAACATTACGGCTTCTTCGACTTCTACCAACCCGCAAAATATCTTGGCGGCGATTATTACGATTATATTTTATTGCCGGACGGGAGATTAGTTTTCGCATTGGGCGATGTTTCGGGCAAAGGCGCAGCGGCGTCGCTGTTGATGGCAAAATTATCTGCCGAAGTAAGATCGGGACTAATTATAGAAAAGAAATTCGAAGATACCGTAAAAAGATTAAATCGCGTCTTCAGCGAACCGCGATGGGACAACAGATTTATTACCTTCTTCTTTGGCGTGCTTGACCCGAAAACAGACGAAATCGAATTTCACAATGCCGGACATATCCCGCCAATCTTAGTTTCGCCGGACGGGACGGCTGAAATGTTAGGGGAATCAATTATCGGTTTACCGTTAGGAATTATGGACGATACAGAATACCCCGAAAGCTCTTTCACCATAAAAACAGGACAAAAATTAGTCATAATAAGCGACGGAATAACAGACGCAATGAACGCACAAGAACAATATTTCACTTTAGAAGGCGTACTAAATTTCCTACGAAAAGCCCCAAACGTAAACACAGATGAATTCGGAAAAAATTTAATGACCGCCGTACACAGCTTCTCAGGAAGAACCCCACAAACAGACGACCAAAGCGTAATAATAGTCGGAAAAGATACCTAAAGGCAAGTTCTAAAAACTCATTTGTTCAGGTAGGCGGCGTTTCGCCCAGTGTTTAATTTTGGGCCGCATTACGGTTTACGTCGTCAATAAATTTTAATATTTTGCACGTCTAAAATAAACATATTGTAGGCTTTATGAATTATTAAAATTTATTGGTATCATAAACTCTAATGTGGCGTTTCGGCACAGTGTTTAATTTTTTTAGCCGCCTACCTAAACAAATGAATTTTTAGAGACGCCCAAGTTTGTGTTTTTTGGAGATACCCTACAGATAAATTCTGTATTTGTTTTGGTTGTGAGTTTAAGAAATATGAGAGTAGCGATAATTGGCGCTGGTATTAGCGGTCTTTCGGCGGCTTATAAGTTGTCGGGAGTTGGCGTTGGTATTCGGGCGGATATATTTGATCGTCGTAATCGGGTAGGCGGCGTATTGGAGACGGTTAATTGCGACGGTTATGAAATCGAGTCTAGCGCTGATAATTTTATAACGACAATGCCGTGGGGCGTACAACTTTGCAAAGAGTTAGGTTTATCTGATAAATTAGTTCAAACGAATTCTCAATATCGTCGAACTTATGTTGTGCGTCGCGGTCGTCTTTATCTTTTGCCGGATGGTTTTTTGATGATGGCGCCGACAAAATTTCTTCCGATGGCGTTGACGCCTATACTTTCTCCGTTTGGCAAACTTCGTGCGGGATTAGAGTTATTTATTCCTTCGCGGCGCGGCGATATTGGGGACGACGTTGATGAAAGTATGCGGGATTTTGTTTATCGTCGTTTTGGGCGTGAAGTTTTTGAGCGTCTTGTCGAGCCGTTAGTTAGCGGTATTTATGCGGCTGATATGGACAAGTTGAGCGTGCTTGCAACGTTGCCGCGATTTCGTGAAATGGAACGCGATCACGGGTCGTTGATTTGGGCGATGCGAAAGCAATTAGCGGCGAATCGTTCTGCTAAACTTGCCGAGCAGAGCGGCGCTCGTTATAGTTTATTTGTTACTTTGCGCGGCGGTTTATCGTTGCTTTGCGATACGATTGCGTCGAAGTTGCCGGAGGGGTCGATAAAGTTAGGATGCGGTATAGAATCGGTTAAGTTGAACGCGGATGGCAAATGGATATTGAAATTGGAGAACGCCGACGATTGGGAGAAATGTTGTAATTCTGATTCGGGTCTAGTTTATGATGCGTTAATTTTGGCGTGTTCGTCTTATGAGGCGGCGCGGATTTTAGGCGGCGTTTTACCGGATATTTCGGAATGTTTATCTAAAATTGAGCATGAAGGAACGGCGATAGCTACTTTCGCTTTCAATTCCGATCAAATTAAACAAAAAATAAACGGAATGGGATTTGTCGTACCGAAAATAGAAAAGAGCTCAATTCTAGCGGGCAGTTTCAGTAGTTTTAAGTATCCGCATCGCGCGCCGGAAGGCAAACATTTAATCCGTATTTTCGCAGGAGGCGCAAGAAACCCGCAAGCGGCGGAAATGCCAGATAAAGAACTAACGACAATTTTATTGGAAGAACTAAAACGAATAATTAAAATTGAAGGAGAACCGTTATTTAGTCTAGTTGCGCATTGGGCAAAAACAATGCCGCAATATCACGTCGGACATCGCAATCTAGTTCGCAAAATAGAACAATTAGCACAAAAACAACCAAACTTCGCTATCGCCGGAAATGCCTTTCACGGAATCGGAATCCCAAGCTGCATAAAAAGCGGTTTCGACGCCGCAGAAAAAATAACAATTGGGTATCTCTAAAAATTCATTTGTCTAGGTAGGCGGCGTTTCGCCCAGTGTTTAATTTTGGGCCGCAGTAGAGTTTATGTTGCTAATAAATTTTATTATTTCACAACGTATAAAATACATCTATTTTACACGTTATGAATTATTAAAATTTAATAATTGTTTCACA
>JAISLW010000322.1 GCA_031277105.1 Planctomycetaceae bacterium | reverse complement strand
ACAGGACTATTTGTCACCCCATAATAAACTCAAGGGCATCTCTAAAAATTCATTTTTTTGCAAAAAGGTAGGCGGTGTTTCGCCGCTGCGTTTATTTTTTGGGCCGCAATGGAGTTTATACTACCAATAAATTTTAATAATTCATAAAGCCTACAATATGTTTATTTTAGACGTGCGAAATATTAAAATTTATTGATGTCGTAAACCGTAATGCGGCGTTTCGGCGAAACGCCGCCTACCTGGACAAATGAATTTTTAGAGATGCCCTCAACCGTCTTTTTGTTTGCCTATCGGCAAAGTGCAGGCGGGACGCCCGCGATCCGTTGGTCTGTGATTCAATTTTTTTGTCCGCAGATTACGCAGATTAGAAAGATTTTTTTTAGGGACAAATAAGACAGATTGAAGGATCGCAGGCAAGATGCCTGCGATCCTTTTGGCAATTTTTTTGTAACAAAAAACTTTTTTTCTAAATTTTTTAATTTTAGAAAACTACACCCTATCCCCTAATTTTTTTGTGTAATTAGAATCCTGGGTTCTTTTTTTCTAGTTGCATATTTAGTGCGAGTCCTCTTATTTCGTTTGTCAAAACGTCAAAGCTCGCAGGCGTTCCCGCTTCAAGCGTGTTTTCGCCTTTGACCATTGATTCGTAGATTTTCGTACGTCCTTCAACATCGTCGCTTTTTACCGTCAATAATTCTTGCAACGTATATGCGGCGCCATACGCTTCTAACGCCCATACTTCCATTTCGCCAAAACGTTGCCCCCCAAATCGCGCTTTACCTCCAAGCGGTTGCTGCGTGATCAACGAATACGGTCCCGTACTACGCGCATGAACTTTGTCATCAACCAAATGATGCAACTTGAGCATGTAAATATATCCCACCGTTGTTTCTTGATCGAAAGGTTCGCCCGTTCTACCGTCATACAATTTTACCTTGCCATGTCTCGGCAAACCCGCTTCTTCCAAGCAATCATTTATTATCGTTTCCGAAGCGCCGTCAAAAACAGGCGTTACCGCTTGATATCCTAATTTTGCCGCCGCCCATCCAAGATGCGTTTCCAAAATTTGTCCTACATTCATACGAGACGGCACGCCTAACGGATTAAGCATTATTTCTATCGGCGTTCCGTCCGCCAGAAACGGCATATCTTCACGCGGCAATATTTTTGCAATAACCCCCTTATTTCCGTGTCTGCCCGCCATCTTATCGCCGACTGAAATCACCCGCTTCGCCGCAATATAAACCTTAACCATTTGCAACACGCCGCGCCGTAATTCGTCGCCGCGTTTACGCGAATTGAGTTTTCTATCTTTAGCGTCTATTGCCGCATCTATCGCAGTCCAATGTTTTCTAAACACCGCTTCCAATTTAGGACGGCGCGGATCATCGTCGTCTAAATTGAGATGTTCAAGACGGAATAATTTCGGTTGCGACGTTTCTACATCGTCTATCTTATGCCCCAATATCTTCTCCAATTCCTCTATCATCGGATTAAATAAAGCAAGTATTTTTGCGTCTTCCGATTTGTCTATCTGTTTAATTTCTTTGTCAAATTCTTCTCGTTCTCTATCGTTTAAACTCATTCGGCAAGAAAATTTTTGCGTGCCTATAACAATTCCCTCAACGCCGGACGGCACTTCCAAAGATTCATTTTTGACGTCTTCGCCGGCTCGTCCAAAAATCGCATGCAACAATTTTTCTTCCGGCGTTAATTCCGTTTTACTTTTCGGCGTTACCTTGCCGACAAGAATATCGCCAGGCTTAACATACGTGCCAACCCGAACTATACCCGTATCGTCAAGATTTCGCAACGCACGGTCGCCGACATTCGGTATATCATTTGTAAATTCTTCGCGACCTAACTTTGTATCCCGAACCTCTACGTCAAACTCCTCAATATGAATCGACGTATAAGTATCCTTCTTGACAAGATCCTCGCTGATTATAATTGCATCCTCAAAATTGTATCCGTCCCAAGCCATAAACGCTACTAAAACGTTGCGTCCTAAACATAATTCGCCGTTACGCATACTTGCGCCGTCCGCAATAATTTGTCCCGCTTCAATTTTCTCATTCGGCTTGACAACCGGCGTTTGATTTTGGCACGTCCGCTCATTCATCCCGACAAATTTACGCAATACGTATTCGTCTTGATAATCGCCTTCTTCTTTGCTCGTTCCTTTGACAATAATTCGTTGCGAATCGACATATTCAATTACGCCGCTACGTTTGGCATGAATCAATAAACTTGAATTGAACGCCGCCCGTCCTTCGAGACCTGTTACAACAAGCGCCGGCTCCGAAATCAACAGCGGCACCGCTTGACGTTGCATGTTCGACCCCATCAACGCCCTATTTGCGTCGTCGTGTTCAAGAAACGGAATCAATCCCGCCGAAACGCCTATCATTTGACTCGGCGCAACATCAATATACTCTACTTCATTTACCGGAACCGGATCATAATCTCCACGCCAACGCACAATAACTGTTCCCGAAATCGGATCAGGTTTAATTTTTTTCTTGTCAATTAAAACGTCTGCGGGCGCTACTTTGACTTCGTGTTCTTCATCCGCTCGCAACCAGTCGATTTTTTCCGTCAATTTGCCCTCGTTTACTTGACGATAAGGCGAAACAAGAAATCCAAATTCATCTACCGCCGCATAAATACTCAAACTTGAAATCAATCCGATATTTGTACCTTCCGGCGTTTCTATTGGACAAATTCTTCCGTAATGCGACGAGTGAACGTCTCGCACGTCGAAACCTGCACGCTTCCGGTTCAAACCGCCGGGACCTAACGCAGACAAACGGCGCTCATGCGTCAACATTGAAAGCGGGTTCGTCTGGTCGACAACTTGTGAAAGTTCGCCGCGTCCGAAAAAGAAATCAATTGCGGCTGATACGCTTTTTTGGTTTATTGCTTGTCGCGGCGAAATATCTTCGTTTCCTCTTGCGTTTAGTCGTTCTTGTACAGTTCGGCGTAACTTGAGAAATCCTTTACGCAACTCTTCGCCCGCTAATTCATCGACGGTTCTTAATCGCCGGTTGCCAAGATGATCAATATCATCGACTTCCGCCGTCCGGTCGCCGCCCCAAAGCCGGTTCAGATACGCTACCGCTTGAACCACGTCGCTCGCTACAAGCAACATCTCGTCAAGCGAAGTCGAAAGATTAAGTTTACGGTTAATACGAAAACGACCTACGCGACCTAGCCGGTAACGACTCGTATCGTAAAATTTATCGTTGAATAATTCGCGCGCCTTATCTAGTTGCGGCGGATTCCCAGGACGCAGGCGTTGATATATACGTATAAGCGCTTCTTCGTGAGATTTAGTTTTATCTTCGGCTAGCGAATTTATCAGCAATTTATTACGTTGCGGCTCCATTATTTCGATTTTTTTGATGCCGGAGTTGCATATAGTTTCGGCAATATCTCTGGTAATTTCGCTGCCCATTTCAACAATAATTTCTCCGGCGTTTTCGGAGTCTTGCGGATAAACAACGTCGGTTATTGCGATTTTATTTTCAATTTTTGATGCGCTGTCTTTAGCGTCGAGTTTAACAATTTGCGTCGGATAAAATATCCGCATCAATTGGGCGTTACTGCTGTAATCAGGAGACATCGCCCGCAAAAACATCATCACCGGCAACTTACTGCTCTGATCAATTTTGGCTGTAATCGTTTCTTTACGCGTAATATTCAATTCTATCCAACTCCCGCGTTCAGGAATAATTCGGCAACTAAACGTCTTACGCTCGGCGTCCATTACCGTAACAAAATCAATTCCAGGACTGCGGTGTAATTGGCTAACAACAACGCGCTCGGCGCCGTTAATTATAAATTCGCCGCCGCCAAGCATAACCGGAATATCGCCAAGATAAACGTCTTCTTCGCGAGGATCGGCGCCAGGTTTAGTTAGACGCAATCGAACTTTGAACGGTCTGCCGTAAGTAAGTCGTAATTGGCGGCATTCATCGGGTTCGTATCGCGGTTTTTCTAATTCATAGTAAAGATATTCCAATTTAATTGAACCGTCGTAATTGGTAATCGGGAAACTTTCGCGCAATACCGATTCAAGACCGACGTCTAATCGTTTTTTGGGCGATACGTTATCTTGGAGAAACTTACCGTAACTTTGCGTCTGCAACACTGTAAGATCTGGAATATTATATGTTGAACTTTGTGTGCCGAATACTCGTCTGCGTTGGAAATTTATTATCCGTTGTGATGGAGTTGCCATAATTTTTAGAGTTTGAGGTTAAACTTCTAAACTGTTTATACGAACCGTACTTAAATTTTCAAAAAATAAAGGCGGCATAAAAGCAAACTTTACGATTGTTAAGCCGCCGGCGAAAGTAAATGAAACTTAATGTACGAACAGTTTAAAATTAAAAAACGTTTAATTTTTTACTTGGCGTTATGTTGATTGCGGTAAATTGGGGAGTCAATTTTATTTAAAGTGGAGTCAAATTTTTTTCATCGGCAATTTAAACGTAAATATTATTTAAACTGTTCGCATGTTAATTTGCGTTTATATTTGCGTCTGCCAATCTATTGAACGGCAAACTTTTACGTTTTTAAATCGCTGAATTTCAAGTACGATACGTTTTTATAATCAGTTTAAATCCGATTGAAAAAATTTGAACGGAGAATTTTAACACACAAAAAAATCCAAACAAGGGGGGATGACAAAACTATAAATCATAAATTATAAATCGTAAATCCTAAATCCTAAATTATGAATTTAATAAATTAGGGGCGTCTTTAAAAATTCATTTTTGGGACAAGCGATCCATCATACGAAATTTGTCTAAAATTCAAGTACAATCCGTATAGTTACAATATCTCTCTTGACAAGAAAAATAATATTGTTACTTTTTTAGACTAATAATTTTTTAGAGATACCCTTATATACTGCTCGTACTTGAAAATCAGCGATTTAAAAGCGTCAAAGCCTGCCGCCCGAAGGCAAGGCAGGCGAAGGTAAAACGCAAATTCAAGTGTGAACAGTTTAATTAGCCCCATCGGGGCGACTTGGAACGTCGGACGGCTATCGCCCTTACAGGGCTAACATTTTTTTGCATCTTTGTCGTAGGGCGCTGCCCTACGCTAATGCTATTGCCCCGATGGAGCGAAATACAATTAAAATTATCGTTACAAAAAATAATTACGCCTGATGAAAACTTACAAAAAATTACTCACTACATCCTAACCCCTAACCCTTAAAACCTGGCGCTTGAATTTTCGTGAACGGTTAATATTTTTTAGGAGATATTTAAACTGTTTGCACTTGAGTTTTCGTTTACCTTCGCTGCCTAGATTTCGGACGGCAGGCTTTGACGCTTTTAAATCAATGAAATTCAAGTACGAGCTGGTATATAATGCAAATGAATCGCGTAATTTTATTTTTCGTAGTTGTGATTTGTTGTTATGTTTTACTATCGCAAGTCGCCGTATATTCTGCAAGTGAAGTTGATTCTGAACTTGTAAATGAGTTTACTCAAGATGCTCCGGTCAAGTGGAAAAAATATTTGACTTTATTGCAAAATTTTGAAGGCGATTTTGAAGAGAAATTGACTCGTACAGATTATGCTATTAAAAAAAATCAGCAACTAGAAATTGTTGAAGTTATACAGAGGCAATTTGTTGTTGACTTTCCAAATATTATTTGTCGCGTAATTGAAAATGATAAAGTAGTTCAGATAGACGGTAGCAACCGCAAATATTTTTTTCGATTAAATTCTGACGACGGCAAGAACTGGAAAATTATTAACGTCGAAAAACACGTTTCAATACCTACGTTGGACGATTTGTATTTTCCAGATAAGAGAAATGATAACTGGAAAATTTTTTCAGCGTATAAAACCGCCGATTATTCGGCGCGAGGATTGTTGTTGATAAGAGAATGGTTGCCGGTTTTAATACAAATGAATGATTTTAAAATAATTGAAATAGAAAATATTGTAGAAAATAATATCCGGTTAGTGCGAATTGCGTATGAATTTGAACCTAAAGAAACTGATACGAAAACTAACTTATTAATTGGCATTCGTAGTGGAGAAATATTTTTATTGCCGAATAGTTATTGGCTAGTTAAAAAGGGCAAATGTTATTTTGCAAGTCCCAATGACGTTAATGGACGATACAGTATTACTTGGGAGAACGAATATACGGCAAACAAAAATAATACTCCAATATTAGTCAAACGTTCTGCTTTTTGTAATTTAGCGGACAAAAATGAAACAAAAACATGGACAAGAACAACAACTTTTACCCTAAACGAAATTATTGATAAAAACCAAAAACGCTTTACACTGTCAAATTATGGTTTCCCCGAACCCGATTTCATCGATTTGCCAACAACTAATTGGGTTAATTATATTTTCATGGTATTAGGTTTTATTATGATCTTTATTGCAATATTGAGTATAACTAAAAAATTACATAATAAAAAATAAATGTAACCGTTCACGAAAATTTGTTTATTAAATTACGTTTTGGTAATTTTTGAGGAACAAGTGGGACTGGAGGGACAAGTGAGACGATTTTTTGTAACAAAAATTAAAATTTAACCAAATTAAAAAAATGAGAAAAATACTATTACAACTAATTACAATATTTTTGACATATTTTTTTGCTAATATTTTTACGATTTTCGCAATTGCGGATTCGTTTGACGCAGGCTTATTGCGTCAAGGAGTTCGTCAACCTCCGATGCTTGGAAAGATGTTGACGGATCAGATGCGTGAAGTTGAGTCGATAGTTTTTGCGATTAGGATTCCAGGTCGCGATCACTGGTACGTAACATTCGGCTCTTACTCCGGCAAACAACACGAAACGCCTCAACTCGCTTGGAAAGAAGAAGACGGTCTTCTTTGCGGCTACGGCGACGGCGCAATGTTGGTCAAGCAGAATTTACGTAGCGGCGCTATTGACGTTTTACTTGAAGACCAAACCGGCGGCGTCCGCGACCCGCAAGTTCATTACGACGGGCAAAAAATCCTCTTCTCATATCGACCTGGCGGTACGCGGCAATATCACCTTTACGAAATCGATATTGACGGTAAAAATCTTAAACGACTAACCGATGGCGACTATGACGATATTGAGCCGACGTATTGTCCAGACGGCTCGATAATTTTTTGTTCATCGCGTTGTAAACGTTTCGTGAATTGTTGGCATACGCCGGTTGCGTCTCTTTATCGTTGCGACGGCGACGGTAAAAATATAAGGATTTTGTCAAGCAATAACGATCACGATAACACGCCGTGGATGTTGCCGGACGGGCGTATTTTGTATATGCGTTGGGAATATGTTGACCGCTCGCAAGTTCATTATCATCACCTTTGGACAATGAATCCCGACGGTACGCAACAAATGACATTTTACGGCAACTTGCATCCGGGCGTCGCAATGCTTGATGCGAAACCGATACCCAATAGCGATAAAATCGTATCAATTTTTTCACCTGGTCACGGCGCTCCCGAACATTTCGGACACTTGACAATAGTTTCGCCAAACAAGGGACCCGATGATCGCGGCGGCGCTAAACGCATCGGCAAAGGTTGGTTCAAAGACCCTTATCCTTTTAGCGAAGATTGTTTTTTGGCGGCGAATAACGATACGATTTGGCTTGTCAACGGCGACGGTTATTTTGAGCCGTTATTTAGTTTGCCGGATGAATTTAAAAAACGTCAATTAGCAGTTCACGAACCGCGACCGATAATAAAACGTCAACGCGAAGTCATAATCGGTAATCGCGTCAATCTATCCAAATCTACGGGTTTTGTAATGCTTGAGGACGTGTATCGCGGCAGGTCGTTGGTGGGAATTGAGCGAGGTCGAATAAAGAAGTTGCTGGTGTTGCGTCAATTGCCCAAGCCGGTAAATTTTTCAGGCGGCATGGAACCGCTTACAATCGGAGGCTCTTTTACGCTTGCGGAAATTTTGGGAACGATTCCCGTCGCCGAAGACGGCTCGGCTTACGCAGAACTACCGGCGTTGCAATCTATATTTTTCGTTGCGCTTGATGAAAATGATATTGCGGTCAAAAGAATGCACAGTTTTATGACGTTGCAACCTGGCGAAACAATGGCTTGCGTTGGTTGTCATGAAGAACGCACCCTTGCGCCGAAAATAACGCCGACGTTGCCCAAAGCAATGCTTCAACCGCCGTCGATTCCTAAACCAATAGCAGGAACGCCGTCAATAATCGACTTCCCCCGCGACGTTCAACCAATACTCGATAAACATTGCGTCGCTTGCCATAGCCCCGAAAATTACGGCGGCAAACTCGATTTGACAGGAGATAAAACGGCAATGCACTCAATGTCATATATTCGATTAACATTACACGGCAAATTAGTCGTTGACAACCGGAACAGACCCGCAAGTAATTTTGAACCCTATAAAATCGGCAGCGGCGCAAGTACATTGTTAAAATATATCGAACCGCAACACTACAACGTAAATTTGTCAACAGAAGAAAAAAATCTTGTCCGCTTGTGGATAGATACAAGCGCAACATACCCGGGAACGTATGTTTCCCTAAAAAGCGGTTATTATCACCCGTCAATAAATTGCACGCCGCTAATCGAAAAATGCGGCGAATGCCACGCCGAAAAAGATACGCGCGAAGGAAAGAAAAAAGCATGGGAAGGATGGCATTTCAAAGGACACCATAACGGATGGGGCGGAACAGTCGTAAATATTTCGGCGCCGGATAAATCGTTCTTGCTACGCGCGCCGCTCGCAAAAAATGCCGGAGGACTCGCTATATGCTCAAAAATAATTTTTGAAAACAAAGACGACCCGCTTTACAAAGAAATTTTACAAAGCCTTATCAGAACAAAAAAACAACTAGAAAAAAATAAACGATTCGACATGCAAGGATTCAGACCCAATAACGATTATATTCGCGAAATGCAAAAATACGGATTCCTAAAAAAAGATCTAAAACCAAATGAAACTTTCGACTATTACAAAATTGAACAAGAATACTTCAACTCATGGTACTACGACCCAAAAATCAAAAACGTTAAAGCCGCAAATAAATAAGAAGTCGATACCGTTCACGGAAATTTTGTTTATTAAATTACGTTTTTTAGGGACAAGTGGGACAGAAGGGACAGGAGGGACAGGAGGGACAATTTTTTTATAACAAAAAACATTTTCTATAAATCATCTAATTTTAGAAAACTACACCCTACACTAGGGGGTAAAAAATAGGTTTTAAAACAAATTTGAAAATCTTAAAATTTATTTTGATAAGATATTTATTATATTATATTTACAAAATGGTATCGACGTAAATAATGTGTAAAAAAGAAGTGAATTTTACTTATTTTTGTAACTATTACAGTAGAATATTTATTAACCTAACCTCATTTTTACCTTATTTTTCTTTACAAAACAACCTTAGTAGCAACAAAGCCCCCACAAACCAAACCTCATTACCTCATTTTTAATCCACGCCAATAAATGTCGTAATTTTGTTTTTATTGTTGTGGAGATTAATGTGTTCAACAGGTGTTAGACAGGTGTTAGGCAAGTGTTAGACATAATGTAGATCCGCAAGGCATTGCGTCTCTACGAAATGACGTTTAACGTTATTTTTAATGAGGTAATGAGGTTGTGGTTTGGCGGATTCATTTTCTACTGAGGTCTTTTTGGTGAATGGTTTTGTAAAGAAAAATAAGGTAAAAATGAGGTTACGGAAAATAAATTCAAAATCAATGTATA
>JAISLW010000294.1 GCA_031277105.1 Planctomycetaceae bacterium | reverse complement strand
GGTATGCGGCTAAAAAAATTAAACACTGTGCCGAAACGCCGCATTAGAGTTTATGATACCAATAAATTTTATTACTTTACAACGTCTAAAATGTGTTTATTTTACACGTTATGAAGTATCAAATTTAATAATTGTTTTACACGTATTGCGGCGTTTCGGCGAAACACCGCCTACCTTTTTGCAAAAAATGAATTTTTAGAGATACGCAATTACTAAACAATTTTTTTATTAACGACTACAAAAAATAAAAATTAAAAGTTAAAAACTAAAGGGTAAAAAAAATTAGTTTTTTTGTAACAAAAATTTTCAACAACGCCGTTAAAGATTCAAATGAATAATTACAAAGTTACAAATTCGATTTAACAAAATTTAATAAAAATTATTAACAACGACATAAGGAATATTGAAATGAACGCTAAAACGCTTACTGCGCCGGTTGCAATTGTTGGGCTTGGTTTTTTGTTGCCTGGCGCTACGGATAAACAATCGCTTTGGAAAATGCTCACTAGCGGCGCTTCCGCAATAAATCACATGCCGGATTCAAAACTTGATCGCAAACGCCTTTTCGACGAACATAAAGGCGTCGTCGGATTTACGTATAGCGATCTTGCGGCGCTTGTCGATTACTCGGTTATTGATACGACTCGGATCGCTAACGCATTTCCGTTTGTCTCTATCGACGAAATTAACAAACTCGATCAGGCTCACGTCGCTTATGCTCATACCGTAGTCGATGCAATGGAATCAGCCGGCATTCGACCAATGGATATAGCCGATCAATCCGCCGGCGTTTTTATCGGTCACGCTACGCCTAGCGGCTTGAGCGGCGATTACAATTTCGGCGCCCTCGTTCCCGAAATCACAGAATTACTACGCGAACTAGATTCAATTAAACAAGCAAATATCAATACAGACGACTTGATCAAAAACTTGATCAATACAGTCCGCCAAAAAATGCCGCGCCGCACTCCGTCAAATAATCCAGACTTGTCCCCCAACGCAGCCGCAAAATGTATTTCACGCGCATACCATTTACACGGTCCCGCAACAGTATTCAATTCGTCTTGCGCGTCGTCGCTTCAAGCATTCGCCCATGCTGTTAAATCTATTCGACGCGGCGAAATAGAGACGGCAATAGTCGGCGGCGCTTCATGTTTTCATGTAAATACGCTTGTTTTATTTTCGCTTGCCCATTCGCTTTCAGCCAAAGGCTCGGCGCCGTTTACAGAACAAGCGGACGGCTTAATCGTCGGCGAAGGTTACGTAACAGTTATTTTGAAAAGTTTGCCTCACGCTTTGCGCGACGGCAATCCTATACTTGCGTTAGTTCGCGGCGTCGGCATATCAAGCGACGGCAAAGGCAAAAGCCTATGGGCGCCGCGTAGCGAAGGTCAAATTGAATCTATTCGCCGCGCATATTCCGATTCCAAAGTTCTCGAAGGCTTGCAATATATTGAATGTCATGCGACTTCGACTCATCTTGGCGACGCTACTGAATTGGAATCTTTGACAACCGTATTGCAAGAATCCAATCTTAACAGATTCAAACTTCCTCGCTCCTTGCCTATCGGCAGCATAAAACGTAACATCGGTCATACCCTAGAAAATTCAGGACTTGCCGGACTTGCTAAGATACTTGTTCAGATGTTTTACGAGTCGATTCCGGCGGCTGTTCCCGATAATTGCGAATTAAATCGTAGCGTTGATTGGAACTCTATCCCGATGTTTCCGCCAAACGAACCTATTGATTGGAAACGCGATAATATTACGCCGCGTCGCGCAGCGGTTAGCTCTTTCGGCATCGGCGGTCTCAACGTTCACGCGGTAATTGAAGATTATATTGCCGATAAAGTTTTCAATTATAACGAACAATTTGAAACCAATGAATCCGGCGGCGTCGCTATCATCGGAACAGGCTTAATTTTGCCCGGCGCAAAATCAATAAACGAATTCAAAACAAAATTAAACGAAGGCGCCGACGTCCGCGCAAACTTGCCAAAAAATAGATGGAACAAAGAACTATACAATAAACCAATCGACAATAATAACGAAAATAATAACGACGAGTGGCAAATTCAATTTTCAGAAGTCGCATTAGTTGAAAACTATAATTACGATTGGAAACGCCATAAAGTACCGCCAAAACAACTCGCACAAGCAAGCCCGCTACAATTCATGTTTCTTGACGCCGTCGATCAGTCATTGCAAAACGCAGGTTACATCGACGCCAACGGAAACGAATTAAAACCAATTCCACACGAAAAAACCGGATGCATCGTAGGCGCTTTTTTCGGCGGCGATTTCGCTTCGCAACTACAAATCGATATGAGAGCGCCAGATTTAATTGCGCTTATTGAAGACTACCTCGCCAACGACAAAATCCCACAAGATACAATCAAAAATATTTGCGCCGAATTTCGCGACCGGATTTATACGCGTTTTCCGGCGTTGATTGACGAGACTGGAAGTTTCACCGCAAGTTCGCTCGCTTCACGCATAACGAAATCATACAATTTACTAGGCGGCGGAGTCGCTATCGACGCCGACGACCGCTCGACGGGCGCGGCGATAAATTGTTGTATGGATATGTTGCTGGATAAATCGACCGATATGATGGTGTGTATTTGCGGCGAACAAAATATTACGCCGGAACGTTTTCTCGACTTACAAATTAACGGCGAACTAGAACAGCCGGTAGATAAATTAACGCCGCTAGGAAATTATCGCACCGGCGTAACGCCAAGCGAAGGTTGCGTGGCGTTCTTGCTAAAACGATTAGAAGACGCAAAAAAAGACGGCGACCCAATACTCGGAATTTTATACGAATCAGTTACCGCAATGAAAGCGTCGACGGCAATAAAAGGCGCAAAAATAAACGCCGGCTCAACAGAAGTCGTCGCCGTTGAAGTCGTACATTCGGGCAAACTTGAAAACGAAACGTCTGTTACTTCGCAAGTCAGACGATATTATCCGCAATGTTTAGTCGATACAAGAATTGATCAATTCGGATACATGCCGACCACTTCGCCAGCCGTCGCAATCTTGACCGCAATTGAATTACTCGACCAAAATAAATTACCGCTAAAACGAAATAAATTCACGCCGCTAACAAACGAACAAAAAGAACAAAACGCAATTCCATTAAAAACAAACATTAACAACAAATATGCAGGCGTCGCTATACACGTCGCCGGAAGAAGTCACTCAATACAACACCTAATAATTCAACGCGGCATAAACGAAAAAAAAATCGCCCCTACAAATTTCACAAAAAACGAAACAACTATTATCGTAACAAAAAATCAAACCAACAACTCTCAAAACTCATTTAAAGAGGTAAAAAATATGAAACCTATTATTCATTTCGACGCAACAGAACGCAGACGCGAAAGACTTCGCAACGAAGCAACGGCAAAAAGCATAAACCAAAAACAAAACGCCGCTAACACAATTAAAAACGCCGAAATAATTAACGTTACAAAAATTCAACCGGAAAGTTTACCGGAAATAAAAACAAACGTTAAAACAGAAATTAAACCGGAAATTAAAACAGAAATTAAAGCTGCGGTTAAACCGGCAGAGATAAAACCGGCAGAGATAAAACTGGCAGAAATTAAACCGGAAATTAAACCCGCTGAACAACCAGCCGCCAATGTTGCGAGTAAGAAAATTTCACCAGATGAGATCGAATCGTTTTTGATCAATTTCGTAATTGAACAAACCGGATATCCGCCGGAAGTTGTAGATTTAGACGTTGATTTAGAATCCGATCTTGGAATAGACAGCATCAAAAAAGCGCAACTCTTCGGAGAAATCGGTCAATACTTTGACATAAAACCAAACGAAAATCTCTCACTCGATCAATTCCCAACATTGAGAACAGTTAAAGATTTCCTAACCGAAGATTCAACGCCGACAATTAACGTTACAGAAATTAAACCGGAAGTCAAACCGGAAGTCAAACTAGAAGTCAAACCAGAGATTAAACCAGAAGTCAAATCTGAAATTAAACCCGTTGAGCAGCCAGCCGCCAATGTTGCTGTTGCGAGTAAAAAAATTTCACCAGATGAGATCGAATCGTTTTTGATCAATTTCGTAATTGAACAAACCGGATATCCGCCGGAGGTTGTAGATTTAGACGTTGATTTAGAATCCGATCTTGGAATAGACAGCATCAAAAAAGCGCAACTTTTCGGAGAAATCGGTCAATACTTTGACATAAAACCAAACGAAAATCTCTCACT
>JAISLW010000259.1 GCA_031277105.1 Planctomycetaceae bacterium | reverse complement strand
ATATTTTTAGCGTCCCGTTAAGGACGCAATGAGGGTTAAGATTGTCTTTACATGTTGTCCCTAGCGGGACAGATGGGACAAATATTTATTGTTACAATAAATCTAGCGCCTACACCCTATCTCCTAAAACTCTACGCTTCTATACAGTTCGTACTTGAAATTCATTGATTTAAAAGCGTCAAAGCCTGCCGTCCGAAAGCTAGGCAGGCGAATGTAAACGCAAACTCAAGTACGAATAGTTTATAAGTTCCCTTACGATAAATTTATTCTGTAAACAAATTTTGTTGTCCTGATTTTTTGAGTTTCCAGCAATCGTTACCGACGCGTTCTGCAATATCTTCTAAAACGTTTAATATTGTTTGGCTTGACGGGGTTTTTCCGTTTTTTAGTAGCGGCATTATTTCTAAAATAATTTCGTCAAAATGCGCTTCTTTATCTTGTCGTTCATATCTGGTCAAACAACTTTTCAAATAAAACATAATACGAACATTTACGTCTATCTGCGATTTGAATCCTTGATCAACCGGTATCGAATATAAATTTTTTTCCTTATCATAACTAAAATTTTGTTGAAGTAACGGCAAAATATCTGAATATTTTTTTGCTAATAAATCAAGAAAACCTAATTCTAGACCTTTGCGGATCAATTCATCGTTGATCTGTTCTAATGTTGCGCCGTCGTTCTTTGCAATAATTCCCTCAATTGTCTGAATAATAACTTCAGTCATATCCATACCTAGATTAGCCCTCATCAATGTTTTAGGCGAAACTGTTTTACGGAAATTTATAATCAATTGTCCTGATAATGTATTCCATGGTCTTTGACGTTTTTTGAAACTTGTTTGTCCGTTTTTTTGTGAAACGGCGCCGACATATTCAAAACCGCAAGACTCCGCCGTAACAATTATCAAATCCCAAAACTCCGGATCTTTATGTGCAAAAACAAATGAAAGCCAGCGGTCAAATTTCAAAACCCGATACATTTCTTTGATACTTTGTGCGATGAGTTGTTTGTATTCTTCTTTTGATTTTTCGAGTTCGCCGTCTTCGATTGCTTCCATTACGTAATCATTTTTGGAGACTTCCAGATCGAGCCATGCGTTCCACATTGTTGAGAGGTCGAGATATTGTATATTTTTGCCGTATGGCGGATCGGTGTAAATGTAATCTACGCTTTCATCGGGCAAAAATGATAAATCTGTTGCTGTTCCTTTAATGATTGTGGCATTATTTATCGTTACATTATTTATTTCGTTTGCAATTTCTTTTTTGCCGTCTAGAATCCGTTTGAATTTCCTTTCAAAAACGGTCAACGTATCTCTCAATGCCGGTTCTTTTGCCATTCTGTAACGATAATAAAAACCAAAATGATTACCTCCGCCGTGCGGCGTTTCGTGAAATGTTAGATTGATAACTGATAACGTATTATAAAATGCCAACATCAACGTCTTCTGAATATTTTTATCTTTTTGTTTTTTGATAATTGATTTCAATAGCGATAATTGGGCGCGTTGTTTGTCGGTGAATAGTTGATGTACAGACTTAACGTCGGCGTTTTTGGGCAAGGGTAAATTTTTTGGTTGTTTATATTTTTGCAATGCTATTTTGATTTCTGCTTTTGTTTTTGGTTCTTTATTTGAATATTCTTTGGTTACGGCGTCAAATGCTGTTTGTAAATCGGCGATGTTTACGGGAGCAATTAACGAATCGATAAGAAAAGTTGACAATGGATTTAGATCGACATGAATTGCTTTACGTTGATTCATTAGCGATTCGACTGCCGTTACGCCGCTGCCGCCAAACGGGTCAAGTATAACGTCGCCAATTTTACTGTAGTTCCTGATATATTCCGCAACAACATTCCAAACTTGACGCGTAAAATATGCAGTGCAACCAAAATGTCTCTTAGCCGCTTGCTTTCTAACTGGAATTTCGTTAAGTAACCTGCATTTTGCGTAATCGAAATTCGGAGCGGACTGATATTGTGGTTTTTCGTATTTGATAACATTGCCTTCGATAAAACTGTTACGGCAAAGATAACGTTTTAACTTTGACCAATATTTATCAATTTCAGACAAGTTAAATTGTAATATCAACGTCCGGTCTAAATCGGTTTTATACAACGCAAATTCCAAACCGTTGCAGAGAACAAAATAATTACTACGAATTTCGCGATGTGAAGCGTAAGAAAACGCTTGTTCAATAAGAGCGTTATCGGTAAGAGTTTTGTCGGGAGATTTGGCTTCAATAACGCAGACGAAACAATCGCCGATTTTTAACGCATAATCGACGTAATAAGGATTTGTTTGTTTTTTGCTACCGGTTTGAATTTGGACAGTTTTTTCGAGAACGATATTTTTTTTATCGTATCCGAGCTCTTTAATAAGCGGATCAATAATAAAAGTACGGACGCTTGCCTCCTTAAATTCTGGATCGTTAGCGATAGTTTTGAAATCGAGATTGCTAAATAATTTGGAACTTATCATAAAGTATATTATTCACAGATTAAAATACGTTTTTTAATTTGATTTTTTGTAACGATAATTGGGCGTTTCTAAAAATTCATTTGTTCAGGTAGGCGGCTAAAAAAATTAAACACTGTGCCGAAACGCCGCATTACGGTTTACGACATCAATAAATTTTATTAATTTACAATGTCTAAAATACATTTATTTTATACATTATGAATTATTAAAAGTTAATAATTATTTCACACGTATTGCGGCGTTTCGGCGAAACGCCGCCTACCTTTTTGCAAAAAATGAATTTTTAGAGAGATACCCAATCACGTTTAACATCCTACAACAGTAATATTATCGCTTTCTTTTATCCATTTTAGGCGTTGTT
>JAISLW010000258.1 GCA_031277105.1 Planctomycetaceae bacterium | reverse complement strand
AGACGCTTTAACGCAATATGATTTTAGATTGACCGCAACAAACGCAAACGGTTCAAGAAATTCAATAACAACCGCTACAACTAAAGTTTTATTGCCTACGCCGCAAAATTTACGCGCTGAGAGTAACGGCAAAACTGCAGTTGCTCTTGACTGGAACAACGTTGCAGGCGCTAGCGAGTACATTTTACAAAGAGAAATTAGCGCCGGTAATTGGACACAAATTTACAAAGGCTTAGATTCAAAATTTGTAGATAAAAATTTAACCGCCGGAACAGAATATTCGTATCGGGTTCAAGCGGTTGGTTCTGATTTTTCTGATGCGGTTAAGGTGAAAACATTGGCGACTGATGTTGCCGATGTTCCTATAATTATTACGTCTGAAATTGACGTTGATGATAAGGTGAAACTTGAATGGACTGATCTTGGTTCGGAGTATTATTATTACGTTTTCCGCAACGGCTCGCTTTTATCTGCCGGTCAACAAAATACAATTTACGTTGATAATAAACCCCTTACTGGAATACACGAATATTATGTTTACGCCTACAACGAAAACACTGGTAAATGGTCAAATGCTTTGCCTGTCGTAATGGTTGCCGATACGATTAAGAGCAAGGTTGACGCTGAAATATTTAGCCATGAAATTTCACCTGACGGCAAAATTGAATTGAATTGGTCGCCAATAAACAACGCACAACAAATAATCATATTCCGCAACGGCGTTCCAGTTTCAACAATATTAGGCAGCCAAGACACAACATGGACAGACCAATCCCCCAACAACAATAAAAATAACGAATACGTAATTTACGTCGGTTATCTTGACGATTTCAATCGGACAAATTGGACTTGGTCGTCGCCATACGTTGTCAAAAAAGCAACAACAACATCACCATCAACCGCCGCCATCCCCATTCCAAATACCGATATATTCAACGAATTTTGGGCTAACTACGATTTATAAAGATTTTTCGGAAAGAACATCTGCGTTCCTTCTCAATCTTTTTAATCTGCGTAATCTGTGGACAAAAAAATGATCCACAGATTACGCAGATTAGACAGATTTTTCGGAAGGATCGCAGGTGGGACGCCCGCGATCCGGTGATGCAGGCGTTTCGCCTGCGAATCTGAAGAAACATAGGCGAAATGCCTGCGATCCTGAAATAACACAGGCGAAATGCCCGCAATCCTGGATCGCGGGCGTCTCGCCTGCGATCTTTCTGATGATTTTTTGTAACGAAAAATCATCCACAGATTACACCAGATTAAAAAGATTTTTTTGTTTGTTTATTATTAAATTACATTTACCGCCGCTTTTCTTTTAATATTTTTTGATTTTTACAGGTCCGATTAGACCGGACGGTAATAATTTTGACTTCGGATTATAAACGTTTTTCCATGTTGTCCACGTGATTCTTTTTTCGGTTGGTAATTTTGAATCTCCAATTAAACGGTTTACCCACAAATTCGCCGTCTCAACTTGTAAAATATTTTTTCCATTTTTGACGTAATCAGTAATATCCAAACGATACGGCGCCGCCCAGCATGTTCCCGCTACTTTGCCATTTAATTTTACTCGCGCTATTACCTCAACTTCGCCTAAATCAAGAATGAATCGTTTCCCACTTTCTTTTTGCTCTAACTCAAACGCCCGCTCATAAACCGCAATACCCGAAAAATGACGTATTCCATCGTCCTCACTCTTTGACCAATCAATTAATTTATCAAAAACAACCTTAGACGGCGCCCCACGCAACGACTCAAACGAAACCGTCCAATTATTACTCAAATCTATAACCGTAGTCGATTGCGAAAAATTATCACGCCAAACCGGCACACCATCCGCCGCGCCCCTCTTGTCAAAAATCACAAACATCGAACCAAAACCGTCAAAATATAACGGAATAGTCGTCTGCCCCGTTTGAGTATTCTCAACCACAGACGGAACACAAAATTGTTTACCCGTCAACGGATCCAAAATTGAAACCTTTTTGCCAAAAACACGAAACGAAATATTGCCCTCAAACGGTTGCTCATTCTTGTTCGCAAGAAAATAAATATCCACGTCGCCATCAACACGATGAAAAAAACGCAACGTCTCATTCTCCGAAACAACATCCTCGACAACGCCGTCCGCCAAAAATATTTTCGCCAAAAATTCATATTCGGGATATAGCTGCCGCGTTGTTTTTTCTGAATACTCCGCATCATTACGAATAGGCGTTTTTGTTTGCGGCGGTAAAATAATTCTGCCTTCGCGATAGCGGCGGGTTTGCGAAATTTGATCGGTTTGGTTTGTTTGCCAAATTTGATTTGCCAACGTTTGCACTTCAACGTCCGCTTGCGGGTAATTTTGTAAACTTGGCGATTTTTTTGGCGGCGTTCCAATTATTGTTGCGCCGTTTCCTGCTAGCGCTTCGATTTTTTTCAATAGTTCCGGCGTCGCCGTTTCAACATTGGGCAAGACGAGCGCCCTGTATTCGGTAGCGTTTGGATTATTTGTATTGAATGTGATTTTTCCGTTTTTTACGGTTGCTAATTCGATTAAAGTTATCGGGTCGCATGCGTCGAATCTGTAACCGCGTTGATCTTTTATTACGCCTTTGCCGGTCATTGCTGAGTTTGGCGGCGTGAAAACTTGCGGCGTGCCTTCGGGCAAAAGATAAAGAATATCGGCGACCGCTTTGCCTTTTTGTAACAGAAATTGACACCGCGCAAGATAACGATGATAGTCGCCGATCAAATTCCACCACGTCTGCGTTCTTTCCCAATGAACTCCATTATTGCCCATAGAAAAACCAGGGAAACGGTCAAGAAAAGGTTGATGTTGAAAACGGTGAAACGTAATACGGTTTATGCCGATGCAAAAAGCCCAATCGCCTTGCGATTTCATTGATTTCGGATTTTGCCTCCAAGCGTCGTTGTTGGACGTGAAGGCTTCGGCGCCGACGACGGTTTTACCGTGAGTGTGTGCGATTGACGTTGCCTCCAAGCAACTAAAAACCGTGTTAAAACCATAACCCGCCGACCAAAATTCACACATCGGAACATCCGCAACGGCGCCCAAACTCATGTCGCAACACGGCGTCATATCATACGGCTCAATTGATAATTTCATATTATTTTTATGAGCAAGTTCTCTAAGATATTGACCGTGATTTTCAATAACTAACTCTTGGGCGCATTGCCGCACGTCCCAAAGAAACCGCTCCGTCTTTTCAACATTGTCAACAATATACCCTGAATATGCCGGTAAAAAAGGAGACGGATCGTATTTACGCCGTCGATGAAATTCGGCTATAAAATTTTTAGAAAAATTTTGCGACCCCATTTCCCACGAATCAATATGCAAATAATTCCAACCTGCCTTACCATCGGTTCGGCGTTGCCCGACGGCGTTAAATAATTTTTCAATGAAATTTTTATAATGAATATCAAAGTAATCGCGATCCATTTTAGACGATTCTAATCCGAGTCCGGCATACGGCGCAGGTCGCGTATTTGCGCCGTTTGAAGTTGCGGCGAAACGTAAAATCGTCCAATCGCCTTGCGGAACGTCCCAATTTAGAACGCCGTCTGAATCAAGTTTAGTTGTTATGTCAAGTAATTCGGACGGCGTTACAGTTTCATTTTGCGGAACTTTTGCGTAATCGGCAAAAGAATCAATACGCGGTTTAACATTCGGCGCCGAAGAATACGGCGCGCGGACGTAAAGCGCTTTTTCGTCAATAGCGCTAATTCGCGAATTACCTTGCGGCGTAGGAAAAGCGAGTACGCAAACGTCTTTGAAAAACTCTTTGCGCAATTTCTCTTGATCAGGCGGCAAAACATTTTCGCCAAAAAAAGGCTTGCGCGGTTTGGGAGCAGGCAATTTTTCGTTGAATTTGGCGGGACCTTTGACGTTTTTTTCGGAAGCGACAAGCAACAACATTGATTGTTCCGGTTTAATCCAAGGCCCGCCGCTGCCAGTCCAACCTGGTCCAGAGTTGAGGGTAAGTTGTAATCCGAGTCTTTCGGTTTCGTGAACTGCATGCGCAAATAATTTTTGCCAATCGTCGGACATAAAATTAACTTTGCCGCGAGGTATGTAGCGATTAACTTCCATGAGAATTACGCCGCCGATTCCTTGTTCGCACATCGATTCAAGATCGGCTGTAATACCCTCTTTGCTCATGTTGCCATCCATAATAAACCAATAAACCCAAACCCGAGATGAATCAGGCGGCAACCGAAAATCACACAACTCAAACGAAAATAATAAAGAACTAAAAAGAAAAAATATTATCGTAACAAAAAATCTTTTCAAAATATTTAACATAAATTTACCTTTCTTAATTGGGAAACGTTCTCGAAAAATTTTGTTTATTAAATTACGTTCTGACAATTTTTTTGAGGGACAAGTGGGACATGAGAGACAAGTGGGACAATTTTTTTTATAACAAAAATTTGATAAGGAACACAACCGTCTCGACTACAATTTGCCGCAAGGCAAACAAAAAATCTGTTTTGATTTCAACCTCGCTCATTAGCGGTTGAGTACAACCGCATGCAGGCGAGACGCCCGCGATCCTGAAATGCAGGCGTTTCGCCTGCGATCCTTCTGACAATTTTTGTTACAAAAAATTGTCCCTAATTTCCCACTTGTCCCTCCTGTCCCTTAAAAAAACGTAACCGTTCACGAAGATTTAGAAGGCGCAGGCTATAAAAGTGTAATTGTGCATTCGGCTTATTTGTTCTCCGTTTGGATTTTGCACGGGGCATAATTCGCCGCACGAATAACCTGTCAGATACGGTATTTTTGATTTCGCCAACGCATCCCTCATTATCTCTAGCTCCGCAGTTGAATCTAACCCTAACGTCCAATACCTTGCCGCACACGAATAAATCAAAAGCCCATTAGCCGCTTCTTCCGCCTCTAATATTTTTTGCAAGATTTGCGCCGTTGTTCTTAACACTATTTCCTTGTTAAATTTTCCCGTCAACAAAGTTACCCCGTTAAACAACTCGCCGCTACACACCGCAACATTATCATCGTTGAAACTATTCATTGCCCGCACTACCGGAGTAGCGCCGTCGCCAAAATCCATCAACAACGGAATCATGTGAACCGAACTCGGATCCCGCTCGTCCAACGCTAGACCAAGTTTCGACTTCAAATACTCCAACACCGGAATACCATCGACGGAATAAAGCAAATTCCCCCTCGCTTCAGTAACGACGCCCCGCTCCTTGCGTATATCTTCATCCGAAATAGAAATGAGATAAAATCGCGGTTTAAGCCCCTCCGCCTGAATTAAAATAAACGCAAACCGGTCATAATAATCGTCGCCGTTGTACAATATTCTTGCTTCATGGAAATCATGCGTATTGTCAATCGGCATCGTTCCAAATACCGGCACGCCGCCTGAGATTTGCGATAACGTAGTTGCGACAAAATCGCCGCCCGCGCCAAAAACGGCAGTCGATAACGGAAAATAACTTATTGCCAACGCCGGCTTGCCAGATAAATTTGCCGTCGCCGCCTCATAAGCCTCGCGAAGCACTAACTCATTACGCGACTTAATCGGCTCCGTCAACCCAACAGAAAAATTCACAACATCACTCGTCAATACCATCACCGTAAGTATAATCTCGCCAAGCTCGTCATGAACAGCGCTGCCCAACGTCGTTATACCCGCAACCGGAAATGATAACTCGCCGCAAATCGCACGAAATACGCCAGAATCAACAAAATCAGTCGAACAATGAATTATACCAACACTATTCTTGAGAAGATTCTCACCCAACCTAAGCTGACCCAAAATCTCCGAAACGGCAACCTCTATATCGTCAACCTCATAAGTAAACGCTGTTATTGTAGTAATCATTTTAATTTTTCAATTGTTAATTGTTGTAAGAAATTTTTTAAATAAATACAAACATGCAAAATACAATCGGTCGTCTCGAAAAATTTATTTTTTAGACAAACGATCAATCATTCGTTATTTCAATATATTTTTATAAAACCTCATTTTAACCTAATTTGTCTTTACAAAACAACCTCAGTAGAAGATATAAAAACTAAACGTTCTTACCTCGTTACCTCATTAAAATAAAATCATAATTAAAATAAAATCATAATGAGGTAACGAGGTTGCGGCGTGTTGTCATATTCTGCTACCGAGGTTGTTTTGTTAGGAAAAATTAGGTTAAAATTAGGTTTGGTAAAATTAAAATTAAAATTAAATCAATAATGAATTTTAATGACGACCAATCATAAAACACAACTAATTTCAAGTCAGTTTAAACTAAAATAAACAATTGTAAATAATCCCCAAAATACAATTATTAGCCAGAGCTTTTCTTAAAGGGCAAGAGGGACAAGAGGAACAATTTTTTGTAACGATAATTGTAAAAGATTTTGTAAACGTATCGGTTGAAGGATCGCAACCGACTCTGCTACGTTTTTTTGACTGGCTTTGACGTTTTTACATCGCTGAATTTCAAGTACGAGCAGTATAACCTAACTGCCAATTAGAATCATTACCGGAACCAATAAATTAAGAAACATAATCAGCGGCACAAAATACCTCTCCGGCATTAACAAAAATACCCGCCTGCCAATAAATACCCCCGCCAATAATCCTGGCAACAAAATTAAATCTAATATAATTGTCTCGTAATTTATCATCCGCAGACCTGGCATTAAACCGCCTATCAACGGTAATTTCGTAACGTTAATTACGAAAAAAAATACCGCCCACGTTCCCATGAAATCCTTCTTACTCATATTTTGCGCCGCCAGATAAATACTCATTACCGGTCCCGCCGCATTGCCCGTCTGCGTCGCAAAACCTGCAAAAAATCCCATCGTCCACGCAAAAATAAACGACTTCGGAATATTGACCAGCCCGAACAATTTACGCAATAACTCAAACAAAACTAACCCAATCACAAGCGCCGATAAAAAAATCCTAAAAATATAATCGTTAATCCACCACAAAAAAATCGTCCCAAATATCAAACCAATAAAAACCGAAGGCAACATAAAAATTATCCGCTTCCAATCCGCATCACGCCAATAATAAAAAACCGCAAAAGAATCCGCAATAACAAGAAGAGGTAAAACCGCCCCCGTCGATAACTTCTCATGACCATCAAACGCCGATAACATCACCATCACGCCAAGTATCCCAAGACCAGGAACACCCGTCTTAGACATCCCAAAAAATAAAGCCGCAACCAGACCAAATATTATCGTTGACATAATTTTAGAATACAGGGTGTAGGGGATAGGGAATAGGGTGTAGGGGATAGGGTGTAGGAAGTAGGGTGTAGGAAGTAGAACGATTGAGATCAAAACCTCAATCGTTGGCGGTTGAGTACAACCGCATGCAGACGAGACGCCTGCGATCCTTCTGACGATTTTTTGTTACAAAAAACTATCCTCTATTTACTATTCCCTATCCCCTATCCCCTATCCCTATTCCCTAAAATAATTCTGAATTTCTTTTAATCCCACCACCATTGACCAGATTTTAATTCTATTTTAATATTTTTGCGTAAATTTGAGATTTGATTTTTGTTTTCTAATTTTACGTTTTCTTTCGCTAGCGCCGCCGCCGGTTCTATTTCAATTCCGCCTACTGGAAAACCAATTTTTCCATTGCGAACTTTATAATTTACCGCCGCCTCCGCAAACTTTGGCGCTTGATACGTCTGCACCTTCAACTTACTCTCATCACCCAAAAATTCCATTGCCCATCCGGATTTGCCGTAGAAATTTTGCTCTTGAATATGCGCAGCGCAAACAAACATATCAATTAAATTTCGTAGTTGCGCATAAACTAATATTTTTTGCGCTAACTTTGGATATTGCGCCGTGAAACTTTTTGTAAATTCTAAACTTGCCCTATCTACTGTTTTCGTATTCGCCTGTCTTTTGCCCGTAAGCGAGTCAACGACTTCTTCTTCCGTTACCAATTTTACGCCTTCGCCGACGAGTTCAATTCCCGTTTTGTCTTCCGTCATTATTACCGATTGATAATCCGGCACGAAATACCATCGATGCAATTTATTCGCTTGACTTGCCGATAAATCAGTTCTTGCAATAAACGTTTTTATATTTACGCCGTCCGGTATTTTATCTAACCCGATTCCAATCAACTTCATTCTATAATCCGCCGCAACCATAACCCTCGCCGCATGAGTCGTCGCCGGAATACCATCAACCCGAACCGTCTGTAACCCAATACTGCGCCGCAATCCTTCAGCAAAAATATTAAGCCGCCCCGTATCAACACGATTACTCCGAAGATAATTTTGCAAATTTACATTGCCCTCGCTCGTCGGGTCAATCGAACAACCTATAACCTCAACACCCTCGCCGTCCGGCGCAAAAGCCCGCAACGCAACAACCAAATCTTGCAACTCACAAACCGGACGCCCCGTAGTCCTGCCAACCATCATCCCCTCAACCCCATAATACCAACCCTCCGCAGGTCCAGCAATCACAATATCTTTAGAATCAGGGAAATAAAAAAGATATTGAACCCGCAATAAACCCGCCAAATATCGCATCTCGTCAGTTAAAACGCCATCAGTCCGCATAAGCTCGCGCTCAAGATGACGAAGCGAAATAAATCGTAATTTACTTTTCGTTGTTACTGATTTAGGCAAATTCGAATACGACTTCCGCGCCGCCTCAAGACGCAACAAATCATCTTGACCTACACTCAACGCCATCGTTTTAAGCACGCCATGCGGATTTATCAACACGCCCGAATTGCCGCTCCCAAGACCAGCCGCAACATTACTATTGTCACTCTGGGCAAATGTAAACACAGCGCCGCCCAAAAACAACGCCGCCAACAAAACAATAAAAAAATAAAACTTAACTAAATTCCTAATTTTCATCGTCAATCTCATTACCAATCTCTCCTAAATATTATTTTAAACTGTTCACATCGTAAATAAAAATCTGACTAATTTATGTAATCTGCGGCTTCCTTTTAAAAGCGATCCACAAATTACATCAGATTATTTGTAACCGTTTGCGGAAATTTTTTTAGGGGCATGTGGGACAAATGGGACAATAGGGACAATTTTTTGTAACAAAAAACTGTTCTCTAAATTTCTAAAAAAACTACTCCCGAACTCCTAACCCGAACCCTTAACCCTAACCCCCTAGCGTTTAAATTTTCGTGAACGGTTACGATTATTTTAAATTTGAAATTAAAATCTTTTAATTCCGCATTTACGCATTACGCATTCGGGAACTTCTAAAAACCACAAATTTATTTTTATTAACCACAGAGGACACAGAGAACACAGAGGAAATTTTTAATTGGAATCAAAACGTTATTTAATATTATAATTGACTTTTTGATTTAAAATATTTTTTAAAACTTTCTTCTCTGTGAACTCTGTGTTCTCGGCGCTTAAATAAAAAACTTGTTTTTAGAAGTTACCTTTACTCAATTCCGAATTCCGAATTCCGAATTCCGCATTCCGAATTCCGAATTAAATTTTAATCTTCGAGTATTATAGTTTCGAGCGTAATTATATTTTGTTCTGGGATATTTGTATGAATTTGGATTTTGTTGTTTTGTTTTTTGTTTAAATTTTTATTATTTTTTTTTTGTATAATTGCGGCGATAATTTGGATTGGGCTTTCGTATTCGGAGAAGGTGAATTTGAATCTTTCGTCTTCGCAAGTTACGTTTAAGATTCGGAATTGTTTATTGTTTCTTACGACGATATTTTTTGATGTTCCGGCGTTGTTGACGGCTGCAAAACTGACCAGAAACGGCAACGGTTTTACTTGGACGGGTTCGGCGACGACGCCGTTTATTGGGATGATGATTTCGTTTTCTCTTTTTGTTTCGTTATTTTGTAAGTTATTTATTTTTTTATTTGCGTTGTTTGTATTATTTGTATTATTTGATTCGGTTGTTGAAAATTTTATAACGTCTTTTACGTAGCCTGCCGGCGCGTCGGGTTTAAGAGTTGCGGTGATTTGGTAATGAATTTCACCGTTTTGCCAAAATGCGCCGTTTGGAAACGGCGTCGCTTCAGCCTTGACGTGAATGTATGGATTGTTTCGTTCGACTTTTGTCAATTCCCATCCTTCTTTTCCGAAGTATTCGAGATTAATTTTTCGTACCGCGATTTCGCCGCGTCGTACTACGCCAAATTCGATAGCGCCTGGCGATAAAACAACGTCGGGTCGGATATAACCGGACACTATAAGTTGTGCGGAATCGCGTAATATTTTGCCGTTTACTATTGTTTCAAAATGTACTGTAATTATTGCTTTGCGTTCAAGCGTATATTGTCCTCCCGTGTTCAATGTCGCAGTTAAATATTCCGTGCCGCCGGATGCAATTGACAACGAACTCAACATCGACGACGTACAACCGCACGACGTATTGAGACTAATCACGCGAATATCTTGCTTAAAAGGATTAGTTATTGCAAAGCGGTATTCTGCTTTAGCGCCTATTGCGACACGCCCAAAATCATAACGCCGCGACGAAAAAAGACTCTCGCCCCAACTACAAAAAATTTCGCACGGGAAAGAAAAAAATAAAATTATCGTAACAAAAAATAATAATAACCTAAACATCAATACTTCCCAATATCATAAATTATATTTTCAACCATTGCCGCCGTCGTTTTAAACTGTTCGCACTTTAATGTCCCACTTTAATGTCCTTTGTTTTTTAATCTTTTTTTACATTGTTCAAAATATTCTTTTGATATTTCAAAACCAGTAAATTTTCTTTTTAGTTTTTTTGCGACGTTGATAGTGGTTCCGCTTCCTAGAAATGGGTCGAGGACTTTATCGTTAGCGTTGCTTGATACTTTAATAATTCGTTCTATTACGGCTTCGGGCATTTGGCAATTATGCCATCCTTCTCTTTCTTTAAATGTTCCGCAAACTCTATTTATAGTCCAAATATCTTTATCCGGCGTAAAAACGTTTTCTGTCTCTTGCGGTCTTAAAATCCATGTATCGTCGGGCAATCTTCCTTTTGGATTTGCGCGTTTATCGTTATAAATTAGTTGTCTTGCGCTTGGTATTCTTATAGCGTCGTCGTTGAATGTGAAATTATTTTTATCTTTTATAAAATGGAATAAGTGAACGTGCGACCTTGTAAATTTCCGTTTGCAATTTACGCCGAAAGTATAGTACCAAATTACCCAGCTACGGCAAATAAAACCAATATCGCGCGTTGCAATTACTTTCAATTCGGCGGCGAACTCGTCGCTAATTGCCAGCCAAAACGTACCGTCTGATTTTAATATCCGCCATACTTCGTTGATCCATTCAGCCGACCAATCCAAATATTTCCGGTAATCTAATTTGTCATGATAAATATCATACGAATATCCGATATTGAACGGCGGATCCGCAAACACAAGATCAACCGCGCCTGATGTAATCCCACGCATACCTTCGATACAATCACAATTATAAAACGTATTCCATTTCATCTTTTAACACAAATTTCCCAAAACATTTTTTATACTGCTCGTACTTGAAATTCATCGATGTAAAAACATAAAGCCTGCCGCCTGAAAATTAGGCAGACGACGTTTAACGTAAATTAAAATATGAACAGTTTAGATATACATCTTGAAATTATTCGGTTAAATTTTTGTTACAGAAATTGCAAACACACAATATCGCCGATTCAAGACGCAACTCAAATTCAGAAAAACAAAACTTCAAAAATTTTATATAAACAGAAAAGTCTGTCAATACTTCCCCGTCAAAACAAAACGACTGTTGAGATATAACTTCGCCTGCGATCCTAAAAAGCAGACGAGACCACCGGATCGCGGGCGTCTCGCCTGCACTTTGCCGATAGGCAAACAAAAAGGCGGTTGAGATATAAACCTCGCTCACCAGCGGTTGAGTACAACCGCTTGCAGGCGAGACGCCCGCGATCCTGGGATGCAGGCGTTCAGCCTGCGAATCTGAAGGAACACCAGGCGAAATGCCTGCGATCCTGAAATGCAGGCGAGACCAACGGATCGCGGGC
>JAISLW010000246.1 GCA_031277105.1 Planctomycetaceae bacterium | reverse complement strand
AGATTAAATTTTCGTAACGATAATTCTTACGATTTCTCTTGTTCATTGCGTAAGATATTTTTTGGTTTTACGCTTGTTGAACTTTTGGTGGTGATTGCGATAATTGGCGTTTTGATTGCGTTACTTTTGCCCGCAGTTCAAGCCGCACGCGAAGCGGCAAGACGTTTACAATGTGCGAACAATATGAAGCAATGGGGACTTGCCGCTCATAACTATCACGATACTTTTGAGTCAATGCCGGCAGCTCGAAACAGTTGTCATACTACCGGTGACCGGTTTAGCGCCACTTACTTGCTTCTTCCGTTTATGGAACAACAAAGTATATTCGATGCGGTACGGGCAACAACAACCAATCCATATCCTGATACCGGAATGATCGAAGCAACCAAAGCGGTTACTCATTCCATTTCTACGTTACGATGTCCTTCGGATTCATACGGTAACTCTCCGAGTATCACCGGCGCAGGTCTTAATCGACATGGGGCGGTTGGAAATATCGTTATCAGTTATGGCGATGGCGCTAATCGTTTACAACAAAACGATACTGGTAGCGACGGTGATATTTCTTCTCGCGGAATGTTCTATTGGTCGCGGGGAAAAAATTTATCGGCAGTAACCGATGGAACAAGTAACACAATTCTTATAAGCGAAAGTTGTGTCGCAATCGGTATCGGAACCAGGAATATCAAAGGCGGTATTGCATCTTTATCGGGTATTGACATCGGCAGTTGGATTTGGTCGCCTTCCGTTTGTATGGCAATTAGGAACGGTCAAGAGTTTACCGGCACACCACATAATTTTTGGCGTTGTGCGCGTTACCTGGATGGAATGGTGTTATACACCGGTTTTAATACTATTATGCCTCCGAATACGCCATCTTGCGTAAAAGTTACCAATGAAGCGGCGAGCGGATTTTATACAGCGAATAGCAATCACTCGGGCGGAGTTAATGTTACACGAGTGGATGGTTCGGTCAATTTTGTAAGCGATACGATTGACACGAATGGACTGCCGGACAGTATTCAAGGTAAGAATTTAACCGGTCAAAGTCCCTACGGCGTTTGGGGGGCTTTGGGAACACCGTCAGGCGGCGAAAGCAAAACGTTATAGTGTTTTTTAACCACAGTGTTATACTTTTATCATGTTACAATAGTTTGATTTTCAGTGAGTAAAAACTCATTACTAACCACCAAGTATGCAAAGAAAGAATCTGTGTTAAAACCGGTATTTTGTGGTTTCCGTAGTGATAAAAAATTGTTCTTAAAAACGATTTTTATCATTACTTAATATAAAACGATCATTTGTAATAGGATTGAGTGTGACTTTCATTTTTTATCATATTATTATGCGAAACTATACACTTATTTTTGTTTGTTTGTCATTTATTTGTCTTGCCGGTTGTGGTGATTCGTCACGTCCCAAAGATTTACCTGAACTTTTCCCATGTACTATTATGATAACACAGGATGGCAAACCGTTGTCCGATGCTATTGTAAAACTCATTTCGCAAACAGATATTGATGCAAAATATAATCCTGTTACTGTTACAGGTATTGATGGTATTGTTAAGATGTCCACCTACGGCTTTGCGGGAGTTCCGGCAGGAAAATATAAAATTGTTGTGATCAAAAATATTGATGACGATATTGTTTATCGAACCGATGACGCCGGTGAGCGAGTTGTGGTATCGTACAAAACTTACCGATTGGTAGAAAAGCAATTTTCTGATACAGCAACAACGCCGCATGAAATTGAAATTACGGGAAAAGAAAAATCCGTAGAAGCAAATTTCGATGTCGGTAAACCAATCAAAATACTACTTTAAAAATAGGCGACAATGAAGACAAATAACCGAATTGTCCCTGTTTGCGGACTGTTTTCGGACGGCAATTGAAACAACATCAACCGTTGTAACTTTAAAAAATTCATTATTGATTTAATTCTGAATTTTAAAAACCTCATTACCTCATTGTGTATTGTTGTTATTTTTTAATGAGGTAATGATGTTGTTGGGTGGTGGATATTTTTGCTACTGAGGTTGTTTTGTAAAGAAAAATTAGGTTACAGAAAATAACTTCAAAGTAAAAATTCAATTGAATAGTCGCATTTTTTTAAAAGTCCACAGATTACGCAGATTAGAAAGATTATTTTTTTGCAAATTACGTATTGGCAATTTGTAAACTGTTAGCGCTTTAATTTGCGTTTACCCTAACCTTATTTTTATCTTATTTTTCTGAACAAAACAACCTCAGTAGCAACAAAGCCCCCACAGACCCAACCTCATTACCTCATTAAAAAATAAATTAGGTAATGAGGTTGGAGTGTGGAGGATTCAAATGCTACTGAGGTTGTTTTGTAAAGAAAAATTAGGTTAAAATTAGGTTTGGTAAAATTAAAATTAAAACTAAATCAATAATGAATTTTTAGAGATACTCACTGATTTTCCAGGACGCGCAGTATATAGACGCACTGTTAGTGTTATGGCGTTATAGGATTTAGTTGTTTTACAAAACTTGTAACGGTGAGTCGATGTACGCCGAGAATTCGTGCAATAGCGCTTTTTGATACTTTTCTGTCCAATAAATTTTTAATTTCTTTTTCTTTGCCTGTGAGTTTTTTAATTTTTGATTTACTGCCTTTAGGACGACCGAGTATAACGCCTTCAGCACGTTTACGAGCAAGCGCTTCTTTAGTTCGTTGCGAAATTAAATTACGTTCAATTTCCGCAGACAGACCAAATGCAAACGCAAGCACTTTAGAATTAATATCGCTACCAAGCCGGTAGTTGTCTTTAATCGTCCACACTTGAATATCTCTATTCATGCATTCATTTAAAATGCCCATAATCATCAACAAATTCCTACCCAACCTTGATAATTCAGAACAAATTAAAACATCGCCTTTTTTCATTTTTTTGAGGAGTTTTCCTAGTTGTCGTTCTTGAACGCTTTTAGAACCGGATATCGTCTCCTCGATCCATTTATCGACAACCATCACTAATTGAGTACAAAATTGATTTATTTCAAAACGTTGATTTTCTACAGTTTGTTTATCGGTACTTACGCGAATATAACCGTAAATCATATATCTAATACCTTTGGTTAAATGTTAGTAAATAGTTCACGTTACGATTGGGTAATAATAAAAAAATGCCGAAAATAAATCAATAGCAATTTTAATAAAATATTCAAAAACAGACCAAAACAAACCAGACAATTTTTATATCTACAATTTATAATAGACAAACAAGCGTTTACATTAGACAACACGCTACAAACTGTCAATTCAATTCCGCTACCAATAGTTGGATCATACTATCGCCAATCGAAAAAAAAATAAAAGAAAAAATTGAAGCTGTAGGTACGCCTTTGAAGGATTGGGATATAAAGATTTATAGAGGTATTCTGACAGGTTACAATGAAGCATTTATCATTGATAAAAATAAAAAAGACGAACTAATCGCACAAGACCCAAAATCTGCTGAAATTATTCGACCTTTAATGCAAGATAAACTAATTGCATAAAACCTCAAATCCGCTGAAATTATTCGACCCATTTTACGCGGCAGAGATATTAAACGTTATGGGTATAATTTCGCTGATCTATATCTAATCACAACATTCCCAAGTCTAAAAATAGATATTGAAAAATACCCCGCCATAAAACAACATCTTTTGATCTTTGGGTATGACCGATTAAAACAAACCGGAGAAAAAGGATCACGCAAAAAAACCAATAATAAATGGTTTGAAACTCAAGATACGATAAGTTATTGGGAGGATTTTTATAAACAAAAAATCGTGTGGACACCAGTTAATTCAGAATATCGTTTTGCATTTGTACCAGAAGGAATATTTTTTAATAACTCTTTATTTATGATGATAGGCAAACATTTAAAATATTTACTTTCATTATTTAATTCTAAATTATTTATTTTTTATCTCGATAAAATATTAGCAAATGGAAATTATACTTATGGTTCGGGTGAAACATTTAAAAATACTACTGTTCCTTACCCAACTATAGATATTGAGCAACAATTTGAAAAATTACTTGAAATGCAACAATACAATGAAATTGACAAATTGATTTACGATTTGTATGAATTATCAAAAGAAGAAATAGAATTTATCGAATCTCTATAAATCCTATTGTAACTATTCAGCGTGTTTTTTATTTTATAACCTCATTTTTACCTTATTTTTCTTAACAAAACAACCTCAGTAGCACGTGAATTCACCAAACAACAACCTCATTACCTCATTAACAGATCGTATTTTAAAATTAGGTAATGAGGTTTATTTTGTGGTGGGAATTTTTGCTACTGAGGTTGTTTAGTAAAGAAAAATAAGGTAAAAATGAGGTTGCAGAAAACAACGATTAAATGTCAATTAAAAATTTTCCTCTGTGAACTCTGTGGTTTTTAAAAATAATTTGAATTTATAGAGATTCGATAAATTCTATTTCTTCTTTGGATAACTGGTATAATTCATAAATATAAATGTCAATATTTTTTGAACTAAAATCTTTTTGTGGTTTTGGAATTGGTAAAAGTTCTAAAAATTTTTTCTTGTATCGATAGCCGTCTTCTCCCAAGCCGCCACCAGCATAAAATGTTTTAAAAAAATATGTTATTGCTTTGGTATGTAACACGCTATAAAGAAATTCCAAATGTTCTCCAGTCATTATAAACGCTGTTGCTTCAGGAAAATATTCTCCTTCTTTATCAAGATAAAATTGTGGTTCTCTAACAATTTCACTATAAACGATTTTTTGTTTATAAAAATCCTCCAAATATGCACAATTTCGTAAATTATATGGCGTATCGCCTTTGTCTGCTCGTTTTTTTAATTGTGGAAAAAATGTATCAAGATGTTTTTTTATGGCAGGGTAATCACTGATATTTATTGGTTTTATACCTTTTTCTCTAACCCCATTATGGGTGTTAATTAACCAAAGATCGGCGAATTCGTATCCGTATCTTTTTATATCTCTGCCGCGTAAAATGGGTCGAATAATTTCAGCAGATTTTGGGTCTTGTGCGATTAATTCATCTTTCTTTTTTCCATCAATTATAAAGGCATCGTTGAAACCTGTTTTTATACCGTAATTGATTTTAATGTCCCAATCTTTGAGTGGCGTACCTACGGCTTCGATTTTAGCCTTTATGCGTTGTTCAATTGGGGAGAGAATCACCCAGTTATCAGATGTTGAAAAGCTGTAAGCAATGGCGTGTTGTCTAATGTAAACGCTCAATTGTTCTGTACCATGATTTTTTATGACACATGACTTGGTTTTGCCTTTATTTTTATCTTTTGCGAAAATTAAAATATTTACGTCAACAGTTGCGGATTCAAAAACTTTTACTCCGGCAAAATCGATTAGTTGTTCGGGGTTTGTGTTTTCGACAAAAAATTTGCGAGTATTTTCTCCATAACCTGCCCGCATCCATTTATTCGACGTAATAAAACACACGCTCCCGCCGTCTTTCAACAAATTGTAAGCCTGTTCATAAAACAAGCAGTAAATATCTCCCTTTCTTACTAACGTTACGAAATTACACTGTTCATATAATTTTGCTAAAGCGCCGCCGTTATTTTGTAATTGAACGTATGGCGGATTTCCGATTACGATGTCGAATCCGTCTTTGATTCCGAACATCCGATTTTGGTCAAACCAATCGGCGTTTGCGTTTTGGTCGTATGGGTCCCAATCGACGATTTTATTTGCGATTTGTTCTTTCAATTCTAATTTTATTAATTCCTCTGCGATTTTTTTACGAATATCTTTATCTTCTTTTTGTAATTTTAATTTTTCGTTTCTAGTGTTTGCGATGAAATATTTATGTCTTACATCTTTTAATTGTTTTTCCAATTCTTCAATAGCCTTTTGTACAAAAGTTTGTTGATTCGGTCTCTCAATTCCGATTAAGGTATCCGCAGCGACAAATTTTGTTTCTAAATTTGGCAGCGAGCGAATGCCGCAATTTGGTATTTCTTTGTTTACTTTTTGATCGACGACCAGCGAAATGAAAAAACGTAACTTTGCAATCTGTACCGCAATCGTCTGAATGTCAACTCCATAAATACAATTTTCAATCAAAAATAACTTGCGCGAATAATCGTCGAAATTATATTCGCTATTAAAAATTTCATCGAGTTCTTGAAGGCGTTTTTCGACGGCTTTTTCCGCTTGTTCTCTGACTTCGCAGTCTATTAATTTGGCGGCAAGTTTTTTATCATTTTTTAATTCATCAATTTTTTGTCCTATAATTCGTTCCCTTTGTTGTTCTTTCCATAGTTTATTATTGGGATCGATTTTTTTTAACATTAGAACGATTTTGTGCAAAATTCCCATTGGAAACGCCCCGCTTCCACAAGCCGGATCAAGAATATTACAATCATCAATTGCCTTGATAATTGTTATCGTATTTTTTTCGTCAAAGGGATTTTCCGTTTCATACGACAATAAAGATCGCAACTTATTTTCTAATTCCTGTTCGTTATTTGCCCAATGATTTAATTTTTGCTCTGGATCTGATTTTAATTGTTCTTTTTTGCATTCATTATCTACTAAATTGGTTTGCGCCGAGTCAATAGATTTGACTTCGGGTTGTTTTGACAGAATATAATTTTTGAGATACATAATTAACGATTCATCAACCATATAATTTACGATTTCGCGCGGCGTGTAAAAAGAACCCGTTTCTTTACGAGCGGAAATTTTTGTTTCAGGATTATAACACGCAAGCAGATTCTCAAACGCCTTACCCAACAATTCAGGATCAAGCGCAATCTCCTCCTCTACCGGCGTATTTTCCGTAACCGTAAATTTGTAACTTCGCAAAATATTGAACAAACCTCTTACCTCGTATTTTTTGCCCTTCGTATCATAAACGGAATTAAGATCAACTATTTTCTTGTCGCTAAAAAAAAGATAATCAGGAATAATCGCCCTCTTTTTAGTGTTACGACTAAACCCGTCGACATATTCAACTTTACCAGCGTCATTTTCCTTGTCCAAACAGTCAAATAAACCTCCATTAAGAAACGGAATCTCTTTGAATAATTTTGTTGCGTCTGTTTCTGAAATTGTAAATAAATCGGCGTAACGATAAAGAGTTTTTACGCCGTATTCGTTGCGGTTATGAGCGAAATCGCCGTCTTCTGCAAATTTACGCGCGTTCATTTTTTGATTCAACGTTGCAAAAAATAAATTTTGCAAAATAGCATTATAATAATTTTTTGAATTATCGTTTTTATAAAAATCTTTAACAATCTCACCCAATTTATTTTGTTCAAAAAGTTTTTCGGGTATCAATCGCTTTTCCTTAATAAACCACACAAAAATAATTCGCGTAATAAGCCGTATTAAATTCATCGCATTACATGTTTCATTATCGTTAATTTTATCGTTTGGAAACGTAACTTTATCAATTGCCCAAAAATACCAGTTCGATAATTCGCTGTAAAATCGTTTATGCAGTTCCTTCGTATCAAGTATTTTTGTCCATGCGTTGTTGAGTTCGATGAAATTACTGACTTGTTGTTCCGATTGACGTATTTTTGGCAACGATAAATCATACAAAATATCAATATGCGCACGATGAGGATTTGTAATTGAAACGTCTTTGATAAGCGTTACTTTTTCCATTACGTCTTTTTCTTTATCGCGTTTGTTGACTCTTCTGTTAATAATCGCAATCGTTATTTTGCCTTCGTAACGAAATATGACCAGCGCCGGCATCAGAAAAACTTTATTGATTTCCCGCGTAATATCCGCAATTTCTGAACGCGAATAATCATTATGCGACTCATCTTTTGGCAATAAATCAACCGCCATGAAAAGATACGACTCAATAATCTGCGTATCCAGTCTGCCCGCTTTAAATAACGACTGTTTATTTGACATTTCCTTACTTGTCAATTGAAAAAGTAAATCAATACTTTTCCATTTATTTGTAAGGGCTTTTTCTTTTGAAAAGTTGCTTTTTTTAGCGTATGCGTTAATAAAATGCTCGCTTGTTTTTTCCACCAACGGTTGACGGCACGTTGTATTATATTCAAGCGTTTCAAATAATTTCAATGAAACCGAAGTTAAATCTCTGCCTTCAAATTCAGTAATTACTTGTCGAATTTTTTTCTTCAAGTCTATGTCAGACATTTGTTTTTAGTTTTTAAAATATGAGTTAAAAATTGTAACCGTTCACGGAAATTTTGTTTATTAAATTACGTTTTGGCAGTTTTTTAGGGACAAGTGGGACATGAGGGACAAATGAGACAATTTTTTTGCAACAAAAATTTTTTCTCTAAATCACAAATTCTAATTTTAAAAAACTATCCCCTACTACCTATCACCTATCCCCTAAAATCTGCCGCTTAAATTTCCGTGAACGGTTACAAAAAAATTTATTTAATGATTAGCCATGTTACGAGGTCGAAATTTTGCGTACTATTAGTTTTTTGTAACTCTGGAATTAGAACTGCGTTTCTGCTTGTTGTTAGTTGCTGTATGTTTTTTACTCCAAACGTGTTTTTAATTGCGTCAATTGCATTTGCCAGCAAGTAATTATATTTTTTCATTTTTGTACCTTTTTCAGTTTCGGCGTTAAACAGCGAACATAAATCTTCGTATGGCGTTTTTTTGTTTTGACATAATTTTCGGAATATTTCCAGAATCGTTTTTGCGTTTGTAAAATTATATTGTACTTTGCCGTCGTCGTAAACATAAACGAGAAAAAACGAATTAAGCGGATTTACCGTATTATTATCATGCGACGAATTTTTTTGAGCCAGACAAAAAATCACGCCTGGTTTAATTACCGATAACTCTTTATCCGAAAATATTGTTTCTTGATTTAGTTGCGTCAACTTACTATTTGGCGTAGGAACGATTGCATAGAGTCCCAGCGGCGCATTTATCAGTTGTTTTTTGTTCTTATCAATAAAATTATTCAATAAATCCATCCTAAAATCATCCAACGTAAAATCAGTCAACGAAATCGCATCGTCAATTTCCTCAATATCAAGAACCTCGTCACGTAACTTTTTTAACTGTTTAGTACGATATTTTAATTCAGCCGTAATAATTTCCTCAATTTGATCGTTACTTAAAATATTATCTTCGCCCGTTGCCGTCAAATCAACAAGAGCCATCCGCGACTCTACGCGACCTTTAAGATTTATGTATTTATCAAGGTCTTTCGTCGGCCAAAAATTTACGAGTTGAATTTTTTCATTTATGCTTCCAAGACGATCAATTCGCCCGAAACGCTGAATAATTTTTACTGGATTCCAATGAATGTCATAGTTGATAAGAAAATCACAATCCTGCAAATTTTGCCCTTCGCTAATACAATCCGTTGCAATAAGAATATCAATTTCTTGCCGTTCATTTATTCCGCGTTGTTCGTTTATTTTGTTGCGGTTTTTTGACTGGGGCGAGAAATTAGTCAATATTTCATCGTAACTGTTTTTTCCTAATTTTGTCCGAGTCTCCGTTCCGCAAACCAACGCACAAATCAAACCCAACTCCTCTTGACTCCATTCGCATAAATTATCATACAAATAAAACGCCGTATCAGCAAACGCCGTAAAGATGAGAATTTTTTTATTGTTATTGTTAATAGGATTGCTAATTTTTTCGCGGATAATTGATTTTAATTGTCGTAATTTTTCGTCCCTCTCCGGCGTAACTGATTGGGCGTTACTCAATAAATTTTCTAACGTTTTCCGGTCGCTTTGTAAATCGTCGCGCCAACGTTCTAAATCCAGATGTTCAAAATCAAATTTAAGTTTTTTACCAACTTGCCAAACGGGATCGTCGCCGGAGTCTTCATCCACTTCGTCGTCGTCTGGAGTTTTTGTTTCAAATTCAATTTTAGGTTTATTTAGTTTGAAATAACTATCAATTTGATTTTCCAGTTTATTAATTTTATCAATTGTCCGTTGCAACGAATCCGCGAAAGACTTAATCGAACTTTCCAGTCGCTTAAGAAAATTGACTTTGATCATTTCAACGAGTACGGTTTCACGTTGTTTTTGAGTAAATCTTCGGTCTGCAATAGACGCTAGATTCTCATACTTCTCAATATGTGGAGTTTGGACATAAGCCGACGGATTAAAAATAGTCAATTTATAATCGCGTATGGTTTGCTCAATATTTTCGTATGACGGAAAATTGTTGTGCGAATCAATATTAGGATAAAGCGATTTGGGTTTTAATCTTTCGGGGAAACGTTCCGTCGTATTTTCTGTTTCAGAATTATAAAAATTTCTGACATGCTTCCGTGACCGCGCAATCGTCAATTCGTCAAGTAATCTAAAAAACGACGGGTCAATTGTTTCCAGTAATTCTTTGATATGACGTTTTTGATTTTTTGGATCAGCCCATTGCGTAAAATGGCGTTGGGCGACAGAAAGAGTCGTACTGATATTTTTTATTCCGCATGATTCCTGTAACATGAAATCATTGCCTCCCGTAATGAATGCGATTTGATTGCGTAAATCACGTAACGTATTATTGACGGGAGTTGCCGAGAGCATCAAAACTTTTGTTCTAACGCCGGATTTAATAATTTTATCCAATAACCATTTTGTACGATTTAATTTTATTGTTTCAGCGTCAATTTGTTTTTCTACTGGATTACCTCTGAAGTTGTGCGATTCGTCAATTACGACAAGATCGTAAGCGCCCCAATTAAAGGTATTGAGGTTAATATTATTCGCCTGTGCGATACCATCTCGTCCAACGTCGGTGTGCCAGATAACAGAAAAATTGAACCGGTCTTTTACAAACGGATTTAAAATATTATTTTTAATGGATTGATAAATTGTCCAGTTTGCCGAGAGTTTTTTGGGACAAATAACTAACACGCGAGCATTAAGCAATTCAAAATATTTTATTACCGCAAGCGCCTCAAACGTTTTACCAAGCCCAACACTGTCGGCAATAATACAACCGCCATGCTTCTGAATTTTATTGATAGCGCCTTTAACTCCGTCCTTCTGAAAATCGTACAAAATATTCCAAATTTGACTGTCGTAAAAACCTGTTTTTTCATCAAGTAATCCGCCCTGTTCTTGCTCTGATAAAAATTGATCAAAAACATGACAAAGCGTTTTAAAATAAACAAATTCCGGATCATTTTCGCGATAAAAAACTTTTAAGTATTCAATCACTTTACCCTTGACGTCTTCAACAATTCCTGATTTATCGTTCCAGATTTTGTCGAACCATTCGCCTAATTCGCGTCTTTCGCGATCACTGTCAATAATAAGATTTAACTCAATATTTTTATTGCCGCCGCAACCTAGACCGTTGACGGTAAAATTGGAACTCCCCGCAATTGCTTTTTCGACTCCGTTTGGTTGAATAATATGATACAACTTACCGTGCAAAAAATTTGGTTTGACCATTGATCGGATTTCTGCCTTTTCGCTTAACCAATTTGCGCATTCTTGAGCGAGCGATTTTTGAACTAATCTGTTTGACCAAACGATAGATTGCGTTTCATCTTCAATCTTAAAATCACGAAAATTGATTTTATCCGGATCAATATTACTGACAAAAGTCGGCTCGCCAAAAAGAAAACGAAGCCGCCCAATAGAGTCAAGGCGCTTTTTTAATTTTTGATAAGCGTAAATCGTGAAATATGCGGAAACGATAGAAATATTGGAATCAGCTGTAATCGAATCTTCCAAAAACTCTTGAACTGTTCCGTGTAAATAATTGTCAATAATCGTTGAATTTGACATCGTTTTAAGTTTGGTTATAGTACGAACAGTATATTTAAACTATTCATACGTGAATTTACGTTTAGCGCCGCACGCCTACTATCGGACTACAGGCTTTGACGCTTTTACATCTAATGAATTTCAAATACAAATTGGTATATAAACTGACAAATTATTTTTTGTCGCGGTCAATTGCGTCTATGGCTTGCAATCCGCTTCTTACGGCGCCTTCTAAAGTTGCCGGCCAACCCGTCATCGTCCAATCCCCCGCAAACGCAAGATTAACAAACGGCGTCCCCTGAAAAGGACGATGCGAATAAACCAATGGATGAGGCGAAAAAACTGCGTCAAAATACGTCGTTACCCTATAATGCAAAAGTTCCGGCTGCCGATTACCTTTAAACGTCGCCGCCAATTGACGCATTACCCGCTCAACCAAAACAGAAGCGCCAACAGATGATAACTCCAACTCCGATAAAAGACGATGCGAAGCGCTAATTATAACCACATGATAAAAACCATTAACGCCCGCCTTGACTCGCTGTCTTGGACAAAATAAAAATTGCCCCAAACCGCCAACCAACGCCATATAACCACAATCGCCAGATAATAAACAACTATCCAACCAAAGATGAACCGACGTTATAGCGCCAGGCTCAAATCCAGATAAACCAAGACTGTCCGAATACGACTCCAACTCCGACAACTCCAATATCTCACGCACCCGAAACGCAGGAACCGCCAAAATATAACGATCATAAGAACGAACCCCGCCGCCAAAAAACTCCAACCCCGTCACAACCGGAACACGATTGTCGCCAATATCACTGTCATTACTCCTAGATGCAATAACGTCAACATTAACATTAACATTAACACCAACACTATCGCCGCCGCTAAACTTGAAAACCTCAACAGATTCCCGCTCCACCTCAATTACTGATTCTACTTCGCCAACAACTTTATCATCAACTTCGCCAACAATTTTATCGTCAGCTTCATCGGCAACTTTATCGTCAACATTGTCAGTAACTTTATCATCAACTTCATCGGCAACTTTATCGTCAACTTCACCGCCAACTTCGTCTGCAACTTTATCATCAACTTCGTCCGCAATATTAGCGTCAGATACAACGTCAGATTCAATTACATTGTTTTCCGCAACTTGATCGGCGCCGTCAGAATTATCGTTACAATAAATATCGTCAACTTTAACCGTATCCGGCTCGGTTACATTAACAACATTATTTATCGTATCAATAATATCAGCGCCGTTATTATTTGTTACGTTAATTCGATTTTCCAAAAATTCCCATCTCAACGCCGTAACTCGCGAAAGAAAATGTAAATTTACGCCCATAGATTTTAATTTTGCCGAAACTTCGTCGTGATAAATAGTCCGCAACGGTTTTTTTGGAATATGAACGGTAAGCCCGTTTTTTCCCGCTAAAAAACCTTCGCTAACTATTTTTTGAACCGCGTCAAAAGCGACGTTTTCTATCGTATCGCAAAGCGAGCTCAAAATCAGCGGCTCCCAAAATTTCTCTATACATTGTGCCGGAATATTTTCGCTCTTTAGCCATTTTGAGAAAAATTCATCTTGTGTAGATTCAGTAGAATTTGACGTAACATTTTTTTTGCGATTAGCGTCAAGATTTATTTTGCCCAATTTTCGCAACGCCATCGCCATAGAGATACGTTGCCTAAACGTCAATAGCGGAATCCGTAAAAATGCAGGTAACAATTGCCAAGTTGCGGGTAAAAAAGTTGTGGGCGAGATTACCCAGCGCTTGCCGCCGGTTTGGGCAAAAGGAATAAAATCCCTACGCTCAAAAAAATCGCCCAAACCAAGACGCTCATTCAACGAAAGAAACTCCTTGCAACAACCCAACGCAACATGTTGACCGTTATCTATCCAATCGCCCACAACCGGATCATAAATCGAAGCCGCCTTGCCGCCAAGCGTATTAGACCACTCAAATAAATCAACTTCAAAACCACGCCGCACCGCCGCTTCCGCCGCCGCTATGCCAGCCAAACCGCCGCCAACTATCGCTAAACTCCGACGCATCGCCTAAACCCTATAAAAACGTTTAACACAAAGGCGTATCTAAAAACCATCTGCTCAAATAGACAACGTTTCGCAAAATCGCCGAAACACAAAAACGCAAAAATAAATTTTTAGAAATACCATAACAAAAATCAGTAACCGTTCACACAAACTTAAACGACAGATTTTAGGAATTAGGGAGTAAGTGAGAGGAAGTAGTTTTTTAAACTGTTCTCACTTGAGTTTGCGTTTATCGTCGCCTGCCTAGCTATCGGACGGCAGGCTTTGACGCTTTAAAATCGTTGAATTTCAAGTACGAGCAGTATAGAAAACTAGATAACAATTTTTTGTTACAAAAAATTGCTATAAAAAAATTGTCTCACTTGTCCCTAAAAAAATTGCCAAAACGTAATTTAATAAACAAATTTCCGTGAACTCTTACAAAAATCGTAATTCATTGTAAACCATATAACCTTTAATTCAAGTAGCAAAATATACTTTGAACCTGCGCTAATTTCCAATTAAAAACTTCCTCTGTATTCTCTGTGGTTAATAAAAATAAATTTGTTGACATCTCTAAAAATTCATTTGTTCAGGTAGGCGGCGTTTCGCCGAAACGCCGCATTATGGTTTATACCATCAATAATTTTAATACGTCACACGTCTAAAATGAACATATTTTCGGCTTTATGAATTATTGAAATTTATTGGTAGCATAAACTCCATTGCGGCGCTTCGCCGAAACGCTACATTAGAGTTTATGTAACCGTTCACGGTATTTTTTTAATTCCGAATTAAAAAAAATACCGTGAACGGTTACATCTATTTTTTACATATTGTTGCGTTCTATTTCGGCAAACCAGCAGTAACTTTTCTTTGTCTGTCCGCCGTCGCCAAGCAACTCAACTCCTTGATGTTCCAATTCCTTTATTTTCCAGCCGTTTGAAGAAAAAGAATCTCTTATCTCTTCTTCGCTTATTGAAGGTAAATTAAATCCGCTTGTATGAATACCTTTTTTGTTGGCGTTGCTTATTGCCCGTAGATAAAGGATGGCATTGGGACGACAAATACGATACAAGGTCGCCGCATAACTGTAACGTAATTCATTTTCAAAAAGAGAATGAAAACACCCAATATCAATAACCGTATCAAAACTATTATCATAACCAGACAAACAACAAAGATCAGATTGAATAAAATTCGGCGGCTTATTCATGCCGGCGGTTTTAAGTTTGGCTCGTTCAATTGCATTATTGGAAATATCAACGCCCACAATATCATAACCCAAACGAGCAAGATAAATCGCCGTTCTACCAGTACCGCAACCCGCATCAAATATTTTACCGCGTAATTTTCCGCTCTTTTCCAATTCGACTACCCATAAATCCGGCTCATTAACGTCAAACGGAGTTTTATCGGATTCATATTCTTTTTCCCAAAATGCACGTAAGTTTGTAACATGTTTTTCATTATTTTTCATAATTTATTCCTTTCATAATTTGAAAATACTGGCATTCATTTTGAATTACCGTTAGCGAACACACTTTAAAAATTGTAACTATTCATTGATATTCGTTTAATCAGGTCGTACTTGAAATTCATTTATTTTAAAGCGTCAAAGCCTGCCGTCTGAAAACTAGGCATGCGGCGGTAAACGCAAACTCAATTACGAACAGTTTATATATCTGTCTCATAGTTTTATGGGCGTTATGGACAATTTTTGTTACAAAAAAATTGTCCATCCTGTCTATCTTGTCGTTTTGGTTAAACAGATTTCAGTAACCGGTTTATTTTGTTAGGATATTTGCGTAATTTTTGCAGATGTAATTTGGGTTTGAGTTTATCAATTCGTTTTGTTTTCCGTAACCGAAAAGAATTGCGGCGGTCGTGATTTTATTATTTTGTCCGGCTAAT
>JAISLW010000232.1 GCA_031277105.1 Planctomycetaceae bacterium | reverse complement strand
GTAATCTGTGGACAAAAAAATCGAATCACAGACCGACGGATCGCGGGCGTCCCGCCTGCATTTTGCCGAAAGGCAAACAAAAAGGCGGTTGCGATCTAAACGTCTCTCATTAGCGGTTGAGTACAACCGCATGCAGGCGGGACGCCCGCGATCCTGTGATGCAGGCGTTCCGCCTGCGAATCTGACGAAACACCATGCGAAATGTTTGCAATCCTGAAATGTCCGTGATCCAGAAATGTAGGCGATCCTGAAATGCAGGCGAGATGCCTGCGATCATTCAGACTATTTTTTAATAACAAAAAACTTTTTCTCTAAATCATAAATCTAATTTTAAAAAACTATTCCCTACTCACTAACCCCTAAAATCTATCGCTTAAATTTTCGTGAACGGTTACGATTTTTTTTAGCCGCCTACATGAACAAATGAATTTTTTAGAAATTCCCTAAAACGATTTGCCGTTTGTGAATTTATCTTGGGATAAATGTCTCATATAAATCGTTTCCTCTGAATAAAAGCACTCTTATTTCGTTTCTTTGTACTTTTAAGTTATTCCATTTACTTGCAATAAATCTTATATCATTTTGCGAAGTGATAGAATATTCATGTATCCCCACAATCACGTCCCCCGCAAAAACTCCCTTCTCACAAAACGGCGACCCTTCACGTACTTCGTCAACTATAATTCCGCCGTATGGGAATTGCTGAATATGTTGTGCAAAAACTTTTCTGTACTCTTCCATCGGTATCGGCGTATAACGAATTCCCAACGTTTCCCAAACAAGTTCGTCCAACACGAAGTCGCGCTGTTTATTGTCTTGTTTCGGTCTATTATTTTTTTGTATCGCGTAATTGCTAGCGCTTTTTGGCGCCGCCATCGCTAACGTTGAATCAGGAACGCCGCTTTTTGATTTAATTGCATAAACTTCATCTCTTCGATGAATCGACGACGACAAAGTTACCGCAATATCCATCGCCACATTGTCCCTCACAATCCCAAACGCCAAATCGTCCTTCGTCCGCACGTCAAGCAACGCCCTGTAAAAATCCAACTTATTCTCCAACGTTACGCCGCGAACATTAGTTACCACATCGCCAACTTGCAACCCCGCCGCCGCCGCCGGACTACGCGGCGCCACCGACTTTATGACAATTTTATAATTACGTTTCAACAACGGCTTATTCGCCGGCAAATCACGCTGCTCTACCTTTACGCCAAGATACGCCGATTTCGATACCTGATTCTCCAACAACTTCGCCGCAACATCTATCACCTGATCAACCGGAATCGCAAACGCTATACACTCCGCCCCTTGCCGAATTGCCGCATTTATACCAATCATTTCGCCATCGACGTTGATCAACGGACCTCCCGAATTACCTGGATTTATTTGCGTGCTTGTTTGAATTGCATCCCTGTACAAAAGCCTGTCATTCACCTCAACCTCTCGCCCTAACCCGCTAATCCTACCATCAGTAACCGTAAACGGATAACCGTAAGGATTCCCTATCGCCATACAATTTTCACCAGGCATCAAATCATCAGAACGCCCAAAATGAATCGTCTGCAACGGCTGCCGCGCATCAATTTTTATAATCGCAAGATCAGTATCAAGATCACGCTCAATAAGTCGCGCAATATATTGATCGCGATTGTAAGTCATTACTTGTATCTTTCGTATCTTATCGACAACATGATAATTCGTAACAATATACCCTCGCTCGTCAATTATTATTCCCGTTCCCATTCCGTTGTATGTTTTGCCGGAATCTTTAGAAAATTCGCCGCCGTCGTCCGTCCGGTCGCCTTGAATACAAACCACCGCATTCCTGTTTTTCTCATCGGCGCGAACAACCCAATTTAACCTGTTGTCCGAAGCCAAAACCGACGCGCCGCTATCGCCAATATTTATCGCTCCCCGCAACAACAAAAGAAAACAAAATAATAAAATTACGATCAAAGAACGATTAAAACCAAAATACAAATCGCTCAAAAAATTTGGAAATGCAGCAATAATTTTTATAAAAATATTTTTCATAAAGCATTGTGTTGCAACAAAACAGTCCGGTAATAGACGCGGAATAATTTGTATAAATTGTTTGAAGACGGGTTGGCAAAAATTATTTTTTAGCCTGCTCAAATTAGTTTTAGTCGCGATGGGATTTTTCCCGTTATGTTTTTGGCAAATCGTCATAATTTTTTGCGGATTCTTTCGGAACAAAATTGACTGGTATCTTTAAATTGTACGCAAAATGAATTCGTTGAGACGGCGTTTTGAAGCAGATCAATAATTGCAAATAACTTCTGCCAGCCGTCAAGTTAAAAAACAAACGCTATTCAATACTCAAAAATTTTTCACCTACTCGCACTCAAATTTGCCGCTTACAAATCTAACTGAAAGCAAACTTACACAATTCGTATAATTTACAACGCCTCAAAAAAACATAACAATTTACATTACAATAAATTATCACGCAAATTCAAACGCAAAACATTAAAAAAACGAAACGCCGAAATTCTAAATACGATCTGCATAAATAGAAAAACAATTGTAAATGTTTTCGACTAAATTTAACCGCCTTCTTAATCTGTAGTGTTATAGCCGGAATAACCGGAAGAGTTTCACTAGATTGCCAAAATTACGCAATGTCTTGAGTAATTGAGATGATTTCTGCGTTTATCAATTTGGCAAAATTAAAAATTTTTTGAAATTTTCTAAAAAATCGCCACCCCCCACTTGTAAAGGTTTGATTTGGTGGTAAACTGCTCTGAAATTGTGGGGAACTTGCCCAAAAACAATCAAAAATGAAAAAAATAGTGGGGAATTAGCCCAAAATCAATTTTTTACATTTTGCTTGCAACTATACAAAATTCGTAATTATTCAGTTATAAGTTTTAGTAAGAGTTTAAAAAATAGACGTTTAAGAAATTGCGACGTCAGATATTTTTAGAGATATTAAGGACAAAAGAAAAGTTAAGGATAATTTTTGATACAAAAACTAAAAATTTTATCTTATCCAAAATTATCTATTTCGCATAATTTCCGTGAATTGTTATTACGTTAATTACTGGATGATTATTATTTTTGTCAAATTTTTTTTGTGTTGGTTGGCGATGATTTTTTAGATTAGTTATTTTGTGTTGGTCAAGACAAGATAATCAAAATGAATTTATGAGATGTCGGGAGCGGGCGAATTTATAGTAGGCGAATATAGTCGAAAGATTGACGAGCGGTATCGTCTAACGCTTCCGTCGGAATTTGAAAGTGTGTTTAAGCCGGATTCCGGTAAATGCGTAATTGCTAAAGAACGTCCGGGTTGTTTATCGCTTTGGGACGAAGAGACTTGGAAGGCGAAGTTAGATGAACGCGTAAATTTAGTTCAGACGAAATTGCGACTAGGCGATTTAGAGCAAAAGATGCCGGAGTTACAACGTTTTGGACGAATATTATCGACGCGTCATCGGGAATTACAATTAGCCGGTCGTTCACGAGTGTTATTACCGGAAGGATTTAGGGAATTTTTAGCAGTTGAACCAGGCAACGACGTAATGGTAATCGGCGCGGCGGTGTGTATTGAAATCTGGCATCCACAAAAATGGATAAATTATTTAGAAGGAGAAATATCAGAATTTAGAACTTTGCTTGATACGTTGTCGCATTGAGTGAAATTGCGATTTACGTCTAATGCAGTTCGTATTTGACAATCATTGATTTAACAGCGTGCAAGCCTGCCGTCCGAAAACTAGCAGGCGAATTTAAACGCAAACGTAAGTACGAACAGTTTAACAAAACAAAAAAATTTTTGAAATACGCCTGAACCGGTTAATGTTGGTTCGTTTTTACTTTCGGTCGTCACCCGAAACTTAGGAATGCAAGTCCCTTATTTGTGTAAACGAACCTGTTGAGAAATATGGAGAGATATTTTTCAAAACATCAAAACCGGTTCAGGCTTTTTTTATCAATTCGGCAAAAAACAATCTGACGTCAAACCTTATTTCTTGTTGCCGTCTAAAATTATTCGCTACTATACTGCTCGTACTTGAAATTCAGCGATTTAAAAGCGTCAAAGCCTGCCGTCCGCAAGCTAGGCAGGCGAAGGTAAACGCAAACTCAAGTACGAATAGTTTAAAATTTTCAATATCCGACAAACTATCTTGTCTAAACGATTACAAAAAAATTGTCTCATTTGTCCCTTTTGTCCATTAATATCGCCAATATATAATTGTTGGGCGTCTCTAAAAATTCATTTGTTCAGGTAGGCGGCGTTTCGCCGAAACGCCGCAGTAGAGTTTATGTCGCTAATAAATGTTAATATTTCACAATGCCTAAAATATATTTATTTTAGATGTTAAGAATTATTAAAGTTTAATAATTCTTTCATATCTAATGCGGCGTTTCGGCGAAACGCCGCCTACCTTTTTGACAAAAAATTGAATTTTTAGAGATGCCCAGTAAAAAGTAATATTCAGTGGAATATTTTTTTGTTTCTTAATTATATTGTTGATGAATTGTATTCGTCCCGATAGGGACGGTATTTTCATAACCGCAGGTCTTTGACCTGCGGTAAAAAGTCAACACATAACGCTGCCTCGATAGGGGCAGGACTTTTTCGTTACAATAATGTCAATAAAGTCCTGCCCTTTCAGGGCAGCAATTATGCGCTAAATTTACCGCAGGTCGCAGACCTGCGGTTATGAAAGTCACGCCCTTATCAGGGCGAAATATAACGTAATTTTTTGTTCAAAAAATTCTCTACTTAATAGTTATGAGTATTTTTTTAAACCGCAATTTTAAAGTGTGAAAAGTATATTTAAACCGTTCTTGCTTGAATTTACATTTACCTGCGTCTGCCTAGTTATCGGACGGCAGACGGCGCTAAACGCAAATTCAAATGTGAACAGTTTAAAATTACTTGTAAGGTTAAAGTTGTTAGTGTATAGTTTGTGCAATGTTTTAGTTGAGTTAGTTTAACTCGCAAACGAGTCGAGTTTATTCAAACCAGAACGTTATTGAGAACCGAATTATTCTCAAAAGACATTGCAATACAATTGTCCCGTAATATACAGATAGTAAAAAATTTTGCAATCCCCATTAGAAATGCGGAATACCGATCCACTGATTACAAAGATTACGCAGATACCCAAAGATTACGCAGATTATTTTAAAAACAATTTTCAAGATAAGATGAGAAAAAATACAAATATGAAAAAGCGGCGAGATCGTCGTGATGATACGATATTTAAGATTGATAATACTAATCGCGGTCAAATTGATCTGGAACGATTTAACGTTAAGTCTGATCCGGTAATTTTGAGCGGCGGCGGCAATAAAAACAATCGCCGCATGAAAAACAAGTCGTCAGTTTTGCCTGATAGGTCTGATAGGTCTGACTTGTCTGCTTTGTCCGATTTGTCCGATTCAAATAAGCGCCGCCTTAAAAACAACAAGTCCCCAATTGCCCGAAAAAAAGTTGTGCGTATTAAGGAAGCGGGCAAGAAAATTTTGGTTAAGGAGTCTGTTGGGTTGCGTGTTGTTGGCGGCAAGTTTCGCGGTAGTCGTTTATTGTATTCGGGGGACAATCGGGTTCGTCCGATGAAGGACAGGGTTCGGGAGGCGGTTTTTAATTTGATAGGTCCTGTTATTCGCGGCAAGCGGGTGATAGACCTTTTTGGCGGTACTGGAGCGTTGGCGATAGAGGCGATGAGTCGCGGCGCTATTGGCGGCGTTGTGATAGAGATGCATTTACCGACGGCGATGTTATTGCGTAAAAATCTTGAATCGCTTAACTTGTTGGGCGATTGTCAACTTTGCAAAACTGATGCCTTTTTTTGGGCAAAAAACCGGCAATTGCATCCGCAAGACGATATTTCTTGGATAGTTTTTTGTTCGCCGCCGTATTCGTTTTATGTTGAGCGTAGCGTCGAGGTGTTGGCAATGTTGGATAATTTATTGGAATCTGCACCGGTTGGTTCGGTGTTTGTTATAGAGTCGGACAATCGTTTTGATTTTAATCTTTTGCCTGTTAAACCCGCGCCAAATAAAATCCGCTCATACCCGCCCGCAGAAATCGCAATATTCGTAAAAGAAAAAAAGTAGGGCATCTCTAAAAATTCATTTGTCAGGTAGGCGGCGTTTCGCCCCGTGTTTAATTTTGAGCCGCATTACGTTTTTGGGCGCTAATAAATTTTATTACTTCACGAGGTCTAAAATAAAATTATATATTAGATGTTATGAATTACTAAAGTTTAATAATCGTTTCACACATATTGCGACCCCAAAAATAAACACAGTGGCGAAACATCGCCTACCTTTTTACAAAAAAATGAATTTTTAGAGATACCCAGTAATAAATGCAGAATTAAAAAAAAGCCCGCCTACCAACGAGGTAGGCGGACCAAAGGGTAATTAAAATGTCAAACCAAGTTGTAAATTAGACGCTTTATACAGATCGTACTTGAATTTCAGCGATTTAAAAGCGTCAATGCCTGCCGTCCGAAAGCTAGGCAGGCGAAGGTAAATCGTAAATTAAAGTACGAGCAGTTTAAACTGTTCACGTAAATTTAAACAAAAGATTTTAGGGGTTATGGAATAGTGTGTATGGCGTATCGGGACAATTTTCGTAACAATAAATATTTGTCCCGCTAGGGACAACATGTAAATACAACATTAAACCTCATTGCGTCCTTAACGGGACGCTAAAAATTTGTATCATTTTTTTCTACCAACATGTTGTCCCTAGCGGGACAAATATTTATTGTTACAAAAAATACCGGATCGCAGGCAGAACGCCTATGTTCCTTCAGATTCGCAGGCGGAACGCCTGCATTCCAGGATCGCGGGCGTCTCGCCTGCATGCGGTTGTACTCAACCGCTAATGAGAGAGTTTTTGATCTTAACCGCCTTTTTGTTTGCCTTGCGGCAAATTGCAGGCGAGACGCCCGCGATCCGTTGGTCTCGCCTGCATTTCAGGATCGCAGGCGTTTCAGGATCGCAAACATTTCGCCTGGTGTTTCGTCAGATTCGCAGGCGGAACGCCTGCATTCCAGGATCGCGGGCGTCTCGCCTGCA
>JAISLW010000230.1 GCA_031277105.1 Planctomycetaceae bacterium | reverse complement strand
AAAAAACTTCAGCGATTTAATCCAAACAATGAATTAAATCTTAAAACTAACAAAAAGATTTATCGCTAATTACATGCCATTAAAGTTAAGAAAAATTAAAATAATTTAATTATCTCTTTAACCAAAAAAATAACCAGCAATTAAAATCACAATCATTTTTTACAACCATCAATCTCAACTAATTTTTGGCTCGTCAAAAAGATTGTAAAATTGCAAAACAATACAATTCTCTGATTCATTTTGCAACAAAGGGCAGTAATATAACACATATAAAAATTCACACAAGCCCCCCTGAAGAAATTCGGAATGCGGAATGCGGAATTAAGGATTTTGATTTCAAATTTAAAATAATCTTTTTAATCTGTGTAATCTGTGGATCGAATTTTTTTGTCCACAGATTACGCAGATTAGAAGGATTTTTTTAGGGATGCGTGGGACAAGTTGGAAGGAACGCTACATCAAAGGATCCGCAACCGTTTTGGTTGCGTTTCTTTTAAAAATCTTTTTTTACTTTTGAGATGCAGAATCTGTATTTGCCGGATTTTTCTATTGGGATTTTTTCCATGTAATTACAGTCGAATGTTGCGTTATTTCCGAACCGTTCTACTACGAGTTTTTTAATTTGGTTCATAGTTGTTTCACCGAAATCTGTATCTTTGACTATATTAAATGTGAATTTGTTAATATCATTTTGGACGATTTGCAATTGGGCAATACCGTCAACCATACACGCAAAATTTTCTGTTAGCGAAATTCCCGAAATATATTCGCCCTTGTCCGTAACAACATAATCCGCAACCCGCCCCTCAATCCGCCCCAATAACGGCAACGTCCTACCACACGAACACACTCGATTTGACCACGTTGCCGAATCGCCGACTTCATACCGTATCAACGGCATTGCGCGATTACACAAATCTGTTACCACAACCGCCCCCGCTTCACCGCCCACAACCGGCTCGCCCGACCTGCTCAACAACTCTACATACAACGCATCAGAATTAATATGTAAACCATCGCCCGCCTCGCACTCGCTCGCAATCAACGAAACTTCCTCGCAACCATATCTGTTCGTAACACGACATCCAAAAACGTCAGATATTAAACGACGCTCAAAATCATGAAGCACCATACAAGTTGAAAGGATTCCATGAGGTCTAATTTTGACTTCAGGATATTTTGCCCGCAAATATTGAGCGTACAAATAAAGCGAATGCGCATGACCAAACAACATGCCAGGAGGATAACGTAATAATTGTTTCGTAAATTCGTCCATTGAACGCTCGTCCATTTTTAACGTGTCAAGAAAAACATAATAACGTTCCAAAAATAAATTTCTCATCACGCCAAAAAAATCTTTACGCACTTTTGGATTGCCCCATATTGCCGCAATACGCTCGCCGCAACGCCACCCCGTCCATTCGTCGCTACGCAAAACCGCGCCGCGCTTAAATTGAGTACAAAATTCATCTGCGTAAACGTTGACCGAAACCCCAGTCGAACCAGACGTACTAAATCGAACCAACTTCGACTTGTCCGAATAAGAAGACGAAATCATATCGTCCAATCGCACCCGCAAATCCGATTTCGTAAGAACAGGCAACTTGCAAAGATCAGTAAGATCGCAAATATCAGACGGTTTAAGACGATACGCATCAAATCGCTCACGCCAAAATTTACACGTATTATAAGCATGCGCAACTATCGCACGCATCTTCTCCGTCTGACGACCAATAATAACATCCGGCGGATCATATTGCGTTTTAAGCATCCGGCGATAATGTTGCAAATAATCGCTACGCTCATAAAAAGCCCAAAACGGCGTAACTATATTACGCGAAAAATACGAAATAATATCCATTATTAAATAAGAATAGGAAATAACTTTTGTCGATGTTTATTTTTTGTTATAAAAAAATTGTCCCGCTTGTCCTTCAAAAATTACCAAAACGTAATTTAACAAACAAAATTTCCGTGAACGATTACTAAAAAAGACCATTATTACAATATGCGATATAGTTCTAAAAATTAAATGTTAATTTTTTAATTTTCGTTTTATGTGCATACGTATAAGCGATGCTAAAATTATTATCAATCCGATTATACATAAAACGTATCTTATTATTTTGTGATGGGAGGTTTCGTCATTAGGTTCTGCAAGTCCAAATGCAGAAAGCGTAAAATCGTTGTTCTTTAAGGTACAAGGTTCAATAGACAAAATATTAGCTATCCATGTAACATTTTTTATATCTGCCTTTTCGCGGAACAAAGTATATTTGCGCGTTTTTATGTACGGCGTACCTCTTGAAAAATCATATTCACATTCGCATTTACCTTGATAGTGATAATTTCTTTTGTCGTCATTTGCATAAGATGATAATTCATAACTTAAGATGATCCAATTTTTTGTTACATTAAATTTAACGACTCCTAATTGTAATTCATTGAAAAATCGCTCTTGTAATTTGTTATCCTTTAAAGTAAATGTAAGAGTTATCAATTCGTCGTTTTCTTCATTTTTTTCCGTAGAAAAAGATTTAATTTCAAACGACGGTTCATTTACAATATCCATCATAGGAATACCAAGTATCGACCACGCAACAGAAGCAATATAATAACTAGAAAAAACCTCTTTTTCATAATCGCTAGTTCCCGAAAAAATAAAATTATTCATACTCCAAGATTTTGTTTGTTTTGCTCTATCGATTTCAAAGTAATATTTTTTATTTCGACATCGATAATTTTCCATAACCGTTCCGTCTCCGTTATCGCTGAATGCGCATTCTAACATATTGTTTCCTTTAATAGACAATCTGTATTTTGAAATTGCGTGATCTCTATTTGTTGTAATTTTTATATCATCGCGATTTTCGCTTATTTCGTATGTTAAATTATCCGATTTCTTTTTCAAATCTTTCCAAGCCGGTATAGCCTCCCGCAACAAACGATCCTTCAAATCGGAATTATCGTCTGCCTGCACTTGACAGATTAAACAACAACTCGCAAATAAAAAAATAAGCAAAATATTCAAATATTGTTTTTTCATAAAATTAATAAATTAGTCAAAAAATTGTTTTAATTCAAATACGAACAGTTTAGCAAAATGTCGTTCTGTAAATTTTTGGCGTGCAATCAAGACATTTTTCATACGTAAATTTTGTTTAATCGTAACTATTCAAATAACCGTTCACGGAAATTCGTTTAATAAATTATCATAACCAAAGGTCAGGGACAAGTGGGACTGTAGGGACAAGTGAGACAATTTTTTTGTAACAAAAAATTGAGAAGGAACGCAGACGTCGCAGCTGCAATTTGCCGATAGGCAAACAAAAAATCGGTTGAGATATAACCTCGCTCAACGGCGGTTGAGTACAACCGCTTGCAGGCGAGACGCCCGCGATCCTGGGATGCAGGCGTTCCGCCTGCGAATCTGAAGAAACACCAGGCGAAATGTTTGCGATCCTGAATCGCCTGCGATCCTAAAATACAGGCGAGACCACCGGATCGCGGGCGTCTCGCCTGCATTTTGCCGATAGGCAAACAAAAAGGCGGTTGAGATATTAAACCTCTCTAATTAGCGGTTGAGTACAACCGCAAGCAGGCGAGACGCCCGCGATCCTGTGGTGCAGGCGTTCCGCCTGCGAATCTGACGAAACACCAGACGAAATGTTTGCGATCCTGAAGCGCCTGCGATCTTGAAATGCAGGCGAGACCGCCGGATCGCGTGCGTCTCGCCTGCACTTTGCCGCAAGGCAAATAAAAAAGCGCTTGCGATCAAAACCTCTCTCATTAGCGGTTGAGTACAACCGCTTGCAGGCGAGACGCCCGCGATCCTGTGATACAGGCGTTCCGCCTGCGAATCTGACGAAACACCAGGCGAAATGTTTGCGATCCTGAAGCGCCTGCGATCTTGAAATGCAGGCGAGACCAACGGATCGCGGGCGTCCCGCCTGCACTTTGCCGATAGGCAAATAAAAAAGCGCTTGAGATCAAAACCTCGCTCATTAGCGGTTGAGTACAACCGCATGCAGGCGAGACGCCCGCGATCCTGCGGCGAGTGCGATCTTTTAGCGCCTGCATTCCTTTTTTTGCAGGCGAGACGCCTGCGA
>JAISLW010000226.1 GCA_031277105.1 Planctomycetaceae bacterium | reverse complement strand
CCGTTACCTATTCCCTCTATTTTGACATTTGATTTTGCCAAATGTTCATATTTGGGGTCGTTTTCGGGATTTTCACTCTGTTGATTTAGTGTATTTTTTTCAGTAGTTTTATTGTTGTGATTTATGGTTTGTGTTGTTGCATCGTAGCGTAACTGTTGACATGGTACTGAAAAAACTTTTTCTTCGCAAACAAGCGGAATCGTAAACCAAAAAGTTGAACCTACATTTTTCTTACTTTCTACTCCGATTTGACCGCCCATTAAACGGACCAATTGATGCGAAAGTGCCAGTCCCATTCCGATACCGCTGTATTCTTTGGAGAATGAAATATCAAGTTGTGAGAAAGATTGGAATAAATCGTTAAGTTGATTTTCGTGAATGCCTATTCCAGTGTCCACAATATTACATCGGAGAATAAATTCCGTTGGACTATTATTTATCAACTTCACCTCTTCAACAGCAACAATCAACTCTACCTTGCCCTTTTGCGTAAACTTTAAACCGTTATTCAAAAGCGCCATCAACACCTGACGCAATTTGTTAACATCACCCCAAACACGTTGAGGAATATTAGTCATAAACGAACAACTTAATTCCACGTCCTTGTCATACGCCAAAACCGACGATGTTTTCATTACGTCTTCTATCAGTTTCGGTAAATCATATTCGACAACTTGGAGTTCCAGATTACTCTTTTCCAAATAGGAAAAGGACAAAATATCATTTACAATAGATAATAAATGTGCACCCGATATCCGTATCAATTCAGCCGTTTCACGTTGTTTTGGAGTCAATTCGGATTTGAGCAAAAGATCAACGCACCCCGTAACACCATTAAGCGGAGTCCGTAATTCGTGACTCATATTTGTCAGGAATTGTGATTTTATGCGTGCGGTTTGCTCTACTTCTATTCGTCGAAGCGATTCCGTTAAATCGTGATAACAGCCTACAATAAACGATTTGCCGCCGTATTCCATAAGATCGCATGTTGCGATAATTTGAAAAGTCGTGTTTTCATAATTTCGCATCAAAGTCTCGAAACGTACCGTTTCTTCTTTTTTCAAAGTTATAAACCATGCGGCGTAATTTGACGGCGAACTATTTACGCCTACGTCAAATTCCCATATTTTTGCGCCGACCGGATGCGGCGGAAAAGATTTGTCTTTGATCGGATTTCGCGAATTATACTTCAGCGACAACAACATCGCATCATTGGCATAGCAAATCGTACCGTCAACATCCAACCAAAGCACCGGTTCAGAAAGATGATCTATTGATGCTTGCATTGCCTTAAAAGATTGTTCCGATTGGATGCGTGCGGTTTCATCGTATTGTAAAATTCCGATTTGATCCTTTTTTGTACGAAAGACAACTATCTCGTGATAGGAACATTCCACACCGGGGAAATAAATATGAAACGTTCCCGACTTGCCCAAAGCCGCTTCGTCTAACCCTTTCCACCAATGCCGCCCGAAATTATGCGACAAGATTTGAATCGATTGAAATTGATCAAGAAGCGAACATCCTATCAATTCCGATGGCTCTTTTTGAAGAACAGCCGCAAAAGACGGGTTAATATCGGCGATAATATAATTGACCGGCTCGCCGTGAACGCCGCGAATGACATCCGCCAATAACATACCGTTGGTCATCGATTCAAAAAGCAACCTGTACTCTTCTTTTTGCCGGCGAATTAGTTCCGTATTTTTGTGAACTTCCGTAACATCGTGAACTTTCCAGATACGCGTTTGACCAGACGTTCCGATGCCCGTGTTGACTGAAATCACGCGCCATTCATAAATGCGTCCATCACGCAATAACAACGTTCCTTCTTGCGGTTCTTTGGTTTGCATGAGTCGCCGGCGGGCGTTGACAATTTCATCAACGTTTATTGCGATTTCTTTGCAATGTTCGTAAAAAGTCGTTATTGACTCAAACATTTCCGCTTTGCCGTCAAACATTTCCAATAAACGGGCGTTACATTTACTGCCGTCGGGAATATCCGAGAACGTGATTATGCCGTCGTTTGAGAAATTAGTAACGGCTGCAAAAATCTTTTCGCGCTGTTCTAAAATTATAGATCGATTATGTTGCTCTGTAACGTCGCGTATTAAAAGTGTTGCTCCGATTATTGCGCCTTCGGGATCAAGACGAAACGGATAACTCGTAGTCTCTATCCAATGTTTATTGTTGTCGTCGTATTCCAAAAAAGAATGTTCTTGACCGTCTTGAAATGTCTGAACCGCAGGGCAATTATCGCAGACCTTTTCTTTACCGCGAAAAACATAACAAGGTTTCGTAAAATCAGTATTGGGGTTGGGGAATAGTTTTAATAGAGCGTTATTAAATCGCCGGAATTTCATGTTGCGGTCAATACAAACGATGCCGTCTTGAATAGAGTTGAACACATTATGGATCGTCGCTTCTTTCCTTTGCGATTCAAGAAGCGGCGTTATATTTTGCGAAATCAGAAGCAAATGATTAGCGCCCTTAAAACGCAACGGATAAATAGTCGTTTTGATTGCGAGTATCTGTCCGTCTGGAAAACGTCTGTCTTGTTCAAATTGTTGTACCTTACCTTGTTGGGCGTCGTTTATCATTTGTTCAATTTTATCAAGCGGCAAATTTTTCAAATATTTTTCGCTTTTGTCAGTATGACGGCGAATAAATTCCGTATATTTCATTCCATACGGCGAATTGGATTCACTGTGTTGATATAGTTCTTGCGATTTCTTATTGCAAAGAACAATTTTCCCATCGCGAACTAATAACATCGCTTCGGGTAATTCATGGAAGTAATTATAAAACCATGCGTCTTCATCTTCATCGACTTGTTTACCCGCGTCAATATTAGCGTCAATATTAGTATTAGAAGAGTCGTAAATTTTGGGCGTTTCGTCCAATGCAAATCCGGCGACTCCAACAATAACGCCTTTGGGATTTCGGACGGGCAAAAATTGCAACTTGAACAAGCGCGAGCGTAACCATTCGGTTATTTCTGTAACTTCGCCGGCAAACGCCTTACGCAACGCGCTAGTAATTAACGGAACGTCTTTATAAATTGCAAAAAAAGATTCGCCAACCGATTCCTTCGACAATAAACCGTCAAATTCAAATTCAGATTTATCGCCTTCAACAGAAAGCAAAACGCCATCCGCATCAAGACGAAACATAACACAAAATGAAGGTGAAACAAATCGCTTAATTAAAGTAAAAATATCCTCAAAAGGAAAATATACAGAATTATTCTTAACTGTATTCTTAACAACTGCTTTCATATTTAATTTTTTTGTCGTAACTGTTTTAGTAAAATTTTGTCAAATTCAGTAAAATATTTTTTTGGATCAAAATTGGGCGTCTCTAAAAATTAATTATTGGGAGAACCGATCCATCATTCGATGTTTCTCTAAAATTCTAATACGCTCTTTAACAAACTTCATTTTAACCTAATTTTTCTGAACAAAACAACCTCAGTAGAAAAAATTATAAAATAAACATTCTTACCTCATTATCTTATTAAAATAAAATCATAATGAGGTTGTGAGGTTGTGAGGTTGTTGTGTGTTGTTATACGTTGCTACTGAGTTTTTTTGGGCGAGTGGTTTTGTAAAAAAAAATTAGGTTAAAATTAGGTTTGGGAAATTAAAATTAAATTACAAATTTAAATTAAATTACAAATGGCGCCTTCTAATAACCGGTTTTTTATTTAAGCGCCGAGTACACAGAGTTCACAGAGAAGAAAATTTTCAAAAATTATTTTATATACTACGTCAATTATAATATTCAATAACATTTTGATTGCAATTAAAATTTTCTCTGCGGTCTCTGTGTTCTCTGTGGTTAATAAAAATAAATTTGTGTTTTTTAGAAGTTACCAAATGAATTTTTAGAGATGCGTAATTTAAAAATCTCTGATTGGGCTGCTTGCGGTTGCGTATAATTTTTTTGGGATACGTCCTGCTTCGTATGCTAATCTTCCCGCTTCACAACTTTTTTTCATTGCTTCCGCCATTTTGATAGGGTCTTTTGCGGCTGCGATTGCGGTGTTCAACAATACGCCGTCAAAACCTAACTCCATCGCAAAAGAAACATCACTCGCCGTACCAACTCCCGCATCAACAATTACCGGATAATCCGGATCGGCTTCCTTGAGATACTCTAAACATATTCTCAACGAATTCGCATTCAATACGCCTTGCCCCGAACCTATCGGACTACCCGCCGGCATTACCGCCGCCGCGCCGCACGACTTCAACCGTTTCGCCAAAATTGGATCGTCAGACGTATAAACCAAAACCTCAAAACCGTCCTTGACCAATATCTCCGTCGCACGAACCGTTTCAAGCGGATCCGGTAAAAGCGTCTTCGTATCGCCAAGACACTCAAGTTTAACCCAATTAGCGCCGGAATTGCCCATCTGACTCAATATCTCACGACCAAGACGAGCAACACGAACCGCCTCGTCGGCGCTAAAACAACCAGCCGTATTAGGCAATATCGTATAACGACCAACATCAATAAAATCCAATAAACGACGACCTGACGAATCAAAAAGACGCTCGCGCCGAACCGCAACCGTTATACACTCCGAACCCGAAACATCAATCGCCTCTTGCATTACCTCATACGAAGAATACTTGCCCGTACCAACAAACATACGAGACAAAAACTCATGCGAACCAATTTTTAACATCGTAATTTTCTAAAAAAAATTAAAGGAATAAAAGAAATAGATTAGTTTTTTTGTAACCGTTCACGAAAATCTGTTTAACAAAATACGTGCCGACAATTTTTTTTTGAGATACTTTTTTTTAATTTATGAATCTTTTTATTGCGAGCGTAACGTTTTGTCCTCCGAAACCGAAGCTGTTGCTTAAAGCGACGTTTACTTTTACTTCTCTTGCTTTGTTTGGCACGTAGTCGAGATCGCAATCGGGGTCGGGCGTATGATAATTTATAGTTGGCGGCACAATTCCGTCGCGTATTGCCAAAATGCAATAAATTAGTTCGCTTACGCCCGCCGCCGCTACCAGATGTCCCGTTACGCTTTTTGTACTTGATACCGGAATTTTATACGCTCTTTCGCCGAATAATTTACGTATCGCAAGAGATTCGACGCGGTCATTTACGGTTGTACTTGTTCCGTGAGCGTTGATATAGTCAACGTCGTTTATTGTCAATTTTGCATTGTCCAAAGCCTGCTGCATACAACCAGTAGCGCCGCGTCCTTCAGGATGAATATCAGTAATTCTAAACGCATCCGACGTTGCTCCGTATCCGACTAACTCTGCATAAATTTTTGCTCCTCTTTTTTGCGCATGACTTAACTCTTCTAGTATTACCATTGCTGCGCCTTCGCCTAACACGAATCCGTCGCGTTCTCTGTCAAAAGGTCTTGAAGCGCCGGACGGGTCTGAATTGTTCGTACTCAAAGCGGTCAAAAGATTAAATCCGGTAACCCCAAACGGATGAATCATAGAATGAGCGCCGCCCGCAATCATTAAATCTGCTTCGTTTCGTTTTATTAGTTGCACGGCTTCGCCGACCGCTTGCGGGCTTGCCGAACATGCCGTCAAACAATTCGCATTAGGACCGAAAGCGTGAAACATTGCCGCAAGATGAGACGCTGGCATGTGCGGTTCTTGTTCAAGTTCTTTTATCGGGTCAAGAATATTCACGCCGCATTGGATAAATTTACCCATGTCAAATTCGCCGTTAGGATCGCCGTCAATACTTGCCAGAATCATTTTAGTAAAATTTTCAAAATCTTGTTCGCCCTCGCCGGCGCCGGTGTAAACTCCAAGACGTTCTGAATCGTATGGAAACGCTTTAGTTTTTTTTGCCGCATCCCACAATCCTGCATCCGTCATTGCCTTGAAACCGGCGCCGACGGCAAAACGCGTATGACGGTCTTGCGCTTCCCAATCTGACGGATTTTCGCCGATAGCGGACATGTCGAAATCCTTGACTTCCGCCGCTATTTGAGTCGGAAAATTGCCCGCGTCAAAAAGAGTAATTTTGCCAACTCCCGACTCGCCCGCTAATAACCGCCCCCAAACCGTTTCAACCTCATGTCCTATCGGCGTTACCAAACCAATACCAGTAATTACAACTCGTCTCATAAATTTTATTATTTTAATTATTGTTACAAAAAATCTAACCGTTCACGGAAATTTGTTTATTAAAGGGCGTCTCTAAAAATTAATTTTTTTGTAAAAAGGTAGGCGGTGTTTCGCCGCTGTATTTATTTTTTGTGCCGCAATGGAGTTTATGCTATCAGTAAATTTTAATAATTCATAAAGCCTAAAATATGTTCATTTTAGATGTGTGACGTATTAAAATTATTGATGGTATAAACCGTAATGCGGCCCAAAATTAAACACTGGGCGAAGTGCCGCCTACTTAGACAAATGAATTTTTAGAGATACCCATTTGTCTCATCTGTCCAATTAGGGACAACATGTTGGTAGAAAAGCAATGTCAAAAATATATTTGTCCCGTTAGGGACAACATGTAAAGACAACATTAACCCTCATTGCGTCCTTAACGGGACGCTAAAAATTTATATCATTTTTTCTACCAACATGTTGTCCCTAGCGGGACAAATATTTATTGTTACGAAAATTGTCCCCCCCCACACGCCATCCACTAAAATCTTTTGCTTAAATTTACGTGAACGGTTACGAAATTACAAACGCTCAAAATCTCCAATTCAAGACTTAACTCAAAATCTGAATTTCGGCAATTTTAGATAAACAAAAAAGTCTGTCAATACTTCCCCGTATAAACAAAAAATCAATTTACAGATTAAAAAGATTTTTTTAGGTACAAGTGGGACAGGGGGACAAGTGAGACTGTTTGATGGATCGCAACCAATAAAATTTTAGAGACAAAAACCTCCATCATTAGCGGTTGAGTACAACCGCATGCAGGCGAGACGCCTGCGATCCTTTGGTCTGTAGATCGTTTGGTCTATAGATCGTTTTAAAAGAGATCCACAGATTACTCAGATTAGACAGATTATTTTACATTTGAAATTATCTGCTCGTAGTTGAAATTTATTATTTTTTATTCATGCAGCATTTTTTGTATTTTTTTCCGCTTCCGCAGGGGCATGGGTCGTTTCTTCCGGTTTGTTGTTCTGGGGGAGCAATAATTGTTGTTTCTTTGCGTTTTGGCGTATTTCCTTCGTCGGGATCGAATTTTGTTTTAATGATTGCGTTTTTGAAAGCGTTTATTAATTTTGATTGTACTTTATCTCCTTCTACTTGTAATAATTCGTATTCCGGCGCAACTGGATTTTCATTCGTGTCTTCAAAATCTATATCATGTTTTGCGATTTTTTCATCAATCCCTTCCGGTTCGCGTTCTGTCATTATTTTGAAATCGAGATTACGGTCAAATTTTCTTGCAATAATTAGTTCTAAATCAATTTCGCCTTTGTCTTCGGAACGTAAATTTTTCAACACGTTATCCGAACCGACGCTAGCCAATAACATATTATTCCAATCTTTTTTATCGCCGTTACAATAATTCAGCGCCGCATTTGTGTATTTTATTGTCAGTTCCCATTGTTTCTGAATTATTCTATGCGAATTTTCGGCGTTCTTTTGTTTTTGTTTAAGTTTATCAAGTACGTCGTTATAAATTTTTACGGCTTCGTTTGCGTCCGTTGTCATAAGTTTGCGCGCTTTAATTAACAAATCCCGTTCTTCCGGAAATTCTGTATTCGACATTAAAGCGCAACGTCTCAACGCAACTAACGTATCTACTCTCTCTTTTGCTTGTTCGATATTTTTTTCGACGTTATTTTCAAAAAATAGTTTTGTGATTTTTTGTATTATTTCTTCTGCTTGTTCAATTTTACCAGCGCAAAAGAGCGCCGCCGCCATTGAAATATCTGCTTTTGTGCGATACGTGCAAGAGATCGGGCGATTTACCGACAGAAAAATACAAATATCTTCGTGCGTTTTAATTTCATTTTTGCCCCATTTAATCGCTTCGTCGTAATAACCGAGACTACAACAACATTCTTCAAGCGCCGCTAGCACGTTAAACACGGGCAAAAAAGACGCCGCAACAACTTCGCGGGCGTTCATATCGTTATAAAGCGACGGTTTGTTGAATATGGCGGCGTTTTTTTCAAACCATAAATTGCGATTAACATAACCGCGTTCAAGCAACGCAAGCGTCTCCTTAAAACGCCGCATCGTAATATACAACTCCGCCGTATTATCCATTAGCAAAATTAACAACGTAGTACAATCGACGCGTTGCAGATGCGACCAATCGATTTCTTCGGACTTATTTTTATTTGGTTTATTTTTTAGTTCGTTGATTCTATTTTCGAGGAAGTTGGCGTGTTTTATTGCTCGTTTGAACCATTTTTCGGACTTCTCCATTTCGTGTAAACGCAGATAAGATTGACCGAGCAACATACAAGTCATAACAAGATTAGATTTCGTAGAAATTATTTGTAAACTTATCATATACGAGTCAAGAATATTTCGCGATTGCAATAGATAATAGATAGCCGATTTATAAAGTCCGCGTTCATATTCAATTTGTGCCTTGCCGATAAATACGCATGCTTCGTTGCTTTTTTCAGCCAGCGCTTTTATAAATTTTCCCATATTAAAATTGCCGCTTCGGATTCCGAATCTATCTGCCGGTTCTTTTTCTTTTTCTTTTTCGGCGACGGCGGCGGCGGTTTCGCTTTGCGTTTTATTTGATACGCCGAATATCTTTCGTTTCAACTCTCTGATTTCATTGTACAATTCCCGCAACTCTTCTTTGTAAAATTTTTGATTTTTTACTAATTTATCTTGTATAATTTTATCGGCTAATTGAATTTGTTTTTGCGCCGCTTCAATATCTTTGTTTTCGTAATATATGGCGGCTTTTTTATACGGAACTAACCCTTCTGAATATTCCAAACCAAATCCGTGTCTTCCTGAAAAATCATCGTTGTCCATAGCGTATCTTCCGACGCGTCCGGCTTTGTCGTAGTATTTTAGTCCTTCGCTTCTTTCGCCTAATTCCACGCAAATATCGCCTATTTTTATCAAGGTAGTAAAACGTTCTTCTTCAAAACCGTAAGAAGCCATAAACGCAATCATATCTTCGTCCGATCTGCCAAAAATTACTCTGGCGTCGCCTCTATCGAATGATACCGGAGCGCTGGATTTACTTCGTACAATTATATTGTGCGCCTTATCGGCTATTTCGTCGTAACGGATATATTTTTGCAATGCGCTTGTCCGGTCGCCGACTATTTTGATCGCATCGGCTAAATGACGGTAACCGTCTAGTACGGGTTTCCAGTCGTTAAATTTAGTTGAGAGTGGATCGTGGCGTTCTTCGATTGTGTTTAGAGTTTCTTTTAGTATTTCGATGGCTCGTACAACATAGCGTTTATCGAGTAGATGTTGTGCGTATTCGTAATTATTCAACGCCCATTCGTTTTTCATTCGGTCAAATTCATTTTCCGGCACTAATATCATCCATTGGCGGTAAAGATTGAACATATCTTCGAGGCGGTTATATTCTGTGCCTTGAGCGGTGGTTATCATGCGCGTCATTGTGGGAACTTGACCTATCTTCAACGCATAACCGCCGAAATCTTTAGTCTTGTCAATATTCGCAAGTAATTTACCATGTTCAAGCAATTCGGTCATAATTTCAAGAGCCTCGTCAAAACGCTCAGCGCTAGCGTAAACTAACGCTAAATCAGAAAGTCTATCGACTAATTGACTACGTTTATAATTTAATCCGTCGGATAACTTATTACGCAGATCTTTAACGTCGCGCTCAATATCTACTATATCGCCAGAAAATCGTTTAGTCATAGAATGCAACGCATTCTGCACCGTTTGCATAAGTGGATCGCTCATGTTTTAAATTTATTGGTTAAATTAAAAGGTAAATGTTAAAATTAAAAATTACGTAACCGTTCACGAAAATTTATACGTTAAGTTTTAGGGGTTAGAGTGTAGAGGTTAGGGTATAGTTTTTTAGAAAACTAGATAACCGTTTTTGGTTATAAAAAAATTGTTCCACTTGTCCCTCATGTCCCACTTGTTTCTCCAAAATTGGCAAAACGTAATTTAGGCAAGTTCTAAAAACTCATTTGTTCAGGTAGGCGGCTAAAAAATCAAACACCGTGCCGAAACGCCGCATTACGGTTTTTGTTATTGATAATTTTATTACTTCATAACGCCTACAATATGTCTATTTTTCACGTTATGAATTATTAAAATTTAATAATTATTTCATGCGTATTGCGATGTTTCGGCGAAACATCGCCTACCTTTTTACAAAAAATGAGTTTTTAGAAGTTCCTTTTAATAAACTAATTTCCGTGAATGTTTACAAAATAAGTTTTAAACTATTCGCACTTGAGTTTGCGTTTACCTTCGCCTGCCTAGTTTTCGGACGGCAGGCTTTTACGCTTTTAAATCATTGAATTTCAAGTACGATCTGTATAGAAATTCCCAAATTGAATTTTAAAGATTGGCATTTTAACATTTCAGCGGTTCTGTTCAATACCTCCCCATGTTACGTCAAAAAAAATGCCCCGTCTATTTTAAAACTCACGTTACGCAGGCGGTCAAATTCAGACCGAATATAGTTACTATATTTAGCCTTGTTTCTGCGTATGATGCGTAACATGAGTAAATAATCTTTCTAATCTGCGTAATCTGCGGATCAATTTTTTTTGTCCACAGATTACACAGATTAAAAGGATTATTTTTAATTGGAAATCAAAATCTTTAATTCCGCATTCCGAATTTAAATTTATACTTCTTGTGCTTTGTTTATATCTAGCGTTACCATTTGTAGTAGTTGTTCGTCTGTCATTTCTGTAACGAGCGCCGCGTCGCCGTTTGGTTCTATTATTTCATTGGCTAAAGTTTTTTTTGATTCTATCATTGCGTCGATACGTTCTTCAATCGTACCACGACAAACGAATTTGTGAACAAGCACGTTTTTCTTTTGTCCGATTCTGAATGCTCTGTCCGTCGCTTGATTTTCTACCGCCGGGTTCCACCATCTGTCGAAATGAATTACATGTTGCGCCGCCGTCAAATTTAATCCCGTTCCGCCCGCCTTGAGCGATAAAATAAAAAACGGCGCGCCGGTTTCCATTTGAAACGCTTCTACCATTTCACGTCGTTTTTTTATTGGCGTTTTGCCGTCTAAAATGAATCCTTCACGCAAGAATATCGTTTGCAAAAACATCGCTAATTGTTCGGTGATTTCGCGGAATTGCGTGAAAACTAACGTTTTCTCTTGCCGCTCCGCTATCTCTTCGCAGATTTCGCCTAACCTTATGAATTTCCCGCTTAAACTAGCCTCATAATCGCCGTCGCCTAACCATTGCGCCGGATGATTACAGATTTGTTTGAACCGCATTAAATACGAAAGTATTAACCCGCGCCGTTTTATCCCTTCGCTGTTTTGCCGCAACTCGTCCGCTAACATTTTCACGGATTGCGAATATAAAATTGCTTGCTTTTTACTTAAATTACACCATGCCGTTACCTCCGTTTTGTCGGGCAAATCCGAAATAATACGTTTGTCCGTTTTCAACCTGCGAAGAATATACGGCTGCGTCAATTTACGTAACGGCGCAAAATTCGCCTGCGAATTATCGCCCGATGTTGACTTAATAAATTTCTTAAAACTACTCGCCGTACCAAGCAAACCCGGATTAAGAAAATCAAATAACGACCATAGATCAGATAACCGGTTCTCTATCGGCGTACCCGTCAAAACAATCCTGCCCGCCGTCCGCAACGCCTTGACCGCACGCGACTGCTTCGTTTCAGCATTTCTTATCGCCTGCGCTTCGTCAAGAATTACAGTCCGCCATCGATGCGACTTGATCCAACCAATACGCTCAACCATACCATAAGTCGTTATCACCAAATCAATTTTATCCAAATCATCCGGCTCGCCCACGCCGCCGCTACTACCATTGACACTGCCGCCACTCGAATGCGCAACATAAAAACTTAACTGCGGCGCAAACTTCCGGATCTCCGATTCCCAATTGCCAATCAAAGAAGCTGGAACAACTAACAAAGAACTAACAACACCAACACCAAAAACATTATCCGAAACATTATCAGCACCTTTGCTCGAAACTTTATCAGAAACATTATCCGAAACATTATCAGCAACTTTGCCCGAAACTTTATCAGAAACTTTATCCGAAACATTATCAGCAACTTTGCCCGAAACATTATCCGAAACATTATCAGCAACTTTGCCCGAAACATTATCAGCAACATTGCCGATTTCAGCGCTGGATTTTGTATGAAAAAACGCTAGCAGCGCGATTACTTGTATCGTCTTGCCAAGTCCCATATCGTCCGCAAGACATGCGCCGAGTCCTAGTTGCGACATTAATTGTAACCAGCGGACGCCGGTTTCTTGATACGGACGAAGCGTAGCGTTTAGACCGGTTTTGTCAAATGGGATTTCGTAAATATGCGACTTATCCGGATTGCGTATCGCCGCAAGTATGTTAGCGAAATTGCCCGTCGGCATTACTTCTGACCATTCGCGAAATATTGTTTCTTTGTCCGTATCGTTCCATTTGCCGTCGACGGGCAGACCTGAAATTAAACGCATTCCTTCGTAAAAAGACATGCCGTTTTCGTTGACTAGCGAATCAATTTTTTTCCAATGTTCCAATGCTTCCTGCAATTTGCCGTTATCTACTTCGACCCATTGACCTCGCAACCTCACAAGCGAACCTTCTTCCGCATTCATCAACTCCGCCAAATCCGCCTCCGTCAACGCCTCGCCGTCCAAAACAGTCTGAATATCAAACTTCAACAACGAATCCATGCCGAAAGATTTATTGTTTGTTTTTGCGTCGATGTTGATGCGGACTTGCGGGCGCGATGTTTTGCGGCTTTGCCACCAGTTCGGAACGCGGACAATCAAACCGCTCTCTTCCAATAAAGGCACGTCTTGCAACATCCGATACGCCTGACTCGGCGTCCATGCGCGAGGCGTATAAATAGTTTGATCGTCAAGCATACTCTTTATCCAATCGCATTTTTCGGCGGCTGCGGATATTGGCTGCAACAACCGTAGCAATGAATTTTTATCTTTGGCGGCTACGTATTCTTTGAGCGCTTTGGACAAAGGCAATTGAACAGGTTTGGCGCCGGCTGAAATATTGTTAGCGTAAGTCGCCATGAATGCAAAAGGACGCGATTCGTCTTGTTTATTTTCAGCAAGATGAAATGTTACGCGACCAACTGTTCGCCAAAGCGGATTCTGATTGCGTATCCAATCAACAGCGCCGCCGATATGATGAGAAATTTGATCCCGAACAAATTCATCAAGACTAGTCCACCAGTCAAGCAAAATATCAGACGTAAGATATTCGGCGCCTTTTACAGGAGGAACATTCAACAAAAAAAACTCAAACTCCATCAATGAAGGCGGAGAAATCGCAGGCAACTCAAATACAACTTCATTAACGTCGCCCAATAACGGAAGATGACAAAGCTTCGTCATATAAAGTTTGCCAAAACGACGAAAAAAATCTAATTCGCCAGACAAAGCCGTATCGAGTTCTACTGTTGCCAAGTGTAAAAAACCATTCGGATGAGATAATTCAAACGCCTTATAAATCCGGCTAAGATGCGGATTAAAATCAGGCATATTACTGTTATCGATCTTGTCTCCAACAAATTCAAAATACAAACGACCATTAGGCGATATACAAATCAACATCAAATCTAAATATAAATAATTTATGTAATATTATACGTATTGGCAATTTTTAAGGGACAGGAAAGACAAAAGGGACAATTTATTGTAACAAAAAATCGTTGTCTAGTTTTCTAAAAAACTACTCCCTAACCTCTAAAATCTAACGCTTACAATTTTCGTGAACGGTTGCGATTTCTTTTTATTTGACTTCTTTTTTGAATTTTGCTCTGAAGACTTTATCTCCGTTTAGAATTGTACGGCGTTCAAAATGCGTGTTGTAATCAACATCGTTTTCAGGTAATTCACTCGAAACCTCAACGTCAAAAACTTTCAACAATTTTGCACAATTCGCAATTAGTTCTAACGTTGAATTAAAATATTCCTCAACATCCGTTCTAAAATACAAAATACCGTCCGGCGCTAACCGGCGCTCTATCAATTTTACAACTTCCTCCCGTAAAATACGCCGCTTCCGATGCGACCGTTTCCACCAAGGGTCAGGAAAATAAACATGAACGGCGCTAAAAAAATTATCCGGCGCCCATTCCGATAATAACTTCGCCGCATCACAACACACAATTTTTACGTTGCCGCTAGAATTTTTAATTAACCGCGACGCCGCAAATCGCGCATACTTCAAACTAACCTCAACCCCAATAAAATCACGGTCAATAAACTCGTCCGAAACGCGCCGCAAAAAAAGACCCTTGCCCGAACCGATCTCAAGTTCAACCGGCGCCGCACGCCCAAATAATTGCACAACATCAAACGGAAACGGCAACTCCGAATAACTATACAATAACCCAGAAAGATCAATACCAGAACCTACACTCTTAACAGAACGACGCGACATTTTTTTAAAATTATTCTTGCTTAAATTTTTGTGGACGGTTATTTTTTTTTAACGATATGATTTATTTCTATTACGTTTTTTATCAATGATTCTAGTTGTTTCAAGGGTATCATGTTTGCGCTGTCGCTTGGCGATTTTTGCGGGATTGGATGCGTTTCGAGAAACAACGCGTCAATTCCTACGGCAGTTGCGGCGAGCGCTAACGGTTCTACTAATTCTCTGTTTCCTCCGGTAGTTTTTCCTAGTCCGCCAGGTTCTTGCACACTGTGAGTAGCGTCAAAAACTATTGGCGTTCCGAATTTTCGCATAGTAACTAACGCTCCCATATCATTGACCAATCGACCATACCCGAAAAACGTCCCGCGCTCGCAAAGTAATACATTTTCACAACCAGACTTGTTAAGTTTCAAAACGACGTTTTTCATATCATCCGGCGACATGAATTGTCCTTTTTTAACATTGACCGCCCGCCCCGTCCGCGCCGCCGCAACTAAAAGATCAGTTTGACGCGACAAAAAAGCAGGTATCTGAATAAGATCGCAAACCTCGCCCACAACCGCCGCCTGATACGATTCATGAATATCCGTCGTTACAGAAAGCCCAAATTTATCACGAACCTCCGCAAGCATACGAACCCCAGACTCCAGACCGCTACCGCGATAAGAATCAATACTCGTTCTATTCGCCTTATCAAAAGAACCCTTGAATATAACGTTGATCCGATAAACGTCCCGCAAACGCACAAGCTCCTCCGCTATCGCAAAATTAAACTCCTCTTGAAGCGCACACGGTCCAGCAATCAAAAGAAATCGCTCGCCAATTCCACAACGAATCAAACCAATATTAACAGGATTATTTGTCATAAATGTAACTATTCAATATAAGGGACTTCTGAAAACGCAAATTTATTTTTATTAACCACAGAGAACACAGAGTTCACAGAGAAGAAATTTTTCTAAAAATATTTGCAACCGTTCACGTGAATGTAAGCGATAGATTTTAGAGGATAGCGTGTAATGTGTAGGGGGACAATTTTCGTAACAATAAATATTTGCCCCGCTAGGGACAACATGTTGGTAGAAAAAAATGATACGAATTTTTAGCGTCCCGTTAAGGACGCAATAAAAAAGGTTAAGGTTGTATTGACATGTTGTCCCTAATGGGACAGGTCGGACAAATATTTATTGTTACAATAAATCTATCCTCTACTCACTATTGCCTAAAACTTGGCGCTTAAATTTTTGTGAACGGTTACAAAATTTGTTAATCCTGCAATCCTGTCAAAAAACAAATAGACGTTTCTAACCAATTACATTTTTACCAATGAAAGGAAAATTTAAGATGATGATAAACCGGCTAATTATTTTTGCGAATTTGTTTGCGTTATTTTTTATTGTTTCGGGCTGTTCCAAAAAACCGTCTGATTTTCCGCAAGTTTATTCTTGCACAATAACAGTTGTTAATAACGGCAAACCAATCGAAGGCGCAACCGTAACATTCAACTACGAATCAACCGGCGCCGTTACAGTAACCGCAATTACAGACGCACAAGGAATCGCAAAAATGCAATCGCTACAATTGTCATACGCAACAAACGGAGCGCCCGCAGGTAAAGCAAAAATATTATTACAAAAATATCCCGTTATCGCCGATACAAGAACACCAGAAGAAAAAAAAGGAAAAACCGTCGAAGAACGAGAAGCATTCAAACAATCACTAATCGATAAAATAAACGCAACCCCGCGCGAAATCCCAGACCTATTCGCCAACCTCGAAACAACTCCACTAACTATCGAAATCGAAAATAAAACAACAAACCTAACAATCGACATCGCAAAATACGCAAATAATAAATAAACACTTTTTGTAACCGCTCACGGAATTTTTTTATATTTTTGAATTTATTTGTAACTATTCAATAGAGTATATTTTTTATTATTTAATGTTTTTGTTGCTTTGTTTTCGTCCCGATAGGGACGGTATTTTCATAACCGCAGGTCTCTGACCTGCGGTTAAAAGTCAACACACAACTCTGTCCCGATAGGGACAGGACATTTTGCGTTAAATAATGGGTATCTCTAAAAATTCATTTTTTTGCAAAAAGGTAGGCGGTGTTTCGCCACAGTGTTTATTTTTTGAGCCGCAATGGAGTTTATGAAACCAATAAATTTTAGTAATTCATAAAGCCTACAATATGTTTATTTTAGACGTGCAAAATATTAAAATTTATTAATGTCGTAAACCGTAATGCGGCCCAAAATTAAACACTAGGCGAAACGCCGCCTACCTGGACAAATGAATTTTTAGAGACCCCTAATGTCAATAAAGTTCTGCCCTTTCAGGGCAGCAAGATTGGGTAGATTTTAACCGCAGGTCGCAGACCTGCGGTTATGAAAGTTACGCCCTTATCAGGGCGAATATTTTTGGCGACTAAATATCAAAAACAAAATAATCAAAAAGATAATACTGAATAGTTACAATTGTTAAAAATAATTCCGACATTAAAAAAACTTTCGCTAAATTTCCATGAACGGTTACAAAAAACTATTCCACCCCCTACTCCCTAAAACTCTGATTATTAAAATTAATGTACGGGCAGTATATACAGATCGTACTTGAGTTTCATCGATTTAAAAGCGTCAAAGCCTGCCGTCCGAAAGCTAGGCAGGCGAAGGTAAACGCAAATTAAAGTACGAACAGTTTAAATAATCTTTGGATTGTTTTTTTGTCCACAGATTACGCAGATTAAAAAGATTTTTTAATGCGTATTGAAACATCGAATGTTTGATTGTTTTTCCCAAAAAATGTTTTTTAGAAATTCCCCAAAATTATAAATCAATGGACAGATTTTTACCTACCGCTTCTTTGTCGAATATAATTTATCGTTCGGAATTATTGCGGGCGGTGCGTGTTTTTTTTGACGGTTTTGGTTTTATTGAGGTTCAGACGCCTGTATTATCCGCTGATACGGTGATAGATAATTATGTTGAGCCGTTGTGCGTTTGCGATGCGTCGTTGCCTATAAATTTTCACGGCAGCCGCAATTATTATTTGCAAACTTCACCCGAATTTGCAATGAAACGCTTGCTCGCCGCCGGCATGGATTCCATTTACCAAATATGTCCGGCGTTTCGTTGCGGCGACCGCGGCAAGTTGCACAATATCGAATTTACGATGTTAGAATGGTATCGAACAGGCGATAATTACGAAACGGGAATGCGTCTGCTTGCGGAATTAGTTCAGGCAATTTTTGATAATAAAGTATTTCAAAAAATCAAAAAAAATTTTCCGCCAATTTCATTTATGCGGTTTGACGAAATTTTTTGCAAGTACGTCGGACAAAGTTTTCGTAATTTGTCGATTAAGGAATTTAGCGATATAGCGAAATTGCGCGGAGTTTGTTATCCGGATTCATATTTGGTTGAAGGCAGCGAGTTGTTGTGGATAGATTTATTTTTTTCGGAATTTGCGCAACCTGAATTAAACGGCGTTATCGTTTATGATTATCCTGAAGGTCAATCGCAATTAGCATGTTGCGGAACTGATATTAACGGCAACAAGATAAGCGAGCGTTTTGAACTTTTTCTTGGCGGAATTGAGATAGCGAACGGTTATCACGAATTGTCGGATGCGGAGGAACTACGGGAACGTTTGCAAAACGTAGCGGCAAAAAGAGAGAACGAAGGTAAAATAAAATTTCCCGTCGAAAGCAGATTATTACAAGCAATGGAATCCGAATCCGGTTTGCCGCCGTCAAGCGGAACGGCGCTAGGAATTGACAGATTGCTATTGTACCTACTTGACGCAAATTCGATTGATGATGTAATTACATTTCCAATAGAATACAGCTGACAACATGAATATTTTTTAAAATTCGGAATGCAGAATTCGGAATTGAGGAGAAAAGATTTTTAAACTCAATCGGGACACGTTTAAAATTAAAGTAAGAACAGTTTAAAAATCGTGAATAGTTACAAATTAACTTTTAACAATTGTAACTGTTCGCGGAAATTTAAGCAAAAGATTTTAGTGTGTAGTGTGTAGCGTGTAGCGGGACAATTTTCGTTACAATAAATATTTGTCCCGCTAGGGACAACATGTTGGTAGAAGAAAATGATACGATTTTTTAGCGTCCCGTTAAGGACGCAATGACGGTTAAAGTTATATTTACATGTTGTCCCTAGCGGGACAAATGTATTTTTGACGTTGCTTTTCTACCAACATGTTGTCCCTAACGGGACAGATCGGACAAATATTTATTGTTACAATAAATCTATCCCCTACACCCTACAACTCTACGCTTCTAAAATTTTGTGAACGATTACTAACAAAAGGGCATCTCTAAAAATTCATTTGTCCAGGTAGGCGGCGTTTCGCCCCGTGTTTGATTTTGGGCCGCAGTAGAGTTTATAACATCAAAAATTTTATTATTTCACAATGCCTAAAATATATCTATTTTATATGTTATGAATTACTAAAGTTTAATAATTGTTTTATGCGTACTGCGATATTTCGGCGAAACATCGCCTACCTTTTTACAAAAAAATGAATTTTTAGAGATACCCAATTGTATTTCGCCCCATCGCGGCAATAGCATTAGCGTAGGGCAGCGCCCTACGACAAGATGCAAAAAAATGTTAGCCCTGTAAGGGCGATAGCCGTCAAGCGTTATTTTGCTTGCGCCCTTACAGGGCTTGCGTTAGTTGATAATCATTACGTAGGGCGCTGCCCTACGCTAATGCTTGTCGCCCCGATGGGGCTAATATAAACAAATTTCGATCAAAAAAATAAATGTGTACTGAATAGTTAAAAATCGCCAATACTTAATTTGCTAAAAAATTTCCGTGAACGGTAAACGTAAATTAAAATGCGAACAGTCTAAACTTTTAACAATTTAACCCAAATTTAGAAAATGAAAAAATTGAATTTTTGTGCGTCAATATTTTTTGTAACGATAATTATATTGGCTTTTTTTTGTAATTTTGTAGTTGCGGAGTCGTTATTGCAGACGCCTAAATTATTTGCGGTATTGCCGGAGTATTGTCCGACGCCGGACGGTATGGCGATAGACTCATCGGGGCGGCTTTGCGTCGCTTGCCCTAATTTTGCGGATCAGAGCAAACCCGCAATTGTTATCCGAATTGATCAATCCGGCAAAATTGAGAAATGGTTCAACGTGCCGCCGCTAAAAGAAACCGGCGTCGCTTGCCCAATGGGAATCGCATTCGGACAAAAAGGCGAATTGTACATTTGCGATAATCAAGGATGGACGGGCAAAAAAGAAGGTCAGTTCAAAGGACGATTGCTAGAATGCATTGTTCAAGGCAAAGGCGATAACGCAAAAATTACAACTCGCATTATCGCCGACGGAATTGAACATCCAAACGGCGTAAGATTACACAACGGACAAATTTATATTACAAACAGCCTAATGACAAAAATTAAACATCCAAGCGGATTACTCGTCAGCGGCGTTTACCGCTTCGACCCAAATACAAAAGAAACAATTAACGTTACAAATACTCAAAATGACCCAAATCTGTTTCTGACAGTTTTAACGCACAATAAAGATTGTCAATACGGACTTGACGGAATTGCATTCGACAAAAAAGGAGATTTGTATCTCGGAAATTTCGGAGACGGAACAATTATTCGTACAAAAATCGATGCAAACGGCAAACCGGTCGATACAAAAATATGGGCAAAAAATCCAAAAAATTTAAGAACTACCGACGGAATTTGTTTTGATGAAAACGATAATTTGTATATTGCCGATTTCTCAGAAAACGCAATCGCAGTAATAACGCCAGACGCAACCGTCCGCCGCATCGCAAAATCACCAGATAACAACGGATCAAAAGGAGAACTAGATCAACCAGGCGAACCCATCGTATGGAACGGAAAATTAATCATCACCTGCTTCGACGTCGTAACCGGACCAGATAAAGTAAACACAAAACACGATAAACCTTTTACAATCACCTCGCTGGAAATATTGCAACCGCTCACGAAATTTTAAGCGTTAGGTTTTAAGGGTTAGGGTATAGGGTGTAGTTTTTTGTAATTATTCGGCTGACGTAATTATTTTTTGTAACGATAATTGTATTTCGCCCCATCGGGGCAACAATAGCAATAGCGTAGGGCAGCGCCCTACGACAAAGATACAAAAAAACTTAGCCCTGTAAGGGCGATAGCCGTCAGACGCCAATAAGTCGTGATCGTTTGCTTGCGCCCTTACAGGGCTTGCGTTAGTCGATAATCATTTCATAGGGCGCTGCCCTATGCTAATGCTTGCCGCCCCGATGGGGCTAATATAAAACCAATTTCGATCAAAAAAATAAATGTGTACTGAATAATTATACTGTTCGTACTTGAAATTCATTGGGGTATCTCTAAAAATTCAATTTTTTGCAAAAAGGTAGGCGATGTTTCGCCGAAACATCGCAATACGTGAAAAACAATTATTAAACTTTAATAATTCATTAAAGCCTAACCTATGCCTATTTTAAACTATTCGTACTTGAGTTTGCGTTTACCTTCGCCTGCCTAGCTTTCGGATGGCAGGCTTTGACGCTTTTAAATCGCTGAATTTCAAGTACGAGCAGTATAGACGTATAAAATATTAAAGTTTATTGATGTCATAAACCGTAATGCGGCGTTTCGGCACAGTGTTTAATTTTTTTAGCCGCCTACCTGGACAAATGAATTTTTAGAGACGCCCATTGATTTAAAAACGTAAAAGCCCGCCGTCCAAGAACTAGTCAGACAGCGCTAAACGCAAACTAAAGCGCTAATAGTTTAAAAATCGCCAATACGTAATTTGCTAAAAAAATTTCCGTGAACGGTTACGAAATTTTTAAGTCGGAATTAGGATAATTGGAGAATTGAGAATGCATGCAGACGAGACGCCTGCGTTCCTGTTGACGATTTTTTGTAACAAAAATTGTCCCCCTTGTCCCGCAAAATCACCTACAATAATTTGCTAAAAAGAAAATTTGTGAAAGTTACAAATTTAACAATAGCGTTTAACAATTTCGTAAAAATGTTAAATGCGTAGTTTAAACTAGAAAGGAAAATAGGTATAAAAATGTTAAGAAAATTTATTGAAGTGAATTTTTTGAGCGCTTTGTTTTTTGTTGCTAGCGTTCAAATTGGCGTAGCGGCAGAACTGTTTACGATCAATACTCAAAACAATTACAAGATCAACGAAATCTCATTCGTAGATAAAGACCAATGGCTTGATTCGACGTATTGGTCAGGCGGCGGCTGGCTGCGAGTAGGCAAAGACTGGCAACATCCGTCCGAACATTTCGATGCGACGCGAACATTCGTAGCGCCGGAATCAGGAACTATCGAAATAAACGGAACAGTCAAAAAAGTCGATCTCAAAGGCGACGGCGTCGTCGCATATATTTTGCACAATGAAACAGAGACGTGGAAAAAATATATCAAAGGCGACGACGGCAAAGGCATAAACATTAAACTGTCTCTCAACGTCCAAAAAGGCGACAAAATCAGATTTGCAATTAATCGTAACAAAAATATGTATAACGACTCAACCGCTTGGAATCCGGTTATTACGTACTCTTCAAGTAATGAAAAATTCGATGCGGTTGCGTCGTTTTCAAATAAACAAGGCTCTGGAAATTGGCGGTACGAAAGAATATCGCAACAAAATAAACCGCAAATTACAATAAATGTTACCGAGCAAGATTATCGCCGTCTGGTTGCGGATATAAAAAATGCGCCGGATTTTGAAATGTTTTTATTAACGCTAAACGAATGGATAATCGACGACCGCTATCTCGACAACATTTTCGTTACGATAAATGATCACTTGAATCGTGCGAATCAGATTGCGGTTAAATTGTCGGAGTCTGGCGTAAACGTCGCGGCTGAATTAAATTTTATCAACACGATTAAAAATAAACTCGCCGCCAAAGACGCAGATAATTCAGATAATTCAAATAATGCCGTCGGGCATTTAGCGGAATTTGACAAGACGGAGATTTATGTCAAATTGCGATTGGTTAAACGGTCTTTGATGCTTTCTGATAAACGTTTGCAATTTGGCGAACTTGTTTTTGTCAAATCGCGTCCGACGGCTTATAGTCATCTTGTAGGTCAATATTTTGGCTGGAATCAACGTCCAGGCGGCGGGATTTTTGTTTTAGAGCGTCCGGGTTATTCGTTGCGGCATCGTGATATTTTGAAATCGCAACTCCCGCAAGGTCATGTTTTGGAGCCGCGACTTTCGTATGATGCGAAACGGATAATATTTTCGCACGTCGCCGTGCCGGAACAACGTATTGATTGGCGCAAGTTGAAGGTGAACGAAGACGGCGATTGCGAATATTATTATCATCTTTACGAGATGGACGCAGACGGCAATAATCTGCGTCAAGTTACGTCTGATCGTTATGATGATATGATGCCGGAATATCTGCCGGACGGCGGCGTAGCGTTTGTGTCAAGTCGTCGCAAAAGTTACTCGCGCTGCTTCGGTCCTCAATTTGGCAGTCGATGGCATTCATACACTTTGCATAGAATTGACAAAAATGACAAGGGCGAACTTGACGCAAATAAAATTACGCAAATCTCGTTTAACGACGTCAATGAATGGTTTCCGGCGGTATCAAATTCTGGTAATTTATGGTTTGCGCGATGGGATTATATTGACCGCGACGCTGTAACGCATCAGAACTTATGGTCAATGCGTCCAGACGGCACAAATCCCGAAGCGGTATGGGGCAACGCTACGCCAACGCCGCATTGCGTATTCCAAGCGAAGTCTATTCCAAATTCATATAAGATCGTATTTGTCGCATCGGCGCATCATTCAATCACGGGCGGTCCCGTTTGCGTGCTTGATCCGAATGTAGATTTGAATTCGCTTGACGCAATAAAACGAATAACGCCGGAAGCTTTCCCCGAAGCGGAGAGCCGTAATATCGCAGAGTATTATAATTCGCCTTGGGCGCTAGGCGAGGATTTATTTATAGTTGCGTATAGTCGGGATAAGTTAATATTTGAACCAACGCCGAATCCTGACAACGCATTAGGATTATATTTGATAGACGACAAGGGAAATCGTGAAGTGTTGTTTAGAGATAATGCGATTGGTTCGACTTGCCCGATACCGTTAGCGCCGCGACGTGTGCCGCCGGTAATTGCAGGATCAAAAAACGCCGATTTAGCGGCGGCAGGTCTGGGAGAAATGAGTATAACCGACGTTTATGAAGGTCTGGGCAATGTTCCGCGCGGCGAGTTGCGGCAGTTGCGAGTCGTTCAAATTTTCCCGAAAACGAGCGCGATTGAGAATCTTCCGCAGATCGGAGTTGCGGGAGAAGAAAATACGCGTGCGGTGTTAGGCGTAGTTCCGATAGAAGCGGACGGTTCGGTTAAGTTTTTGTTGCCGGCGGGCAAACCGGTTTTGTTTCAGGTACTGGACAAAAACGGTTTGGCGTATCAGACAATGCGATCAACAACGTCGGTTATGCCAGGCGAACAAATTTCATGTACGGGTTGTCATATAAACAAAATCACTGCATCTTATTTACCAAATACGCGACCGCTAGCGATGTCAAAACCGGCGTCAAAATTATTGCCCACGCCGGAATCAGGGCGACCGTACGGGTTTGTTGAAATGGTGCAACCAATATTAGACGCAAAATGCATCTCTTGTCATAATGAAAAAAACGCAGAAGGAGGTTATGATTTAACGGCAAAAATAGGAAATAAAGGTTTTACGGCTTCTTATCGGTCGTTAGCAAAAAATAAAAAATTAACGCCAAGATTTGAACAACGAAATCAAATACAAGCAACGCAACCAGGCGGAAAAACAGGAGCAAGAGGAAGCGCTTTAATTGAGTTGTTGAGAAAGGGACATGAGGGCGTAAAACTGACAGATTATGAAATGCAAAGAATAGGAACATGGCTAGACTTAAACGCAGTTTATTACGGCGCATACGACCAAGAAACAATAAAATTACAACAAAAGGGAATACCTATACCAATGCCAAAAATAGAATAAAATTCAACTGAAAGCAACTTCTAAAAACCAGTTTTTGTAACCGCCCACGAAATTTTAGAAGCATAGAGTTTTAGGTGATAGCGTGTAGGACAAATATTTATTGTAACAATAAATATTTGTCCGATCTGTCCCGTTACTCGCTACACCCGAACCACGAAAACCTATCGCTTAAATTTCCGTGAACGGTTACAAAGTTTACAAGTATGTTTCGACTTTATTAGGGCGTCTCTAAAAATTCATTTGTCCAGGTAGGCGGCGTTTCGCCTGCGAATCTGAAGGATCCCAGGCGAAATGACTGCGATCCTAAAAAGCAGGCGAGACCAACGGATCGCGGGCATCTCGCCTGCATTTTGCCGCAAGGCAAACAAAAAGGCGGTTGAGATATAAACGTCTCTCATTTGCGGTTGAGTACAACCGCATGCAGGCGAGACGCCCGCGATCCTGCGGCGAGTGCGATCCTTTAATGCCTGCATTACTTTTTTTTGCAGGCGAAATGCCTGCGCGATCCTAAAATGCAGGCGAGACCACCGGATCGCGGGCGTCTCGCCTGCATTTTGCCGCAAGGCAAACACAAAGGCGTTTGAGATCAAAACCTCGCTCATTAGCGGTTGAGTACAACCGCCTGCAGGCGAGACACCCGCGATCCTGCGGCGAGTGCGATCCTTTAATGCCTGCATTACTTTTTTTTGCAGGCGAAATGCCTGCGCGATCCTAAAATGCAGGCGAGACCAACGGATCGCGGACGTCCCACCTGCACTTTGCTGAAAGGCAAAAGGCGGTTGAGATATAAACGGGCGTCTCTAAAAATTCATTTGTCCAGGTAGGCGGCTTAAAAGATTAAACACTGTGCCGAAACGCCGCATTACGGTTTACGACATCAATAAATTTTAATATTTTGCACATCTAAAATGTACATATTTTAGGCTTTATGATTACTGAAATTTATTGGTATCATAAACTCCATTGCGACCCAAAAAATAAACACAGTGGCGAAACATCGCCTACCTTTTTACAAAAAAATGAATTTTTAGAGATACCCTAATGGTAAAAATTGTCCGAGTAAGTGTTGTAATACAGATAAAGGAATACTTACACAAGAACCATGCCAACTAACTGAATGTCAAGTTCCTAATAATGCCTAGACTTTTTGTCGTATTCGCTAAAAGTAGTTGTGATGATTTAATTAGTTACCTTATGTTACGTAGCATGCGCAGGAGTAAGACAAAAATATACACTAAAACAAATATTGGGGATAAAAATGGCGGTAGAGGAGATTAAGGCTAAATTATAGTAACTATATTTGGACTGAATCTGACCGTCTGTATAACATGAGTTAGTTAATTTATTCAAATTCTAATATTGTTTTTTGTCGTAAAGTTTATAAACTCACTATTGAAATAAAAATTACCGGTATGCGGAATATTTTATGTATAATTTTTATAAAACGATTTTAATTTCTTTTTTAATTATTTTATTTTGCGGTAATTTTAATCTGTATTCAGACGAGTTACCGCAAAATGATACTACTATGTCTGCCGCGACACTTCTTGATGCGATGAAAGAATCAATTAGCCAAATACGTTCTATTGAAGTTCCTTATAAGGTTTATAATTTGATAGACGACGGTAAGAGTCCTGATGTTGAAAAAGACGACAATGGTTATTTAGTTTTCGATTATCTTCAATGGGGTTACCAAGCAAGCAATAATAAGGAATATCACATTGTTCGTAATTATTTACGTTTAAATAATTCGGCAGGTAAGTATGAGGGTTGGTATGAAAAATCATCTGCAACTTATAACGGCGACTTGTTTTCGTCATATAATTTTACAAAACAATCGGGCGCTATACGTTTTGATAAGGAATATTTTGAACCGCATCATTCTCCAATTACGCTTTGGGGTAAAAATTTTAGCGCTTTTGGCGTATTTCCTGATTTAAGATTAATTGATATATTTAGTAAAGCTGAAATTGTCGAGGACAAAGAGTTACCTTCTCATATAAAAAAACTCTCTTTATTCAAGCCGGATGAAGATGAAAAAATGCCGCCGGATATTTTAAGTATTTGGATTGATATGAAACGCGGATTCATGCCAATTAAATTCCAATTATGCACTAATTTTCCTTCGGAACTTTTTTTTCCTCGCATTGAAATAATGGATATGTTAGAACCGCTACCTGGAATATGGATCCCAATAAGCGGACGTCTTCTTATGCAGTTCACGACGAACGAAATGATTATCGAAGGCGGTTTAACGCAAGAAGAATGGGAAAACAAAAATAAATCGCTCTCTACGCAAGAATTAATCAAAAAAATAAAAAGCGAAGTAAGATATAAATTGGATACGGTTGATCGATTAATTGTATTTGATACAAAAAATCTTGTTCTTAATAAAAAGATTCCTGATGATAAATTTGTTTATAAGTTTAAGCATGGCGATAAAATTTGGAATGATTTAAAACAGCGTAGTGAAATTGTCGGCGTTGATGATAGTACGGTTGGTAAAGTACAAGTTGATACGTCAAAATTGTCAACAAACATTAATTGGCGTTTTTTATTTGGCGGATTAGGTTTTTTAATTGTTGTGTTCACGTTGTTTGTAGCGACAAGAAAGAGTCGTAAAGCTTAACGTATTTTTTATATACGTATCGTACTTGAAATTCATTGATTTAAAAGCGTCAAAGCCTGTCGTTAGATAGATTGGCAGACGGCGATAAACATAAATTAAAATAAGAACAGTTTAGATAATATCTGTTACAAAATTGTATTGAGGAGTTTGCCAATATGAGTTTTAGGTTGACGAGTATTATTTTATTTTTGTTTATTTTCCTGATTGGGTGTAGTACAAATATAAACGAAAATAAAAAAACGGATAACGGAAAATATCCAGAATTGGAAATAGAAGGCGGAACATTACAACACTTGGGTCGATTTGAATCTGGACAAACGATAAAAAAATCAATTAGTATAAAAAATATTTCTGATGTTCCATTGGTATTTGATGAACGGATAGATACTTCGTGTTCTTGTTTAAGTTCGTCGCTTTCTTCATATAAAGTTGCGTCGGGTGAAAGTATTTCGTTAGAAGTTGCAATAGAGGTTCCTCAAGTTATTGCTGACAATGCCGTAGTTATGGTCAAGTTAAGACTAATAAAACCAACGCGTAAATATGTTGTGTTATTATTGGAATATGCAACGCTTTTAAAATGGTCGATTGAACCTAAAGAGATTATTATGACTGGTTATGCCGGCGACCAATTTGTTAAGAAATTTTATTTTTTACAAAAGAGTGAAAAGAGCGCTATTGTTGATTCTGTTCAATTTAATGGTTTTAATTTTGTTGCGCAAAATCCTAAAAAAATAAATGATGGCGTATGGGAAATAAATTTTGCCGGAAATTTTCCTGAAGAACCTGATAGACATATAGGCGAAATAAAAGTAACATCTGGCGACAAGACCGAGCAAATCAATATTTTGTGTTATGTTCGTCCGCGACTTACATCGATTCCGTCTAAAGTTTATGTTTACCTGCCAACAAACAAATCTGATCAACAACTCAAAATAGTCAGAACTATTTGCGTTTTGGCAAATCAGCAATTTAGTATTGAATCAGTTAAGATGCAAAAAACCGGCCCGGAAACAACAGACGTCAAATGGAATTTATCTGAACAACTAAACGATAATGCACAAAACGATGAAAACGCACAATACATAACAGTAGAAATCAACCAAACAATTGATATAACAAAACGTCATACGCTCGAAATAAAAATAAAAACACAAGACAGCACAAAATTATTGTCAATACCAATCATTTTTGTTTACGAATAAATAGACGGCATATTTATTGATAAATATTTGTAACAAAAATGTGGATTTAGTTACTGTTTCAAAATCTCTTATTAATTTAGGCGAGGTTAAAATGAAAAAATTATTAGTATTACTTTCGTTTCACTAACGCTATATTTTATTTTGTTTGTGATAGAGTTTGAGTTATGTTTTGGCTTATTTTTGTTGTCAGGTATTTTGTTGAATTATTTTTGTTTTTTGTCTTTGTTATGTTTTTTATTTTTTTCGGCAATATCGTTTTTGAAATGGTTAAGCGGCGAGGGTTCGTGCGGTTGTTTTGGCACGATTTCGGTCAATCCGATTTATACGTCTTTTTTTGATCTTGCGGTATTTACGATAATAATTT
>JAISLW010000172.1 GCA_031277105.1 Planctomycetaceae bacterium | reverse complement strand
CTAAAATATATTTATTTTAGACGTGCGAAATATTAAAATTTATTGATGTCGTAAGCCGTAATGCGGCGTTTCGGCGAAACGCCGCCTACCTGGACAAATGAATTTTTAGAGACGCCCTTTAGTAGTAACAAAGCCTTTCACAAATCAAACCTCATTATCTAATTTTTTAATGAGGTAATGAGGTAATTATTTATTTGTGATCGTTCACGGAAATTTTTTTAGCAAATTATGTATTGGCGATTTTTAACTATTCGGTACATATTTATTTTTTGGGTTGAAATTTGTTTATATTATCCCTATTGGGGCGACAAGCATTAGCGTAGGGCAGCGCCATCTGTAAAATGATTTCCACTACGCAAGCCCTGTAAGGATGCAATCGCGATCACGTTTGATGGAACGTCTGACGGCTATTGTTCTTACAGGGCTAATGTTATTGTCCTGATTGGGTGAAATACAATTAAAATTATCGTTACAAAAAATAATTTACGACAGATCAATACTTACAAAAAACTACTTCCTATACCCTAACCTCTAAAACCGAGCGATTAAATTTTCGTGAATGGTTACGTTTTTTTAGCGTGTTATTTATGGGCAATTTTTACCTAATTACTTATTTGTACAATAGGGGGGGAACGAAAAAAAATTTCACAAGTGTTATTCCGTCTTGTCAATGTTTTTGAAAGCGTTACTATATTTGTAGCTGTTCACGGAAATTTATTGAATAGGATGGGGGATATAGAATAGTTTTTTGTTACAAAAAATCGCCGAAAGGATCGCGGGCGTCTCGCCTGCATTTCGAGATCGCGGGCGTCTCGCCTGCATTCCAGGATCGCGGGCGTCTCGCCTGCAAGCGGTTGTACTCAACCGCTAATGAGCGAGGTTTAGATCACAACCGATTTTTTTGTTTGCCTATCGGCAAAGTGCAGGCGAGACGCCCGCGATCCGATGGTCTCGCCTGCATCCCAGGATCGCGGGCGTCTCGCCTGCATGCGGTTGTACTCAACCGCCAATGAGCGAGGTTTAATATCTGGGCGTCTGTAAAAATTCATTTCTGTCCCGTTAGGGACAATATGTTGGTAGAAAAGCAAGGTCAAAAATATATTTGTCCCGTTAGGGACAACATGTTAATACAACCTTAACCCTCATTGCGTCCTTAACGGGACGCTAAAAATTTGTATCATTTTTTTCTACCAACATGTTGTCCCTAACGGGACAGATCGAACAAATATTTATTGTTACAAAAAATGCCGGAATGCAGACGTTCTGCCTGCATCCCAGGATCGCGGGCGTCTCGCCTGCATGCGGTTGTACTCAACCGCTAATGAGAGAGGTTTTGATCTCAACCGCCTTTTTGTTTGCCTATCGGCAAAGTGCAGGCGGGACGCCCGCGATCCGATGGTCTCGCCTGCTTTTCAAGATCGCAGGCTAATTTATATCTAAACCGCAAATGAGAGAGGTTTAATATCTCAAGCGCCTTTTTGTTTGCCTATCGGCAAAGTGCTGGCGGGACGCCCGCGATCCGGCGGTCTCGCATGCTTTTCAAGATCGCAGGCGAATTTATATCTAAACAGCCGATGAGCGGGGTTAATAGGACAAATATTTTTTTACCTTTTATTTTTTTCTCCCCAATTTAAAATAGGTAGTTTATATCAAAAATTCCGTTTAGACCGTCTTGCACTTAACGCGAATGATGGATATAATATGTTACGTCTTGCAAAAAATATGTAATTTTTAACAATTAAACGCCATTCAAAATAATAATAGACGCTTTTTTCAAAAGTTGGTCTCTATTATTACGCTTTAATGACAGAAGTACATTTTTGAGAACGGTATCTTTTTGATACTTGTTGTATAAAAATCAAACTACAAAATGTACTAAATTGCAAAAAAAACGTTTTTTTGTTCAAGATAAAACTGAAAATTGGAATTTTGGCATAAAATTTAATTTACGTAAATTCTTAATTTATTGTAAATTACAAAAAAAGTCAAAATTTTATATTTTTTTGGCACGGATAATGAGTATATCTTATGCCAGTCGCAACGATGCGACAAAAAACGTTAAAGACTGCCGCACGGTGCGGTAATTTTTTCACAACAAACCAGGTTGTTTGTCAGTTTAGGACAACCGACTATTTTCTCAAAATAATTGAGAGAAAGGGTATTTAGAATGAAAACTAATTTTTTATGCACGCTTGCCGCAATTTGTTTAATAGCAGGTTTAAGCGTACATGTTGCTAATGCTGATGTTGTAGCAGTTAGCACAAATTTAGGCGATTGGGGAACTGTATTCTCCGATGTTGAAAAAGAAGCCTATTACCATAAGGCTGTTTCAGAAGGTTCAATTCCTGGAGTTTTGGGCGAAGTAACATACGAAGGTAGATATGTCAAAGGCGGCTATTGGGCTAGTCCAAATTCAAAAGCAGATACTGTTGATACATGGCAATACAGAGCGCATCTTTTGGGCGTTTATTTGAAAGATACGCTCGGTAGCAATTACATGTCAACAGGAACTGACGCATTGGGCGTTTTACACAAGTCTAGCAATTCTCTTGTGGCGCATGATCTCGGTACGGCTTATGGTAAATCCAAAAACGTAAATGGTAACATTTACGGTCAAGCAGCGGAGATATTAAGCGGTAATGCTTATACGAGTAATGTTGCATCACAATTGTTTAGACCTGGCACGTATCCGACTGGCGTAATTACATCCTCCGCCTCGCCAACTACCGAATCGCCCGATCACAACTGGTTTTATGACGCCGCTACTGATAAATTTACAAGTAATAGTTTAAACGTCAAACGGAATCGGCGACCACAACACAGGATTGTACGCTTTCGTTACGGGTTTTAACTATAACCCAAGCGAAGTTTATCAATATCTCAATGGTTGGTTTTCGGAGATTGGCGATTTTATTGGAATTTTTGTTAATGGTATTGACGTTTCAAGTTATTTAACATTAAGCCAAGATTTCCTTTCGTCAAATTTGATGAGCAGTTATGATATAGAACTTAACTTGTCCGAACTTGCTAATGCAGGTATTTTGAAGAACGGTAACAACAATATCGCCTTCGTATTAGATACAATTTTACCGGAATACTCCGGCGGTACTTACTACGACGGTAACGATGGACTCGTCGCATTCACCGCAGGATTACAAAAGAATACCGACTCTATCTTTGTCGTAATACCGCCGCCGCCGCCACCAGGTGGAGGTGATACGCCAGAACCGGCGACCTTGTTAATTTTTGGAATCGGACTTGCAGGATTAGGAATTAGAAGAAAATTAATGAGCAAATAATAATTTACCTAGTAATTCAAGATTTTTTAATAGAAAACTTTTAGCGGGCAAAAACTGAGACCGGAAAAATAAACTTTTCCGGTCTCTTTTTTTTAAAATTCCGAATGCGGAATTAAAAAGGGCGTCTCTAAAAATTCATTTGTAAGGTAGGCGGTCGTTTCGCCGAAACGCCGCAATACGTGTGAAATAATTATTAACTTTTAATAATTCATGTTACGCATCATACGCAGAAACAAGGCAAAATATAGTAACTATATTAGGACTGAATTTGACCGCCTGCGTAACGTGAGCTATTCATTAGAATTATTTTTTGATCAAAATTTTTTGATCAAAAATTGTTTTAATTATCGCCCTGACAAAGGCAATACGTAACAGCCCGCCGCAACACGGCGGGTTAGCGTTTATCCAATAACGAGCGTGATTTATTGTAACAATAAATATTTGCCTCATCTGTCCCGCTAGGGACAACATGTTGGTAGAAATGTAAGGTCGAAAATATATTTGTCCCGCTAGGGACAACATGTTGGTAGAAAAGCAAGGTCGAAAATATATTTGTCCCGTTAGGGACAACATGTTGGTAGAAATGTAAGTTGGAATTATGCGTAAGAAGGAACGCAACCGTCTCGGCTGCACACGGAACGCTTGTGTTCCGAATTGTAGCCGTGATGGTTGCGTTATTTCTTTTATTCTTGTTTTTGTTATTTGCCTTTCTTGTACCTATCAACTTTGAAATCAAATTTTGTTGAACGTTTGATCTCGACGCTTAAACCGGATGTATCCTTATTGTGAAATTTAGGATCAACAAGTTCCTCAAAAATTGGCGTTTCAATAGTTTCGTCAAGCGTAGCATCTGTTACTTTATTTGTACCAATCAATTTTCTTGTTCCATCGAGATAAACATTATATGTTCCTGGCGGTAAACCGTCTGTTGTTTTTGTTGTTCCGATTTTGTATGTTCCATCAGGTTTTAATTCGCCTCTTGACAAGAAAATATTCGACTCCGGTACAAAACACACCGTCCCAACCGGAACCGGCGCCCCATCGTCCGAAAACGTAACCGTTCCACTCACATCAACATTTTTGCCACACCCAATAATAAACAACAAAACAAAAAAATAAACTATACTGTTAGTACTTGCAATTCCATGATTTAAAAGCGTAAAAGCCTGCCGCCCGATAACTAGGCAAGCGGCGATAAATCGCAAATTCAAGTACGAATAGTTTAAAAACTTTTTCATATTTTTTACTCCTGTAAATTGGTGAATACTTCCAATACGACATCTTTAAAATTTCATTTGTCCAGATATGCGGCATTTCGCCAAAACGTTGCCTACCATAAAATGAAATTTTAGAGACTCACAATTTAAAATTTGCCTATTGGAAGTTACTTTTATTAAAATGATTTTACGGTAACGTAACAGGATTACCGTCGCTAGTATTTGCCAAACGCGTCATTGTCATTGGTTGCGTACTTATTGGAACAGGACGAACAGAACCATCGCCGAGCAAAATATTGACGGTACCCGGATGCGAGCTGCCTAACATTTCCATTCCTTCTCTTGCCCATCCTGCCGAAGTTTCACCTGTCGGATCGGTGTTGGCGGTTCTTGGTCGATTGGGATCGTTTGGACCGCGTGCAAACAAATTCGCACTATTACTCACTGCTCTTGCGATAATAGCCGCAGCCTGATTATTGAAAATACATTGAAAACCGCCGTCCCACCAATTCGCAGGATCGCCGTTTTCATTGTATGCCCACGATGGAATAAATTTCTCTGCAAAACATAATTGATTACTGGTTCCGTCTTGCCAATATTCCATTGTTTGAACATAAGACCAATTAGTAATTCTTCGTCCATGTGTCCTAGTACCAATATTCCCGCCAGAGTTCATCGTCAATGCCGGCAACTTAAAAGGTCCGACAAATGTTCTCTGATTTCTTTGATCGTTGTTTGCAGCATATATACAATAATATCGCCACCAATCAAAAGTAAAATTATCCTTTGCAATAACTGTAACATAATCATGTAAAGGACCACTACACGAAATATTTCCAAGTTTAGCAGCCCTACCATGCGACGAAGGACAACGATAAATTTTGAGCGCCATAGCTTGTTTCATCTCATCGGAAACATTCGTAGATATATAATTTGATATAACAATTGACGTATCATCGCCGCTGGCTGTTGTTGCTTTTCTGTAAAGTCCTCGCGTTTCTAACATCTCGTGGACTGCTTGCGCTTCAAGATAAGGAAACAGCAACATGAAAATTGTAGGTCTGTCTGCGAATATCGCTATCGGCGGAAGCGCTTGATTGGTATCGTGAAAGTTGTGTACGCCAAGTCCAATTTGTCTCAAATGATTGGTACATTGGGTTCGTCTTGCGGATTCTCGCGCCGCTTGAACTGCGGGCAAAAGTAATGCGATCAGTATTCCAATGATTGCAATTACTACCAAAAGTTCAACAAGCGTAAAACCAAAAAATAAACCAACAGAGTTAGGTTTGGGAGAGCGTCCAAGAGAATTTTTGTAACGATAATTGTTATTACAATTATAATCGTTATTGTAAGTGTAGTTGTGGTAGATACCTGTAACCAGATACCCCCCC
>JAISLW010000123.1 GCA_031277105.1 Planctomycetaceae bacterium | reverse complement strand
AACGCCCTTTGAAATAATGACTCAAGCGCTATTAAATCCGAATACGAATTTACGCTATTTTGAATATCTTTCGGAACACGTTTATGAAAACGTTTGAGAATTATGATAATATTTTTTTTAACAATTTTTTTACACTCCTCATTGTAACCTTGAATGTATCCCTCTTTGTATCCCTCTTTTTTTCCTTCTTTTTTTCCTTGAATGTATCCTTGTTTCATTAGCCTGAAAGCCATAGTTTCTTTCATATTTTTACCTCTTTAAAAATTATCTGACTAGATACTCTCTAAACTCGTCAATAGATTCGCAGTCTAACGCCCTCTGAAATAAAGATTTAATTGCTGTTAAATCCGAATACGAATTTACGCTATCTTGAATATCTTGCGGAACGCTTATCTTAAAACGCCTACTAAGACATTCAATAATATAATTTTTACCCTCTTCTTCTTTTCCTTGAATGTATCCTTGTTTTAATAGAGTGAAAGCCATTGATTCTGCCATTGTTTTTACCTCCTCTGGGTTTTGGTTTATGATGGAATAAATTTTTTCTAACGTTTCTATCTCTTTTCCTTTTTTAATATTGCAATGCGATGTGACGTATCTGATAAATTTATTGAACCATCCGTTAATTCTTATATCGTTTTTTGCTTCTGCTAAAATTTTGAATACATCTTCAAAATTTTCTAGTAACGTGCCTTGTTTTTCGTACCTGAATGCGTGTAACATTGCGCGTACAACGGGTCTTCCGCGTTTTAGTTTTTCTTTTGTCAATCGGCTAACGTCGATTACTATTACCGGCACGAATAATATATTTTTATCAAATCCTGCGGGAATATCAATCAGTTCCGCTAAATTTTTATATTGCCATTTTCTTTTGCCGTTGTACACGATCACGACAATCGGATAAGGTAACCTGATTTTCGACAAATGAATTTTTTTGCCAAAATAATATTTAATATTGTCCAAGAAATGTCTGTTGCCGTGTGCGATGGATTCGTGTATTCTTACGCTCATAATTGGATCGGGCGTAGATTGATGTTCAAAAATAAATGTTACGTTTAATATACGCTCGACACCGTCGTTGTTGCCGGAAGGTTTACATTTGGCAAAAAAACGCAAATCGCCTATACGCTCTTTGAGATCCTTGTCAATATTTTCCGGCAAACAACAACGTAATTCCGAAAAATCTATCATCTCCACTATTGCCGGATCAAGATAATTCTCAAAAAAATCACACGCAATATCATCGTCTTTAAGCACGGAACGAAAAAGTTTATCGTGCGATTTAGCGAGCATATTGATTATTGTTTGCCTATCTTTTTCGCTAAGGCTGTTTGTTACTGTTGAATTAGACGTAATATTATAAGTATCTGTAGGCTCGACAGAATTAGCCGTTTTAGACTTTTTAGAACTTTTAGTATTTTTTTTAATTGACGACATAAAATTGTATAAATTCAGAATTCGGAATTATTTTTTTAATAATCTTTTTTAATTTGCGTAATCTGTGGATTGATTTTTTTGTCCACAGATTACACAGATTACAAGGATTTTTTCCCGCATAGAGACGCAATAAATTGCGTCTCTACATTTGACCAACACAACATCACGGCAATAACGCCTCTATCGTCGATGTACCCAAATTCGTTATGTTGTCATAATCTGGATCCGTGAGACCTGTACTATCATTAGTTTGTCTTGCCGTAGTACCTGTTCCAAAAATTCCATCCAAACCAGGATGAATTAATTGAAATGTTTCAGGATTATGCCATTTCGTTGAATCTTTTTTGTATGGCACAATATCACCGAATTCAGTCGGAGCTGCAAATTGTATATTTAACGTACTGTCATAAGCATTCGGTCCACCGCCTTTGGTACCGCGAAAATAAACGATTGGCGCATCTCTAGAAACTATGTAATTAACTCCGTTAATACCTGTAACATTTACTCCTTCAACCAATTCAATAAAAACTTCATTATCATACAAGGTCGAACTTCCACCGTTAGTCGCAGTCGCGCCTGACGGAAGATGAAAAGGATGTTCTTTGTCAACATTAAATCCACAATATTTTCCATCACTGTTTCTGAATCCGCCTAACCAAAATAGAAGCGCATTATTGGCTAATGTCATACTTGATATGTTTTGACCATTTACTGTTATTGGTGCAATTGGAGTTGGTGGATTGGTGCTTGTATCAAGGGCAGACGTTACATTACATCTTGGCCATCGTTTTCTAATATGGCGTAACATTGCGGGAATATCAGACGTATTTGGCGGGTATTCGCCGAATTTATTTTTGTATAGTTCTAGCGCTTGTTCTAATTCGGCTATGTTCATTCTTATGGTTGTAACTCTTGTAGTTGCAATAACTCTGAATGCAGCGGCTGTAATTAGCGTTGCGAGGATACCTATAATCGCCACAACAACCAATAACTCAACCAACGTAAACCCGAATTTTAAATTAACCAAAATCGGATTTTCATTACAATAATTTTTTTTACAAAAAATATTCATCGTTTAACTCCTTTCTAAAAAGTTTTTTAAATTTTTCTTAACACAATTAACTACATTGGACAATAACTAAAAGGAACAAGTGGGACAATTTTTTTAATTCGGAATTCGGAATTCGGAATTATTTTTTTTAATAATCTTTTTAATCTGTGTAATCTGTGGATCAATTTTTTGTCCACAGATTACACAGATTACAAGGATTATTTAAATTTGAAATTAAAATCTTTAATTCCGAATTCCGCATTCCGCATTCCGAATTTCCCCCGAATTTCCCCCTTATTCAGCATTTATTTTAGCTTCCGCTGTTGCTTCCTGATAAGTTTGTGATTAGCGATATTAGCGGCAGGAATAGAGCGATAACAATGAAACCTACCATCCCCCCCAAAAACATCACCAATAACGGCTCAATAATACTCATCAACGCATTCGTTACCGCTTCAACTTCTTGGTCATAAGTATCCGCAATTTTGTATAACATTGTGTCCAATTCACCCGTTTCTTCGCCTACGTCAACCATATTTACGACCATGTCGTCTAAAATTCTTGCATTCAACCTCGTCATATACACTAGCGCTCCGACAACCGGCATAAAAAACGTGAAATAAGCCAAAGCGCCAAAATGAAACGGCGGCTTTGAATACATTTTCATCGGGTTCGCAATCGTATCTCCATCCCTAATTGCCTCCAAAATTCTCTGATACATTAGTTCAAATACCGCATTGTTACTCGTTTCCTTAGTGATATGCAAGGCTTCCAAAATTGGCACGCCACTTGTAACCAAAGTCCCCAACGTTCTCGTAGTCCGCGCAACCGTAGTTTTCTCAATCAAGGCTCCAAAAACGGGCAACTTTAACAAAAATAAATGCCATCCAAATCGCCCATACTCAAACCCCGTCGTCAACTTAACCATCAACCAAATCGAAAACGGAATAATCGGAATCAAATAAAAGAAATTTACGACAAATTGCGAAATCGTAATCAATAATACCGTCATAGCCGGTAATGGCAGCCCGAATTCAGTAAAAATTGTCTCAAACTTCGGCACAATAAAATACATGATAAACGCCAAAATTCCCACCGCAAAACATACGACGCAAATCGGATACGTCAACGCCGACTTTACGCGCGACTTCAACGCCTCCGATCTCTCTAGAAATTCCGCTAGACGCTGCAAAATGGTCTCCAAAGCGCCCCCCGCCTCGCCCGCCTTTATCATATTTACAAATAACCTGTTAAACGCCTTCGGCGCTTTCGCCATCGCCTCCGATAAACTCGAACCGCTCTCTATCTCATTCGTAACATCAATCAACGCATTCTTCAACGGTCCCGGCTTCGCCTGCGACATTAAAATATTCAAGCTCCGCAAAATCGGTAACCCCGCATCCTGCAAAATCGAAAGTTGCCGCGTAAAAATTGCTAGATGTTTCGACTTCACACCGCCAAAAGTCCGCGTCTTGCCCGTAACGGCGCCCTTGCCGGTTTTAGCCTTACGCTCCTTGTGAATAGCAATCTTCGTAACTTGATAACGCATGTGCCGAATAGTCGCCAACGCCTCATCTTCAGTCGCCGCCTCTATAATGTCATTTATCTCATTACCCTTCTGATCTATCGCCTCAAACTTAAATTGTGGCATTTTATCTCTCCTTTGGTTTTAATTCGGAATTCGGAATTCGGGGGAAATTCGGAATTCGGAATTCGGAATTAAAGATTTTAATTTCAAATTTAAAATAATCCTTGTAATCTATGTAATCTGTGGACAAAACAATTTGATCCACTAATTAAAAAGATTGTTAAAAAATAATTCCGAATTCCGAATTCCGAATTTCTCTCAGTCAACAACAGTTTCCCTTACAACTTCGTCAATAGTAGTAGTTCCTTCATAAATTTTTTGCAATCCTGCATCTCGTAAAGTCAACATACCATTTCTTACCGCCGCATTTCGTAGTTCTGCCGATGAAACATTGTGAATAATCAAATCCCTAATTTCATCATTTATCAACATAAATTCATGTATCGCCGTCCGTCCCTTATAACCTGTATTATTACACGTTGCACAACCTCGCCCTCTGTAAAAAAACTTGCCCTTAATTTCATTTTGCGATAGTTCTAACTCCGCCAGCTGTTCCGGCGACGGTATGTACTTCTCCCTACAATCCTTGCAAATCGTCCTCACTAAACGTTGCGCCAAAATTGCTTCTACCGTTGCCGTAATCATAAACGACGGTATCCCCATGTCCCGCAACCTCGTAATCGTACTCGGCGCATCATTCGTATGCAAGGTGCTAAAAACTAAATGCCCCGTCAAAGACGCCTGTATCGCAATTTCCGCCGTCTCCCTGTCCCTTATTTCACCAACTAGAATTATGTCAGGGTCTTGCCTCAAAATCGACCTCAAACATTGGGCAAACGTATTCCCAATATCCGCATCAATTGGCATCTGAATAATCCCGTCAATATCATACTCAACTGGGTCTTCCGTCGTCATCAACTTGTCCGTAATCGCATTCAACTCCGATAACGCCGCATACAACGTAGTCGTCTTGCCCGAACCCGTCGGTCCTGTTACCAACACAATCCCATTCGGTCGCTCTAACACCTTGCGAAAATCCCGCAACAACGTCTGATCCATGCCAACTTTGTCCAAATTCAACATTACAACCGATTTGTCCAAAATTCTACACACCACACTCTCGCCAAATAACGTCGGCAAAACACTCACCCGCAAATCTATCGGATGTCCGCCCACCGTCAACCTTATCCGCCCGTCCTGCGGTAAACGCCGCTCGGCAATATCTAAATTCGCCATTACCTTAATACGCGTCGTAATCGCCGACGCTAAATGCCGCGGCGGAGGCACCATCTCATACAACGTCCCATCAGACTTTATCCTTATCTTAAACTCCTCCTCAAACGGCTCAAAATGTAAATCACTCGCATGATCCCGTATCCCCAACAAAAATACCATGTTCAACAACTTCCGCACCGGCGCCGATTCACTCAACGCCTCAATACTCGCTAAATCAATCGTCCCCTTGTCAATCGCCGCCGCCGCATCCTTCAACGCCTTGTCCCGTTCCATATCCGCAATCAACGACTCTACACTCTCCACATCCGACGCATAATACCTGTCAATCGCAGTCTTAATCTCCTTCGGCGTCGCTACCGCCGCTCTTATTTCGTAACCTAGAAAATTACGCAACTCGTCAAGCGTCATAATATTCTGCGGCTCGCACATCGCTACCGTCAATACGTCGTTGCGAAAACTTATCGGAATAACCTTGTAAAGTTGCGCCATCGGCTCAGTTAAATGTTGCAACACTTCCGGCGCTATCGTTAAATCGCTTAACGCCACAACTTGCAATCCCAACTGCTCCGCCAAAGCGCCCGCAACCTGATCATCGCTCAAATAACCCATCGATATCGCAGTCTGACCTATCATCTCATTGTGCCGCTGCAAATGCTCCTCAAGCAATAACTCAAGCTGCTCCTCAGTAATATAACCAAGATCAACAAGCACCTGACCAATCTTTCGCTTCAACGCCATCGTAATAAAAAATGTTAAATGGTTAAAAAGTAAATTCGGAATTCGGAATTCGGAATTATCTCAATTTTAGGAATCAATTAAATTTGACCTACACTCACGCTTATACTGCTCGTACTTGAAATTCAGCGATTTAAAAGCGTCAAAGCCTGCCGTCCGAAAGCTAGGCAGGCGAAGGTAAACGCAAACTCAAGTACGAATAGTTTAAAATGTGTCTCTTAAATTGTTCACATTTGAATTTTCATTTACCGCCGCCTAACTATCGCATGACAAACTTTGACGCTTTCATATTCGCTAAATTTCAAGTGCGATACGCATAAAATCTGCAAGTCTGGATTAAAATAATCTGACTAATCTTTTTAATCTGTGGATCGTTTAAAAAAAGAATCCACAGATTAAAAATATTTTTTGTTATTCCGAAATTCCGCATTAAAAAAACTACTCCCTACTCCCTATCCCCTACACCCTATTTTTAATCAAACGTATTTTATTTTTGAGTTTCTTTTTGGGGTATTTGTTTCTTCTTCTACTTCGACGGTTGCGTCGTCTTCTGATAATTCTCCGGCTTCGTATCTTAACATTTTTGCCGCTAGCGCATCTGGTAAATTTGATTTCGTCAACGCATCTTCCTTATTGACGACCTTGTCCCGCCACAACCTGAATAAGTGATCGTCCAAAAGTTGCATGCCTAATTTATGCCCCGTTTGAATCGACGACGTTATTCTGAACGTTTTATTCTCCCGAATTAAATTCGCAATAGCGCTCGTAACAACTAACATTTCATACGCCGCCACACGTCCGCCTTGTATTCTCGGTAATAATTGTTGCGCCAAAATACCAATAATCGACGTTGATAATTGCGTCCTTATCTGGTCTTGCTGATTTGTTGGGAAAACGTCAATAATACGGTTTATCGTTCCCGCAGCGCTCGACGTGTGCAAAGTTCCAAAAACAATATGCCCCGTCTCCGCCGCCGTAATCGCCGCCTCTATCGTTTCAAGATCGCGAAGCTCGCCCACAAGTATAACATCCGGGTCCTGCCGCAACGCCCGCCTTATCGCCTCCGCAAACGTCGGAACATCAACCCCAACCTCCCGCTGATTTACCGTCGATTTCCTATGATAATGATAAAACTCAATCGGGTCCTCTATCGTAATAATATGATGGTCAACATTGTTATTCAAATAATCAATACACGCCGCCAACGTCGTCGATTTACCCGATCCCGTCGGACCCGTTACAAGAACTAACCCGCGCGGACGCAAAATAAGATCAGTCATTACAGGCGGCGTTTGAAGCTGCTCCATACTAAGAAGTTTATTTGGAATCTGCCTCAAAACTAATCCCGTATTGCCCCGCTGCTTAAAAACAGATACGCGAAAACGAGCCTTGTCCCCAAACGCAAAACCAAAATCCGTACTCCCAGATTGCTGCAACTCCTGCTGACAACGCTCAGGCGTAATACTCTTCATCAACGAAACCGTATCCTCCGGCTCAAGTATCTTCGTCTCCAACTTAACAAGACGACCATGCAATCGCAACACCGGAGGTTGACCAACCGCTATATGAAGATCACTCGCGCCACGAGTAAATACAGTTTCCAAAAGTTTATCTACTAAAATCGTACTCATTATTATCCCTAAATCAAAAATTATCGTTACAAAAATTACGCCCAACGTTACAAATTGCATAATACGCAACACAACGCCAAACGAACAAAACCAATCCCACAACATGCAACCGTTATTTTTATCGAATCCAAAAATAAACTCAACAATTTAACAAAAATAAAAACATAATTCCAAAAAAAGTCAAAAAATAATACAACGCCAAAAAACAAAATCACAACAATTTACGCCTGACCAAAATAACCGAAAAACAAAACTATACCAACAAACAATAAAATCACACAACAATCTTAATAAAATATTATTCTACTTTTTCACTATATACTACATTGCAATTTTTCAACGCCGCCCCGATAATATTTACGTCAAATTTTTTCATAACAAAAATTTTCTCAATCTTGACAAAATATAAAAATTTCACCACAACAACCACAATCTAAAACACAATCACTACTGAAACAATACCGAACAATATGGTCAAATTAAATACTATGACGGCAAAATGTCCTGCTAATTTCATCCAATTTTAGCCCGATAAAAGATTGAATACCGTTTCATAAAATTTTAATTAAAATTTTATTTTTCACAATTAAAATTACTAAAAACTTGACACAGACAAAAACAACCAATCAAACCAAAAAACAAATTTCAAAAAATACAGAGCCGTTTTTATTAACCACAGAGAACACAGAGAACACAGAGGAGAGATTTTTTTATTGAGTTCAAAAATTCATCTTGGAAAGAAACGATCAGTCATTCGATGTTTCTCTAAAATTTTATACGCTCTTTAACAAACCTCATTTTAACCTAATTTTTCTGGGGTATCTCTAAAAATTCATTTGTCCAGGTAGGCGGCGTTTCGCCGAAACGCCGCATTACGGTTTATACAATCAATAATTTTAATACGTCACACGTCTAAAATAAACATATTTTAGGCTTTAGAATTATTAAAATTTATTGATAACATAAACTCCATTGCGGCCCAAAAAATAAACACAGCGGCAAAACACCGCCTACCTTTTTTACAACGCCGCAACGTCTATTGAAAAAATTTAAAAGTTTGATACAACTATCCGGCTATTCAAGTTTGCCGTCCGCAAGTTAGGCAGGCAACGCTAGACGCAATGTCAATTACGAACAAGTTAAATATTTACCAATAACTTTAAACCTTAACCAATCATAACCAGAATTTAAAAATGACAGCAAAACAAAATTACCTTAAACTTAACCTCGCAACAATAAAATATAATTTCGCCGTTTTAATTTGGCTTTCTTTTGCAATAAGTCTGACAAATTTTATGTCGTTTCCTGTTTTTTCTTGTACAAATATTCTTGTATCGAAAGGCGCATCGGTTGACGGCTCTGTTTCCATAACTTACACGGCTGATTCTGCCGGATTTTTTCCGCAATTAAGTATTTTTCCCGCCAAAGACCACAAACCCGACGCTGTAATTATCATACCTGAAAACGAATACCACGCGGAAATAAAAATTAAACAAGCGGCGCATACTTACCAAGTTCTCGGCGTAATTTGGGAACCCGGCTCAAGTCACGGCGACCATTTTCCACGTCAAGGTTGCATAAACGAATTTCAACTCGCAATTGCCGAAACTACATTCGGCGGACACGACGATCTGGTCAACCCCAAAGCCGCAATAAATTATCCCATGCTAATTACATTCGCCTTGCAACGCGCAAAAACCGCACGCGAAGCCATCAAAATTATGATTGATTTAGTTGATGAATACGGATATTCAGACGTTGGAGAATCGATTTCAATTGCCGATAAAAACGAAGCGTGGGTATTTGAAATAGTTGGCGCCGGAGTACGGGAATTAAGCAAAGGCAATAACGCCGTCTGGGTCGCAAAACGCATACCCGACGGCGAAATCTCAGCACACGCAAATCAAGCAAGAATAGGCGAAATACCAGAAACTAAAGACCCCGATAATTGCTTCTATTCTGATAATATTAAAAAATTTGCCGTCGAACAAAAATTATACGATCCTAATTCCGGCAAACCGTTTCGTTTCGACGACGTTTACGGGAAAATTGACGCTAAATCAAAACGAGTTTGCGAAAGCCGCGTCTGGAGTATATTTAACCGCGCAGCGCCGTCGCAAAAACTTTCGCCCGATTATCACAGAGGAAAAGAAAACGCAACGCCTTATTCATGGTCAATTAAACCGGATAAAAAATTATCAGTCGCCGACATAATGGCGCTAATGAGAGACAACTACGAAAATACAGATTTCGATATGACAAAAGGTATCGACGCGGGAAATTACGGAACTCCTCGACGCTGGCGACCGCTTTATTGGAAAGTCAAAGACGACGACAACGAATACGCTTGGGAAAGACCAATCTCAACACAACAAACCGGCTTCTCCATCGTAACACAATCCCGCGCCAACTTGCCCGACCACATCGGCGGCATACTTTGGTACGGCGTCGACGATTCTTTTTTGACATGTTATTTCCCCTTATATTGCGGAATAACGGAATTGCCAAAATCATTCGCCATCGGTTCTATACGCGAATTTTCATGGGATAGCGCATGGTGGGTAACAAATCTACTCTCAAATTACGCTAACTTGAAATACTCAATAATAACGCCAGATATAATCAAAGTACAAAAAGAATTAGAAACAAAATTTTTCAACTTGCAAAAACCGGTCGAAAAAACCGCAGCCGAAATTTACAAAACAAATCCAGAACTGTCAAAACAATACTTGACCGATTATAGCGTCGCTCAAGCAGAACTCGTCGCCGCAAGATGGAAAAAACTCGCCGTCGATACTTTCACTAAACATAACGACGGCTACGTAAGAACAACCGAAGGAAAATACCCAAACGAAGCATCGGCATACCCAGAAGAATGGCTAAAACGCGTACTAAACGAAAAACCGACAAACTTCAAATTGCCAAAAGAAAAAACGCCAAACATTGATAGAGATTATTTTGAAAAATCTACGCGAAAAATATTAGAAGAAGAATTTGATAAATTAAAAGAACAAAATATCGAAAAATCAAAATTCATAAACAAAACTATCACCGAACTAAAACTAAATAATTTTGAAATATTCTTCGCAGAAAAAAATCTAATCAACGACCTCGAAAATAACGCCTACGATAAACAAAAATCAAAAAATGAAATCAAAAAATTAATCGATAAAATAAACTCGCAAACAAAAACAAACAATTACGTCAAAATCGCCGTCTTTCGATTTAATAACGAAAAATACGACGACAAAGAACTAGAAATCATAAAAAGAATCCTAAATACTTTTATCAAAACACAACAAATTAAATAATTGTAACCCCGCACGAAAAGTTAAGCGTTAGGTTTTAAGGGATAGAATGCATGAAGTAGTGAGTAATTGTTTGTAAGCATTCAGCAGGAGTAATTGTTTTTTGTAACGATAATAGTAATTGGGCATCTCTAAAAATTCATTTGTAAGGTAGGCGGTCGTTTCGCCGAAACGCCGCAATAGAGATTAA
>JAISLW010000104.1 GCA_031277105.1 Planctomycetaceae bacterium | reverse complement strand
CATGCCTAATATCGGACGACAAACTTTTACGCTTTTGAATCAATGAATTTCAAGTACGAGCGGTAATCGCAGTAAGGATAGTAAGGACGGCGTTTTTGTCAAGAGGGTATTTTAAATTTAAAATTATATTGTTTGTATTTTGAGATTCCCCAATGTAAAAAACGTGAAAGTCTGCCGTCCGAAATCTAGACAGGCGAAGGTAAACGCAAATTAAAATCCGAACATTTTAAAAGATCAAGTGCAAACGCAAAGGACACGGTTGTTACTTTAAAAAATTTTTCAAAATTTTGTTGTTTACAGATTATGCAGATTAAAAGATTTTTTTGTTTTGAGGTAAAGTTTTGACGGGTTTTTACGTTTATACTGTTCGTACTTGCAAATCATTGGGGCGTCTCTAAAAATTTAATTGTACATGTAAACGGCGTTTCGGCGTTGCGTTTAATTTTGTGCCGCATTAGAATTTGTTCTCAATTTGTCCCCCTTGTTATAGTGTAAAAAAGTATTAGAATATTGCGTCTTAATTTTGACGGAGTTTTTTTGCGGCGTTGTTATTTGCCGTTTAAAATTTGTTGAAATTTTTTAAACCGCTCATACTTGAATTTACGTTTAGCGTTGCTTGCCTAATTTTCGGACGGCAGGTTTTACGCTTTTACATCAAAGATAAATTTCAAGTACGATGCGTATAATTGGAAGGTATGCGAATTGGTGAGCAGCCTGACTCGAAATCAGGTGCCGGGAAACCGGTTGAGGGTTCGACTCCCTTGCCTTCCGCTTTTTTGGGGCGGACGTTCTTGACAAGACAATTCTTTTTTGTTCTTTTTTATGCGTGGCGTATTTATCGTATCGTACTTGCAATTTAGTGATGTTAAAAGCGTAACATTTTGTCGTCCGAAAACAACGCAGGCGGCAATAAACGCAAATTGAATTGCGAACAGTTTAAAATTTTTTATGGGCGGATAAATTTGTGGAAACTGGATCAAAAATTATTTTACTCTCCGGCAACGAAGCAATAGCGCGCGGGGCGTTTGAGTCCGGCGTAACATTTGCGAGCGGTTATCCCGGCACGCCATCGACAGAGATACTTGAAGCGATTGCTTCGGAATATTCCGATACAATTTATGCGGAATGGTCTCCCAATGAAAAAGTAGCGTTTGAGGCTTCGGTCGGGGCTTCTTTTGCGGGCGGCAGAGCAATAACGACAATGAAACATGTAGGTTTGAACGTAGCGGCTGATCCGCTTATGACGTTAGGTTATATTGGCGTTGTTGGCGGTTTTATTGTAGTTGTTGCGGACGATCCGGGAATGCATTCTTCGCAGAACGAGCAAGACTCGCGACGTTACGCTCAATTTGCCAAAATACCTGTTTTTGAACCGTCTGATTCTGCGGAGGCGAAAGAGTATGTTAAACTTGCGATCAAGTTGTCTGAATCGTGTAAAACTCCGGCAATGTTGCGTACTACGACAAGGATTTCTCATTCGCGTAGTCTTGTTCAAGTTTGCGAGCGTGAGGAATCGGGACGCGAAATAAATTTTGAGAAAGACCCGCCGCGTTTTGTTCCGGTGCCGATTTGGGGGCGGCGAATGCGATTAGAAGTAGAGGAGCGGCTTCATCGTATTAGCGGCGAGTTGGTTGATTTGGGAGTAAATAAAATTGAAATGCGCGATGATAATTTTGGTATTATTACGTCGGGTATTTCGTATCAATATGTTCGCGAAGTTTTTCCTAATGCGTCAACGTTAAAGTTTGGCGTATCGTTTCCGTTTTCTGATGAATTGATTTTTGAATTTGCGTCGCGGGTAAAGCGTCTTGTGGTGATTGAGGAACTTGAGGATTTTTTGGAAGAGCATATAAAGGCGTTAGGGATTTCGTGCGTTGGCAAGAGCGTAATTCCAGCAATAGGCGAACTTTCGCCAGACTTGCTTTTTGCCCGTCGCAGTGCAATTGAAGGTAAACAAAAAAATATTTGCCAAAAAAACAACGACAATCAAAAAAATAACAGGCTTGAATCAAATGATAATAATTCGGTTGAGTCTGATTTGTGTTCTGATGAAATTGACGCGGTTAATAAAATTAACATTGTTGATAAAGTTGACAAAGTTAATGAAGTTGACAAAGGTGTCAATTTTGAATTACCGGAATTGCCGGAGTTGCCTGGTCGTCCTCCGGTGCTTTGTCCTGGTTGTCCTCATCGGGGAATATTTTATGCGCTTGGTCGTTTTGATGTAGTTGTAACTGGTGATATTGGTTGTTATAGTCTTGGCGTATTTCCTCCGTTATCTCGTCTTGACACGATACTTTGTATGGGCGGCGGCGTTTCGTTGGCTCATGGTATGTCAAAGAGCGGTAATAAACGAAAAGTAGTTGGTATGCTTGGCGATTCGACTTTTTTTCATTCTGGTATAACGGGACTTCTTGACATATCGTATAACAAGGGCGATGCGACGATTATTGTGCTTGACAATCGTATTACGGCAATGACGGGGCATCAAGATAATCCGGGCAGCGGCAAGACGTTGATGGGCGAAGCGACGATAGCGGTATCGATAGAGGAGTTAGGCAAGGCGTGCGGGATTGCAAATATTAGAACGGTCAATCCGCGAGACGTTGCGAATGTTGTGGCAACAATAGACGAGGCGATCAATTCGGACGAGTCGTGGCTTATCGTATCCAAATCGCCATGCCCGTTGCATCTACGCAAGCAGGTAGGCGAACCGCTTAATGTTGAAGATTCGTCATGCCGCAAATGCGGAATTTGTCTTAAACTTGGTTGCCCAGGACTGGAAAAACAACAAAACGGAAAAATACGTATAAATAAATTTCTATGCGCCGGTTGCGAAATGTGCAAAAATATCTGCCCCGCAAAAGCAATAACTTAAAATCTACGTAACCGTTCACGAAAAGTTAAGCGATAGATTTTAGGGGTTAGGAAGTAGGGGATAGGGAGTAGTTTTTTTAGAAAACTAGATAACAGTTTTTTGTTTGCCTTTCGACAACTTGCAGGCGAGACGCCTGCGTTCATTCTCTACTTTTTGTTACCAAAATTGTCCCACTTGTCCCTCATGTCCCACTTGCTGGAAACGCAAATTAACGGGCGAACAATTTAAATATTGCCAAAATCTATTTGCGTAAAATTACAAGTCTCATCCTACAATATTAAACCCTGACGCTCTGTTTGCATTCTGAATTTTAACATTGATCGTTTACGTTTTTTTGCGTAGTTGTTAATGTTATTTGGGGTAGATATTGCCGTAATTTTATATTTTGTTACAATGTATTTCGTGTAAAGTGAGAGCAAAGAGAAAATGAAAATAATATGCAGATCGTATTTAGAATTTCAACGGCGTAAAGATCGCAAAAAAGAACTCTATAATCAATAATTTCGTCAACGTAACTGAAATTTTAATACGTGCATTTTAATAAAATTTTTTTGTTGTTCCTCACGATTTGACGTATCCGTCTATTTTTATTTTTTTATAAATCTGATATTTTGCATAATCCGCATATCAAGATAGACGCGATTGACCTGTAACCTAAATGGAACTTCTAAAAAACGCAAATTTATTTTTATTAACCGCAGAGGACAAAGAGAACACAGAGAAAATTTTTAATTGCCGTAAAAATGTTATTTAATATTATAAATTGACATTTTGATTTAAAATATTAAAAAAAATTTCTTTGTGAACTCTGCATTTTCGGCGATTGAATAAGAAACTGGTTTTTAGAAGTTACCTAAATTTAACAAAACTGAAATAATTATGTGGAAAGATTCTGATGTTAAGAAGATTTTAACTCGTTTAAAAAAACGCGAATCCGTAGAGAGCGTCGCAAAGGCATTCAACGTAAATAAAGGCTCAATTTATACGTTGATTCATTCGCGGGGCTATGATTTATACAGTCTAAAACATCAATTGCCAACGCCCGACGAGAAAACGCAAAAATATGAAATGAGGCAAAATGAAAAATTGATGAAGCGGAAATTACGGTTACAAAAATTACAAGAGAAAAAGGAAAGAAACCTCGCAATTAGGCAAAAAGAAAAAGCGGAACGTATTGCGAGATTGGTGCGGCTTGCCGATATGTGGCGCCAAGGTTTAACTTGCCGTGAGATTGGCGTTTTGGAAGGCGGTTTGACGCGGTCGCGGATAAGTCAACTATTGGAAAATTACAATAAAGAATTTCCTAAAACGCCGGTATTGCAAGAAAAACGTAGATCGGCAAAAAGCTTGTTGCGAAAAACAAATATGCTCGCTCGCGGAAAAGTAATATTTGAATATAGACAAAAAGGAAAAAAATACGTCGATATTGCCAAAACGTTAGGAATATCTTCACCGTTGGTTAAGAGTTCGTTGGCTTATTATTGCGCCCAAAATAAATTGGCGGCGCCGAATATAAAATCAGATAAAATATCAAACAAACCCGCCGGAAAAGAAGTAAAAGCAATCATAACAGCATACAAAAACGGCGTAAACTTAAAAGAATTAGCCGGTAAATATAACTTGTCAATAAAAGAAATCACAGCAATTTGCGGAAAACAAAATAAAGCCGCAAGAAGAAAAAATTAACAGATCTAATTTGTAACCGTTCACGGAAATTTAAGCGATAGATTTTCGATAGATTGTAGGGTTAGGGTGTAGGTGATAATGAGTAGTTTTTTTAAGAAATTAGATAACAATTTTTTGTTATAAAAAAATTGTCCCACTTGTCCCTCCAGTCCCACTTGTCCCTAAAAAATTGACAAAGCGTAATTTAATAAACAAACAAATTTCCGTGAACGGTCGCCATTTTTTTATTTAACCACCGAGAACCCAGAGATCACAGAGAATAATTTTTTAGAATATTTTAAATCAAAAAGTCAATTATAATATTAAACAACGCTTTGATTTCAATTAAAAATTTCATCTGTGGTCTCTGTGTTTAATAAAAATAAATTAGTGATTTGTAGAAGTTACCTAACGATTTTTTGTTACATTTATTTTGTGAATCTGTTTTTTCGCAAGATGTGATGATAATGTTGTGCGAATCTGTGTGCTTCGTCTCTTACGTATTGTAGGAGTCTTAATGCGAATGAGCGGCGGTTTAGTCGTAGTGGTTCGTCTTGATTTGGGATATAGATTTCTTCATCTTTTTTTGCCAAAGAAATAACTAATTTTGGTTGTAAGGTTGTTCTTTTTAGCGCTGACAATGCGGCGTTTAGTTGACCTTTGCCGCCGTCGATTAACAAAATATCCGGCGGCGGATTATTGTCGTCCGCAAATCGTCGCGTAACAACTTCAACCATACATGCAAAATCATCGACGCCTTTGACGCTTTTTATTTTATAACGTCTATATCCTGACTTGAACGGCAATCCGTCCGTAAAGCAAACAAGACTTGCAACCATATCGCTGCCGCCAATATGAGCAATATCAATTCCTTCAATTGTGCGAGGTATTCCTTCCAATTTGAAAATCTTTTTTAATCCCAAAACGCCGCGACGCGGATCAATAGCAAATGCTTCGGGTTGGACGTGCGTTTCGATATTTCCGTGTTTATTTAGCGTTTCGAGATCGTGTATCTGGTCGCGTAATTCTGCGGCGATTTCGTAATTACGCTCGTTGGACGCTAATTTCATTTCTTGTTTTAGACTAGCGATTAAAGCCTTTTTATTACCTTCAAGAAATCTGATTAAGCGGCGTATATTTTTTCGATAGTCGGCTGAAGTTATGCGAAAATTGCATGCGCCGGAACATTGGTTTATCGAATATAAAATGCAAGGTCGAAAACAGCGAAACCGGTCGTCGTTAGGTTTAACGTCAAGCGAACATGTTCTGAACTTAAATATTTTTTGCAAGACGATTATAGCGCCGCGCAAGCCGCTAGAATGTGTAAATGGACCAAATAATCGCGTCCCGAATTCTTTTGGCGTCCGTGTTATTTCGACTCTGGGAAAGGGTTCGCGGGTTCGGATTTGGAGATATGGAAATGTTTTTGAATCTTTTAGGTCGCGGTTATATTTGGGTTGTATATCTTTGATGAGTCGTGCTTCAAGCAAGAGAGCGTCAACTTCGCTTTCTGTTTGGATATAATCTATATCGGCGATTTCGGGGACAAATGCTGCGGTTCGCGGGTCGTCTATTGCGCTTTTATGAAAATAAGAGCTTGCGCGATTTTTCAAGTCTTTTGCTTTACCGATATAAATCACGTGTTGTGCGGCATTTTTCATCAAATAAACGCCCGGCGCATGTGGAAAAAGCCGCACTTTATCGGCGGCTGAATTTTCGTTACAAAAATTATCAACATTTACATCGGACATTGTTTATTGAGGTTGGGCGTCTCTAAAAATTCTTTTTTTGCAAAAAGGTAGGCGGCGTTTCGCCGAAACGCCGCAGTACGCGTAAAATGATTATTAAATTTTAATAATTTATAACGTGTAAAAATAGATGTATTTTAGACGTTGTGAAATAATAAAATTTATCGATGTCGTAAACTCTACTGCGGCGTTTCGCCGAAACGCCGTTTACCTGAACAAATGAATTTTTAGAGATACCTCAATGAATTTCAAGTACGAGCAGTATAAAATGCGAGTAACCGTTCACGGAAATTTTAAGCGCTAAATTTTAGTGAGTAGTGAGTAGGGGATAGGGAGGAGTTTTTTAGAAAGCTAGATAACAGTTTTTTGTTATAAAAAAATTGTATCACGTATCCCTCAAAAAATTGCCAAAACGTAATTTAATAAACAAATTTTCGTGAACGGTTACAAATGCGAATAGTATAATCATATCACTGGTTTGTCAATTATGGAATATACATTTTATACTTATACGAACAGTTTAAAATTATGGGCAGATAATTTTTTTGAGAAGATATGAAACAAACGTTGAACAACAAGCAAGGCATAGTTGAAAAAGAAGTTTGGTGCGTTATATTAATAGCCGTTTGGCATGATGATATTTTTGTTGCGCAAAATGAAACATGCTTGTTTATAACTTATGTTTTTTTTCAAATTTAACCTAAAATTAGAACGATGATTAAACATTCGACTACTTCGCCTAAAGATGCTTCGCCCAAACCAAAGACTAGGAAATTAAATCTTGGTACATTTATGAATGTCAAGACGGAT
>JAISLW010000543.1 GCA_031277105.1 Planctomycetaceae bacterium | reverse complement strand
TCTATACTGCTCGTACTTGAAATTCAGCGATTTAAAAGCGTCAAAGCCTGCCGTCCGAAAGCTAGGCAGGCGAAGGTAAACGCAAACTCAAGTACGAATAGTTTAAAAACCAGTTTTTTATTTATTAACCGCCGAGAACACAGAGTTCACTGAGAATAATTTTTTTTATATTTTAAATCAAAAAGCCAATATAATTTTAAATAACGTTTTGATTCCAATTAAAAATTTCCTCTGCGTTCTCTGTGTCATCTGTGGTTAATAAAAATAAATTTGTGGTTTTTAGAAGTTGACTAGCGCTTAATTTTTTGCGAAGGTTACAAAAATTTTAATATGTCAATTATCAATATTATCAACATGAGTTTCGCTTACGATGGCGGGGCTTCGATATTTTCTAATGTTTCGTTGCAGATTGATACGCGTTGGCGGCTTGGTTTGATTGGTCGCAATGGTCGTGGCAAGACGACGTTGTTACGATTATTGTTGGGCGATCTTGTTTGCGAGGGTAAAATTGAGTCGTCTGTTTCTTGTGGATATTTTCCTTATGTTGTTCGGGATACGAATTTGACAACGCTTGAAATAGCCGAGCAGAGCGGCGTGATTGAGACGTGGCGATTTGAGCGTGAATTATCGTTATTAAAAATATCGGACGAAGTTTTAGGACGTTCTTTTGGAACGTTGAGCGGCGGCGAGCAGACAAAAATAATGCTTGCGATACTTTTTCTAAACGATAATTATTTTTTGTTAATTGACGAGCCGACAAATCATCTTGATCTTGAGGGGCGTGAAGTTGTTGGCGGTTATTTGAGCAAGAAAAGCGGATTTATTCTTGTTTCGCATGATAGCGTTTTATTGGATAAAAGCGTCGATCATATTTTGTCGATTAATCGTAACGATATTGAGTTGACGCATGGGAATTTTTCAACTTGGCAACTTAATCAAAGTTACCGCGACCAATTTGAGAACGCTGAAAATATTAAACTTAAAAAAGAGATACGCCGTTTGCAAGATGCGACAAAACAATCTGCGAATTGGTCAAATAAAACCGAAAAAGAAAAATACGGAAACGGTCCCGTCGATAGCGGATACATCGGACGCAAAGCCGCAAAAATAATGAAACGATCAAAAACATTCGACGACCGAAAACAAAAGGCGCTAGAACAAAAACAGCAGTTATTCAAAAATACGGAATTAGCGGAAAAACTTTCAATTATGCCGTTGCGATTTCATTCGGAGCGATACGCCGATCTGGAAAATATAGTAGTCCAATACGATGCGATGCCGTTATTTGAAGGCGTTACGTTTGCGGTCAATGCCGGCGACAGGGTTGCGATTTGTGGGAAAAACGGATGTGGAAAATCAAGTTTATTAAAATTAATTGTGGGACAAGATATTCCGTATAAAGGATTTTGTCGTATTCCGCAAAAATTAAAAATATCTTATTTGCCGCAAGATGCGGCGTTTTTAAGCGGCGATTTGAAAAATCTTATTGAGCAACGCCGGATAGATGAAAGTTTATTGAAAGCAATTTTACACAAATTGGGTTTTTCAAGAGGCGATTATGAAAATAATATGTCGGGTTTAAGCGCCGGACAAAAGAAAAAAATATTGCTTGCCGCGACGCTTTGTGAACAAACTCATCTATACGTCTGGGACGAACCGCTAAACTATATTGACGTCATATCAAGAACGCAAATTATAAATCTCATCCTAGAATATAAACCAACATTGATCTTCGTAGAACACGATAAAAACTTCCTCGAAACTATAGCGACAAAAAAAATAAATTTAGGGTATCTCTAAAAATTCATTTTTTGTAAAAAATGATTTTTTAGAGACGTTTAATTATTTGGTAGCGACAATGAGCCGTGATATTTGACGACCAAATATGACGGCTATCATATTTAAAGGTTAAATTAGAAATTATAAATTGTAAAAATGATATTTTAATTTTTTTTTCGACTAAAAAAAATCATATTTTTATTTCTGGCAGATAATCAAAAAAAAATATAATTCAAATGAATTTTTGAATATATTTTATTTTTCATAATTTTAATTTTCTTATTGCAAACAGCAAAAACGCAAAGCAGTTTTTTCTTTGGCATACGGTTTGCAAACAAATATAATTCAAGTAATTTAACCGTTATATTTCGCTGGTTTATATGATTTTATTAGCGGGCGTATATTTGTTGATTTGAGGTTAAATTTTTGTAACAAAAAACCGTCCAAAACAAATTTAATTTAGGAGAAAAAATAATGAAAAAAACAAATTCAGTTTCCGGTTCATTTTCTGCCGAAGTCAAAATAGAGAATAAAAATGTTAAAATAGACGAAGAAAATGTTAAAATAGGTAAGGGGGGGGGGGGGTAGAAAAGAACAAATTCGCAAAAAATTACCGTAAAGATAATTTTTTCAATAAAACTTTCGGTTTCTCCTCTAAAAAAACTCTTGTATTTTTGGGTTTTACGTTGGTCGAGCTTTTGGTAGTAATTGCGATTATTGGATTATTAATTGCAATCTTGTTGCCTGCTGTTCAAGTTGCGCGTGAAGCGGCGCGAAGAATGCAATGTAACTCCAATTTGAAACAACAAGGATTGGCTGTACATAACTTTCACGATTCACTACAAGGATTGCCTCCGATGCATCTTCAGACAAATCAACTTTTTCTTATGGGTACCAATGTGAGGAGTTCGTACCATGTTTTACTTTATCCTTACATGGAACAATCAGCGCTTTATGAAAAAATTGTTTCCAATAAAGGCAGACGATCAGGAACAACAATGACTTCATTTACGGCGCCCGTAGATGCGACTTGGTGGAACGGTACCGGTACGCATGCAGACGATACAAATCTTACCGAAGAAGACCGAAAAGCATTTGGATCGGTCTCAATTTATCGATGCCCCTCGCGGCGTTCAGGCAGTACAAATATTGTCAAAAATTTTACCTCAAATCAATATTTTACGCCGGGACCTTTAGGCGATTACGCTACTGTTTATATTACCAATACCGATGACGCTAAATTATATTGGCCGGTTCATTCGTGGATGGATTATCCCGAAAACGTAAGTCCGTTTTTGTTTTATTATGGAACTTCATCATTACCGCAACAACTTAATAGTTGGGCGCCGCGCAATGATTTTTCATATATTTCAGACGGATTGAGTAATCAAATTTTGATAGGCGAAAAACATATTCCGTCATCTAAAGTTGGCATTTGTGCTACGAGTTCCTCTGGAATGCCTGTAGACGCCGGATGGGATTGTTCTTATATTTCTATCTACGCGAATCAGTATAATTATCCGCCTTACGCACGTTTTGTGTACGATAACACGCATACCGCATATATTGCTAAAAGTCCGATGGAAGCCAATGAATCAACAAATCCTAAATTGGGAGACGTTCCGCAATGGGGCGGCTGTCATGCCGGAGTTGCCAACTTCCAATTAGGCGACGGTTCCGTTCATTCCTTGTCAGCAACAATCAATACGGAAATATTGAGATATGCAGGAACTCCACAAGACGAACATCCAATCTCAATACAGTAAAAATAAAAATTGTCATAAACTCAAACATTAAATTTAAACCAATTTTACATAATAATATTTACGTTTCTTTGAACAATCAATGGAACGATTACAGATATTACAAAATTAAAAAATTAAAATTACAAATAATAGAAATTATATGAAAAGTCAACTCGTATTTTCTTTGCTAATGTTACTATTGTTCGCAGTTGGGTGTGGACAAATCAAAGTTGAGGGGAAAGTTACATTTCCTGATGGAACGCCGCTTCACAAAGGAAAAGTTGCATTTGAAGACGAACAACATACGTTTACCGCTAATATTCGCGAAGATGGTACTTTTCGTATGGGCATGGTAAAAGATGGAGAAGGCATTCCTGCCGGTCATTACAAAGTTGCCATCATCGGCGCTTTGGATGAAAAGTACGCCGATGATTTGCTCAAAAATCCATTTCCTGAAATAACGTATCTTATTGCAAAAAAATTTAGTTCGTCAAAAACTTCAGGTATAGAGTATGACGTTCAAAAAAAGATTACAGATATTTTAATCATTGTAGAACCTCCCAGCCCATCGGAAGAAAAAAAGAAAATGCCAACTTTGCCAAAGACATTACGTAAGTAAAAGTAGTTTGTATAAAAACCAATTTTAATGAACGTATATTGATCGTACTTGAAATGTAGCAATTTAAATCGCAAAACAACTGCCATCCGATAGTTAGGCAGGCGAATATAAACGCAATTCAAGTACAAACCGTTTAATAAGCGTTCTTTATTCCAAACACAAATTTTTTGAAAGGAAAAAAAAATGAAACGAAATACCTTTTCGTTTATGATTCTGTTTGCGTTTAGTTTCGTAACCTTTGCTGTTGCGGGTCAAGAAGTAAACGCCCCAAAAGAAAAAACACTTTCACTGGAAGATGCAAAAACAGTGAATGATGTGGACAAGTGGTATTCGAATGCTCTTGTCAGATTGTACACAATTGAGATATTTGAAATCCGTCTTAAAGCCGGTAAAAGAATTTTAGAGATTGCCAAAACAGACGTTGAAAAAAAGAAAGGCTACCAGAATCAATTTGCGGCGCTGACTTTTTTGGCAAAAGCCGGAGAAAAAGGATCGCAAGAAGAGTTGGACAAATTAACAAAGAAATTAGAAGCTGATGAAAATTTTCGTTCCGTTATCTACGACGATCAATTCCAAAAAATTGTCAACCAATTCAATTTAAAAAACAGTAATGATTTTGATAAATTTAAAAGCGAATTAAAAAAATGGCTTAACAAACCTTTTGTTACTCATAAAGAAGTGGTTCGTGCGGGTTTGCAAAAAGCAAAAATATACGCCGATAATGTTGTTAAAAACGATGTTGGTTTTTTTCATAAATTTATTCGTGAATTAGCCGACTATGTTAGGTCGTCAGAAAATACGCTAGACGAAAAAATAAAAAAAGACGTATTGGAACAAATTGAAGCGTCTAATCTTACTTTGCAAGGTAATGATTTAAAACTGTACGGGAAAACAATTGACAATGCAGATTTTGATTGGAATGCTTTACGCGGAAAATATGTTATTGTCAAATTTACGGCGACGTGGTGTGGTCCTTGTAAAGGCGAGATTCCAGGTTTGATTTCGGCTTATGAAAAATATAAAGACAAAGGTTTAGAAATTGTTTCGGTTTATATTTGGGAACGCGGCGATACTACTGACTCAATTGTTAAAAAAGTAAAAAAATTTGTGCAAGACGAAAAAATCACATGGCCGATTATTTTGGAAACATTAACCGAAAAAGCCGGACAACCAAAACAAGGTGATTTTTACGGAATTCAAGGCGTTCCGACGATGTTGTTAATTGATAAAGAGGGCAAAATCATCGACGCAGACGCACGTGGTCAATACCTTCAAGAAAAATTAGAAGAAATATTTAAGTAGGGCGTCTATAAAAATTCATTTATCCAGGTAGGCGGCTAAAAAAATTAAACACCGTGCCGAAACGCCCGCGATCCGGTGGTCTCGCCTGCATTTCAGGATCGCGAGCATTTCGCCTGGGTTCATTCAGATTCGCAGGCGGAACGCCTGCATCCCAGGATCGCGGGCGTCCCGCCTGCAAGCGGTTGTACTCAACCGCAAATGAGGGAGGTTTATATCTCAACCGCCTTTTTGTTTGCCTATCGGCAAAGTGCAGGCGAGACGCCCGCGATCCGTTGGTCTCGCCTGCATTTCAGGATCGCAAGTATTTCGCCTGTGTTCCTTCAGGTTCGCAGGCGAAACGCCTGCATCCCAGGATCGCGGGCGTCCCGCCTGCATGCGGTTGTACTCAACCGCAAATGAGCGAGGTTTAATTTCTGGGCGTCTCTAAAAATTCATTTCTGTCCCGTTAGGGACAACATGTTGGTAGAAAAGCAACGTCAAAAATATATTTGTCCCGCTAGGGACAACATGTAAATACAACCTTAACCTTTATTGCGTCCTTAACGGGACGCTAAAAAATCGTATCATTTTTTTCTCCCAACATCTTGTCCCTAACGGGACAAATATTTATTGTTACAAAAAATGTCGGCTTGCAGGCGTCTCGCCTGCAAGCGGTTGTCCTCAACCGCAAATGAGCGAGGTTTAATATCTCAACCGCCTTTTTGTTTGCATTGCGGCAAAATGCAGGCGAGACGCTTGCGATCCGTTGGTCTGTGATTTCTGTGTCTCTGTGATTAATAAAAATAAATTTGGGCGTCTCTAAAAATTCATTTTTTTGTAAAAAGGTAGGCGATGTTTCGCCGAAACATCGCAATACGTGTGAAACGATTATTAAACTTTAATAATTCGCAAGGTCTAAAATATAATTATTTTAG
>JAISLW010000452.1 GCA_031277105.1 Planctomycetaceae bacterium | reverse complement strand
GGAGGACACTCATACAGCGACGCATATAATAACGAAAGTACCACAACCATTTTCGATTACGACGACAACGTAACAACAAACGGATTCGGTCAAAATTACGAAAACGTCTATCCATATATTCGTTACAATAATTTTACCGATAACGGCGCAAAAAATAACTACAATAAAACAACTACAACACCAAATGACGTAACAAATATTGAGGCTGACAATCTTGAAAACCCGTTTTCCCAATATACGCCTTCCTATCTTATAGCAATTGATGGACCGAAATTAACAAATGCCGTTGATGAAATACCTACATTTAAAGGCTGCGAGTTTTTTGTTGTACCTGAATTACCTGATCAGTCATTTACAATTAATACCAACTTACCATCGCAACCCGCTAGTGGTAATACTTCTGGTATTCGTCAAATGCCTAAATCGGTAATAGGACAAATATTTGAATTTGGCGCAATATTTTTTGAGGAGATAGGACCTGCATATTCTCAAAATCTTGATAATATTCAAACGACTTTAGATGTAGCCGGTTTTACGCCGATAGGAGTAGTTACGGATCCGGTCAACGGCGGCATTCATTTATCTCGTGGTAATTATAGCGAGTCGGCATTAAGTATGGTTGCGGCGATACCTGTTATCGGCGATGGCATTAAAGCAGGCGCAACAGCCGCCAAAACAGGAAAAGAAATCGCAGAACAAGCAATTAAATACGGAGATGAAATTGTTGATGCTGGAAAAAATACAACAAAACTCACAGGTCAATTACATCATCCGATCTCAAAGAAAATTTTTAATGAATTAGATAAAAATGAAAGTATCTCTTCAAAATTTAAGGATAATTATCGTAATTTTATAACAAAGGCAATTGATAGACAATCTCATAGCGGCTATCAACAATGGCATAGAGAATTGGATGATAAAATTGTGGATTGGTTGAAAAATCACAATAAAACAACAGATGAAGAATTTATTGTGTTTTTGAAAAAAATTTATAATGAATCAGACCTTGCCAAACGTTTTCCTGACTTTGCGCGTGATTTTGTCAAGTGGTTTAATTCACTTAAATAGGAGAAGTAATGACAAATTTTTATATTTTGGATAAAAATGATTATAAGAGAGAACATGGTTATGCAGAAACCGAATGGTTAACAGCAACCCGTAATTATGGCGATGCTCCACTATGTCCTCAATGTGGCGAATCTTTTGGTAAAATGGAATGGCTTCCGCCTTATAAAATAGAACTAGAAATGTTCACCAAACAATACGGTAATGTTGTTATGGGATCAAGTGGAATTATTGTCGATGATTATTTTAAGGACTGTTTTGAAAAAACTGATCTTACGGGTCTTGAAATTATAGATAAGGTTGAAGTCGTTAATTTACTCTGCCGTATGGGTGTGCGAAAAAAATCATTGGGTTCGCCGCCACAATACTATTTAACAAAAATTAAATATGGTTGTGCGGCAATGGATCATGAAAAATCAGGTTCTGCTTTTGAACTTGGTAAAGAACCCAAATGTGATTATTGTCGTTTAGGTATGATTATGCGTTATTCCAGTATTTCTATAGATGAGAGTACTTGGGATGGTACTGATATTTTTTTTGTTAGAGGTATTGGCGGAACAATAGTAACTTCACAAAGCTTTAAAGATTGGTGGGATTCTTGTAATTTTAATAATTGTAAAGTATTTCCATCGGAAGAAAGAAATCGTGATTTTTATCCTGGAGTTTCTCCAGCAGAATTAGCCCAAGAAATGCTACAATATCAGAAATGATTTATTTACTTTATCCAATCTCAAAGAAAATTTTTAATGAATTAGATAAAAATGAAAGTATCTCTTCAAATTTTAAGAATAATTATCGTAATTTTATAACAAAGGCAATTGATAGACAATCTCATAGCGGCTATCAATATTGGCATAGAGAATTGGATGATAAAATTGTGGATTGGTTGAAAAAGAAACCAGATTTAACAGAAAAAGAATTCATCGAATTTCTTAAAAAACTTTACAAAAATCCAAATATAACAAATCATTTTCCAGAATTTGCTAAAGATTTTGATAATTGGATTAATTCATTGAAGTAGAATGTTTATTACTATGAAATTTTATATATTAAAGAAAAACAATTTCCTGACGGAATGTGGGCATGCTGATACTGAATGGTTAACTGCAACACGCAATTATGGTCATGCTCCGCAATGTCCTCAATGTGGTAAATATTATGCTGGAAAGGAATGGCTCCCTCCCTATAACATTGAATTAGAGATGTTCACTAAACAATATGGAAATGTTGTTATGGGAGCAGGAGGAATAATTATTGTGGATAATTATTTTAAAGATTGTTTTGAAAAAACTAATTTTACCGGTCTTGAATTTATTGGTAATGTTAATATCGTTAAATTTCTTTGTCGACCATGTGTACAAAAAAAATCATTAGGCGATCCACCACAATATTACTTAACAAAAATTAAATATGGGTGTGCGGCAATGGATCACAAAGAATCAAAATCTGTTTTTGAAATTGGTAAACAACCTACATGTAATTACTGCCGTCTAGGAGGTATTATACGTTATTCACGTATTGTTATTGATGAGAATACGTGGGATGGTACTGATGTTTTTTTTATTAGAGGTATTGGTGGAACGATAGTAACTTCACAAAAATTTAAAGACTGGTGGGATTCTTGTTACTTTAATAATTGTAAAATAATTCCTTCAGAGAAAGCTAATTGGGATCCTTTTGATGGTCTTTCGCCTGAAGAATATGCTAAATTGTGATCAAACGATCAAATAAAACAATGCTGTTTAAGGATAGAATTATTAATCATAGATTTTTTAGACCACAGTAAAAGAAGTGTAATTAAATTATGAGATATTTAGTGATTGACGGAATGTTAAATGGAACTGGTATTAGAGATATTGGCGAAAATAAATATATTCGACCCGATGAATTAAAACTTGATAAGATATTAGTTGAGCGCATACGTAATTGGCTTGAAAAATATGCATTAGCATATTACGAAAACTTTATCAATAAGGATAGAATAGAAGCGCTTGATACCGAAGGTATAGAGATAACTATTGCTATTAAAAAAGCATTACCAACTTGTAAAATCGATTATTATTACTCTGCTGCTAAATCGGAAAGAATATATACTTTTAATATATGAATCTCCAACTTTATAAAACACAGTGTATGTTTTACATTTAGAGTTCAGCATATTATGTAACCTTATCAAAAAGAAAATGTACTAAATCAACTTCAATGAAAATGGAGCAGTCAATGCAAAATAAAATACAAATCGATAGCGGTTTACTTTATGAAATTGCCCAATCTAAACGAACATTTTTGTTATGAAAAATTTTTTATT
>JAISLW010000447.1 GCA_031277105.1 Planctomycetaceae bacterium | reverse complement strand
GTGAAACGATTATTAAACTTTAATAATTCGCAAGGTCTAAAATATAATTATTTTAGACCTAGTGAAGTAATAAAATTTATTAGCGCCCAAAAACGTAATGCGGCCCAAAATTAAACACTGGGCGAAACGCCGCCTACCTGGACAAATGAATTTTTAGAGATACCCAGATTACACAGAGAAGAATTTTTTAAAAATATTTTAAATCAAAAAATATTTTAAATCAAAAAATCAACATATAATATTAAATGACGTTTTGACTGCAATTAAAAATTCCCTCTGTGATCTCTGTGGTTAATAAAAATAAATTTGTGTTTTTTAGAAGTTTCATTTAATTATTGGGGCATTTTTTATGAATTTAATGTTATTGTTAATAATTTCAAATGCTGTGATTTGTATTCTTATTGGATATAATGTTGCGATTATGATTCAAAAGGGTCATCCTAGCGGCGGTGAAACTTTTATGCTTATTATTCGTGCGATAGTTCCGCAATCGACGATTAAATTTGTTTCGGAGAGTGTAGCGTATCGTTTGCCTTATTTTGAGTTTGGTCGTTTGCTTCGTAAATTTCGGCATAATTCGGCGTCGTCTGAAGTTTTGGCGCCGGTTGAGCTATTGACGCCGTTACCTGTTGTTGAGGAAGTTGGTCTTGAGCAGATAATGAACAAGTTTACGGCGGCAGATGTTGGCGATTTGCTTGAGGTTCAAGACGATGATTTAGCGTTTATGTTGCCGGAGCAGGAGATATTTGACGAGGATATTGCGGAGATGTTGGGCGATCAAACGACGGAGTCGTGGCTTGTCAATGACAAGCAGGTTGAGACGTCGTTGTTGCGTCTTAATACGGTGATGATGAAGAGCGGTCGTTTTGCGGCGGAACTTGACTGGCGGATACGTAGTTTGCGAGGTTCGATTGAGATGGATGATATTACGCAATTTGTCGGCGAGTTAGAGGACGATTGTAAAAATTATCTTGAAACGCAAGCGGCTATTTCGCAGCAGATGTTGGAAAGGTTAGATGAATTTGGCGAATTGCGTTATCTTGCGGAAGAAGTTGACTATGCAAATATGGAACAGTCGGCGCAAGTTGAAACTACGCTCAATAATCTTAACCTAATACGTCAATCGCAATCGCCAATAGAATCAGCGAACAGACTATTACGCGAACTGGCAAGTTTAAGAGTTGCCAGACACAAGTTGCGCGACTTGCAAGATAAAACTTACATCAACGTCGTCTTCTATGAAAACCGCATCGAAAACATACCGCCGCAATTATTCATCGACGAACATCTAGGAATTAGAAGTCGTATCGGATTAGAAATGGCTATACACAATTGGTGGCAACAAAAAAGACATCAAACAAGACAATTCGCTTTTGCTCTATTAGACTTCGTAAGATTTGGAGAAATAAACGACGAATACGGAATAAAACCGGCTGACAATATTCTAAAATTTTTCGGACAATCATTAGAAAGTAAATTTGATAAATCCGATCTCGTTGGTATCTATACCGGAAATTGTTATTTAATCGTAACGCAAAATACAGGCTTGCAAAAAACTATTACTGAAATCGAAAGAATAAGACAACTCTGTGAAAAAACAAAATTCATCTGCAACAGTATAAACAAAGAAATTCATTTACAACTAACTTGCGGAATTGCCGAAGCGCTAGGAAATCAAACCACAACAGAAGTGTTCCAATGCCTAGAAAAATCTTTACAAGCCGCAAAAAAAGCAGGAAAAAATCGTACCTTCAACTTCATACACGGTCCCCTAAACAAACCGCCAGAAGAAATCATCGCCCCAAACCTAGTCGATAAAGACGATAACCCAGAAATAATTATAGATTAAAAAATTTAGATTAAAAAAACAGTAAAGGGTTTTAAACTGTTCGTACTTTAATTTGCGTTTACATTCGCCTGCCTAACTTTCAGACGAGACAGGCTCGGACGATTTTAAATCAACAATGAATTTCAAATACGAACAGCATATTGGTAAAAACAAATACGAATATTATTGAAAACTAAATTAAAAATAATGTAACTGTTCACGGAATTTTTTTAGCAAATTAGATATTTGCGATTTGTAAGTATTCAGTACGCATTTATTTTTTTAGATCGAAATTGGTTTGTATTAGCCCCATCGGGGCGACAAGTATTAGCGTAGGACAGCGCCATCTGGAATGATTACCGAATGACGCAAGTCCTGTAAGGGCGCAAGCAAAATAATATCTGACGGCTATCGCCCTTACAGGGCTAATGTTTTTTGTATTACGTTTCGTATGGCGCTGCCATACGCTAATGCTAATGACCCCGATGGGGCGAAATATAATTAAAATTATCGTTACAAAAAATAGATTTATCTAATTCCCATTACAACAAACCAACAACAGTTAAATATTATGACAAAAAAAGTTCCCGCCCAAAAAACAACTAAACAACAAACGCTTAAACTATTGCCTTACGGCAACGCTAATTTTAAGAGTGTCCGCACGGAGAAAAATTATGTTTATGTTGACAAGACGCGTTTTATTGAATTACTAGAAAACGAGAGCAACAACAGCAAGATATTTATTCGTCCTCGTCGTTTTGGGAAGAGTCTTTTTATTTCGATGTTGTCGTATTATTACGACGTTAATTATGCCGATGAATTTGAGCGGTTATTTGGCGATCTTTATATTGGTAAAAATCCGACGCAGTTAAAAAATAGTTATGCCGTGATGGGATTCAATTTTTCTGGAATCGATACGTCAAGTATTGATAGATTTAGAAATTCTTTTACGGGAAATATACGGCAAACGGTTAGCGGTTTTTTGACAAGCCATAAAAATTTAT
>JAISLW010000513.1 GCA_031277105.1 Planctomycetaceae bacterium | reverse complement strand
CCTCCTTTCTAAAGGATACTTAAAATCGTTAGAAAATAACACTCTAACTTTAAACTTAAGTATGGAGATCAAACCTCATTAACCTGTCGTTTTTCATCACTGCCATTTTTTAATCTAAATAGATAGTTATTTGATTTGATTCTATGTTCTACTTTTATATTAGGAAACTTTAAACAATTTTACATGCGTTTAGGCGATATGACTAGAATACAGTTTTTTGTACCAGTTTTGTTTTTTGTCTTAATTTTATTTTGTGCAAATGATGGCGTATTAGCCGGTGTTATTAAACGGCAATTATCACGATCAGAGATAATTGAACGTTTGAAAGATTATGAAACTAATTTATCGGAATTACTAAAAAATATATCATTTTCTTACGGAGTTCAGGCAAGTATAAATAACTCGTATGATAATGTTTGTTTTGGTATAGAAAATAAATTATTTTCCGTTATAGGACAATCTCAGAATGTGTTTGTATTAGGACAAGATATGTATATTGAAGTTGTCTCAAAACCTAGAGAAACAACATTATGTGCTAGTTATATAAATATACCGCAAGACCTCAATGAAATACTGTTTGCTAACTTAGATATTGCTCCTTTTTTTGGTTTTTTTAATCATTCAATTCCACAATTAGTCAATCAAAAAAATCTGGACGATCAATTTTTTTTACATGAAGGTACTTTTTTTCTTCCTTCCGTTCTGAATAAGTTATTGACAATTGAAGCAGTTGAAATAATAGATGGTACAGAAAAAAGTATTTATTTTCATTATGAAACTGATACTATACTTCTTGATGTAACATTATTGCATGACGACAAATACAGATTAAAACATTTTTTATATAAAAACAAAAAAGCGCCTGTTGGAGGAATTAGTTTAGTGTCGCATGTTGTTACGCAAGTGAATAAAAGCAATTCACATTTGGACTCGGCTGAAATTACAATAACAAAGGAGTGGCAAGGTGGTAAAGATGAACGTGATGGTATTATTTTTAATTTAGATGGAAGAGTCAGTAAAGAAAAAATAATTATTAAAAATATTCAAAATAACGCTAAACTATTGACGCTAAAAGAATTTGTATCTGGAAGAGGTATTAATAACGGAACAAAAATTTATATGCGAGATGCTCCCCAATTACAATACGTTTGGTTAAATAATAAAATTGCATTACTTACGGATGAGCTAGCTCTTAGTATTGCGCAAGGCGATCATAAATTTTTTCCTGCTCCTAATAATCCGCGTTTTTGGTTTATGGTAATAGGCGCTATTATATTTATTATTGGTTTTTCATTTAAATTTTTAGGTTGGATTCAAGAATACAAACAACAAAAAAAATAAAATGTCCAGATATTTATTTCCGATTTCAAAAAATTTAATAGTTTGTGTAATTATTTTTATTTTATCAGGCGTCTTGTTTTTTGTGGCGTGGTTGAGTAGCGGAAAAAATATTGCCTTATCTCCAAAGCCTCAATATTTAGGAGTTCCAGAACAACGTCAGCGAATAGACGGTTTCATTAAACAATTAACAACAGAGTTGCTCGAAGACTCAATTCGTCAATTACTCTACGGTGGAACAGACCAGTTTTATTATCCTGGAACATTGGAAAGTTCCTCTCTCAAATTTTACGAAGATAATTTCGAAGAAATGTTGAGTAATCGCCGTTCTATAAAAATTCTTGATGAAATTCGCGTAATGCCACCCCAAAAACGGGAAGAATTTTGTAAATCATTATTTGAGCGAGCATTGGCGATTCATAAAAAAGTATTTGACGATGTATTTGTTTCGCTGACAGAAGGTTCTGACGATACCGTAAGTTTGCAATCTACCCGCAATCTTTTGTGCGTTTCACTATTTGCCTCTGCAGAATTTACGGCGCTGAAAACATTTAATGAAGAAGTGGTTATTCTCCGTAAATTTTATGAAGACGTTGTTGCGGCTTTAAAAATTTGCGTCTCCAATAGTCAATTGGAACAGGTTATTGCGGACAATTATACTCAAGGCGGATCTGGTAGTTTGATGCCGGATAATCGTTTTCTTGTCAACGTTATGGTTATTGCGTTAAAAAAGGTTTACAATGAAAATGATATTTCCTTGATGTTGTCAAAGATTATGCCGGAGTATCGTACAAAAGATATACTTATTGTTCCTTGTAACGCAGATACTACCGCTTTTGATATTCCTGTTTATATGGAAGGCGTGCTGGTTGATTTGTCGAAAGGGAGTCGAACTTTGCGTCTATTGGAATGGCCTAATGCTTGGGCAATTTTACAATATTACAGAGAACGTAATGTTATTACTCAATTAGAAAAAATACTAAATGAATTAAGATAAACACAGGTAAGTATTGTAAAAAATAAAAATTAAAATAAATGTATAAGAGGTCAAGTGCAAGCAAAAAGGGCGAACCTGTTGCTAACAAAAGTGTTTTTATTTTACAATTATATTTTGTTTGTTTGTTTGTTGTTTTTTAACCTTTAACCAACATAAAAATTTATGTTAGAAAAAAAATTTTTGTAATATTTATTGTGTGTTATTTAAACTATTCTTATTTTAATATTTTATTTTGTTATGAAATTTGATCGTGTTGGGATAATTGGCGTTGGTATGATGGGGGCGTCGATAGCGGCGGCGCATTTGCGGGTTGGGGCGCCGGTTTTATTGTATGATAATTCTGCGGAATCTCTTTTGAGCGCTTCTGGGCGTATTGCTGAAGAACTTCGTTTACAAAATTCATCGTATGATGCGAGTTTGTTGGAAACGACGAGCGATCTTAGCAGTGTGCGGGGTTTACGGGTTATAATTGAGACGATACCGGAGAAGTTGCGGTTGAAGCATCGTTTGTATCGGGAGTTGCAAAAGTTATTTGCGGGCGGCGCCGATGATATTTTTATTTTTTCTAATACGTCTACGATTTCAATTGCGGCGTTGTCGGCGGTTTTTTTGCCGGAGTTACGTTTACGGTTTTGTGGTTTTCATTTTTTTCATCCGGTGCGTCAGCGGTCTTTGGTGGAGATTGTTTCGGGTGTTGAGACGGCTGTTGAAACGATTGAGTTTGCGTGTTGTCATGCGGAGCGGTTGGGGAAGCGGCGAATTGTTGTCAATGACGGCGTTGGTTTTCTTGTCAATCGTATTTTGAATGCGTATCTTTTTTCGGCGTTAAGTTTATTTGAAGCGGGCGTATTGATGGAGCGTATTGAGCGGGTTGCGGTAGAGTTTGGGATGAAAATGGGACCGTTTAGGATAATGGATGAAATCGGTTTGGATGTAGTTTTGCATGCGGGATGGGTATTGATGCAAGCGTTTCCTGAACGAGTTTTAAATTCGGATATTTTGCTAAATTTGGTAGAGCGGCGACAACTAGGACGGAAAACTGGGCGCGGATTTATGATTTATGATTCAAAAACGCAATGGGACGGCAATGGAACGCCGGACAAGGATATTATCGTTACAAAAAATATTGATGATAAAATATCAGACGACCAAATTATAAAAATCCTATTTGGCAACATGCGTAAAGAAGCGTTGAGATGTTATGAAGACGGCGTAATAAACAATCTGGCGGATGCGGATATGGCGGCGGTTCTAGCGCTAGGTTTCCCCGAATCAAAAGGCGGCATAACACAACTAAATCTATAAAATCCGTCATCCGCATAACCGAATAATTTATTGATTCTTTTAATTCCTAATTCCGTATGAAAAATCGTAACCGTTCACGAAAATTTAATTGCGGTTTTAGGCGATAGGGTGTAGGCGATAGATTTATTGTAACAATAAATATTTGTCCAATCTGTCCCGCTAGGGACAACATGTCAATATAACATTAACCGTTATTGCGTCCTTAACGAGACGCTAAAAATTCGTATCATTTTTTTGTTACAAAAAATTGCCGGAAGGATCGCAGGCATTCAGGATCGCGAACATTTCGCATGGTGTTTATTCAGATTCGCAGGCGAAACGCCTGCATTTCAGGATCGCAGGCATCCAGGATCGCGAACATTTCGTCTGGTGTTTCTTCAGATTCGCAGGTGAAACGCCTGCATTTCAGGATCGCGGGCGTCTCGCCTGCATGCGGTTGTACTCAACCGCTAATGAGCGAGGTTTTGATCGCAACAGCCTTTTTGTTTGCCTTTCGGCAAAGTGCAGGTGAGACGCCCGCGATCCGTTGGTCTCGCCTGCATTCCAGGATCGCAGGCATTCAGGATCGCGAACATTTCGCCTGGTGTTTCTTCAGATTCGCAGGCGAAACGCCCGCATTTCAGGATCGCGGGCGTCTCGCCTGCATGCGGTTGTACTCAACCGCTAATGAGCGAGGTTTTGATCGCAACCGCCTTTTTGTTTGCCTATCGGCAAAGTGCAGGCGGGACGCCCGCGATCCGTTGGTCTCGCCTGCTTTTCAGGATCGCAGGCGAGACGCCTGCGTTCATTCTCTATTTTTTGTTACAAAAAATTGTCTCACTTGTCCCTCAAAAATTGCTAAAGCGTAATTTAATAAACAAATTTCGCGAGCGGTTACAAACAATTTTGATTTTAATGAATGGTTCTGATTTTTTTGAGTAAGAAATGATATTGTACAAATATTATTATGATAATTAACGGTAATAAAATTTCTGTGCATTCTTCGATGATTTCAAGTTTTAATTTGAACTCTGAACTTAAATCGATACCTGTGAATCGAATCGACTTTGACTGAAACCAATCTAAAAATTGTCCTAACAAAAGACATATCGCAAACGTCGCAAAAGACCACGCTATCGTGCCAAAGTAAAAAAATTCCTTGATAATTAACGCCGTATATTTACGCGCAAGATAAATGAATATTAACGCCAACATCAAAAAAATTATCGTAACAAAAATTCTAGCTAATAGCGGTTGCGACGCATCAAGAATAAATTTCAAATTAAACGCAACATTTTTTTGACCCATCGCCCAACGAAATAATTCTTGTTCCCGCGCAAAAGCGCCCAACGCCAAAAACAAAAATATCCAATAATTAAGAAAATTACCAAACCGCAAAAAATCAAAAAATATCCAAATAAACGCAGCAAAAAGTAATAGATAACCAGCCGTCGATAACTTGCTTATCAAACCGCCCTCGTAAATAACAGCAGCCAAATCGCAAACCGGCACAAAAATATAAAAAAGATTTATCGTTAATTGCAACAAAATAATCACAACAACAGGAACAAAAAACGGACTCGTCAAAATCCCATATCCCTTGAATGATTTCTCATCAATGCTCATAAAAATTAGTTGAATGTTAGCGGCGTCTATAAAAAACAATAACCGTTCACAGAAATTTGTTTATTAAATTACGTTTTGGTAATTTTTGAGGGACAAGTGAGACAAGTGGGACAATTTTTTTATAACAAAAAACTTTTCCTAAATCATCTAATTTTAGAAAACTATATCCTATCACTTACGCCTTATCATCTAAAACTTGTCGTTTAAATTTTCGTGAATGGTTACAAAAAACATTTAATATACGTATCGTCCTTAAAATTCATCGATGTAAAAACGTCAATGTTTGTCTAGGTTTGTCTAGTTATTGGACGAATTTAAAATTTTAGACTGACTTAAAGATCTGTCAATACTGCCCCACAAAATCTTTTTAATCTGCGGAGCGTCTCTACCAACATGTTATCCCTGATTGGACAGATGGGACAACATATTTATTGTTACAATAAATCTATTCCCTACACCCTACCACTACATCCTAAAACTCTACGCTTCTATAATTTTGTGAAAGGTTACATTTATTTTTTTTCAGCGGGAACGTAAACTACGCGTCCGTCTGGCAAACGGTAGGCTTGTCCGAGTAATTCGCCGCGTCCGGCGCCGGTTGTGGTCGTCGCTTCGTAATGTTTAATCTCTTCGCCTTCTTTGATAATAATTTCCATATCCGGCTGCCCTGGATTTGTGATTACGGTGTAATCTTTATTTTTAAGCAACGACGGCACTTGCAAAAAAGAAACTATTGCTATCATTAGCGCAACAGAAAATACGAGCATTACGTCGACAAGATTAGCAACCGACGCAAGCGGCTCAATCTCGCCGTCTTCCTCAAATAAACACATACGACCTTGCGGTGATTTTAATGATTTCATTTTAATTTTTTTAAACTGTTGACAATTTCTAAAAACCGGTTTTTTGTTTATTAACCGCCAAGAATACAGAGTTCACAGAGAAGAAAATTTTTGAAAAATTATTTTATATCCAAAGTCAACAATTATGATATTAAATAATGTTTCGATTCCAATTAAAAATCTCCTCTGTGTTCTTTGTGTCTTCTGTGGTTAATAAAGGGAGTTTCTAAAAACTCATTTGTTCAGGTAGGCGGCGTTTCGCCGAAACGCCGCATTACGGTTTTTGTTATTGATAATTTTATTACTTCACAACATATAAAATATATCTATTTTACACGTTATGAAGTACTAAAATTTAATAATTGGGTATCTCTAAAAATTCATTTTTTGCAAAAAGGTAGGCGGCGTTTCGCCGAAACGCCGCAATACGTGTAAAACAATTATTAAATTTGAATACTTCATAACGTGTAAAATAAACACATTTTAGACGTTGTAAAGTAATAAA
>JAISLW010000504.1 GCA_031277105.1 Planctomycetaceae bacterium | reverse complement strand
TTTATTAGAATCAAAACATTATTTAATATTATACTTGACTTTGGATATAAAATAATTTTAAAAATTTTCATCTCTGTGTTCTCTGTGATCTCGGCGCTTAAATAAAAAACTGGTTTTTAGAAGTTCCTTTAGTTATTATTTATGTATGTTGAGTTTTGTATATCATTGATGTAATTTTTTGCCGCTTCTGAGATGATGGATTTTAAGTCGGCGTATTGTCTGACGTGTTTTGGCGGTCTCGTTTTTTCCGGCGGCGTATAACCAAAAATATCATGGAAAACCAACACTTGCCCGTCGCAATCTCCGCCTGCGCCAATACCAATCGTCGGCGTCCGCAATATTTCCGTCGCTTCTTTTGTTATTTCCGTCGTAACGCATTCTAATAGAATTGCAAACGCTCCCGCCTCTTCAATTGCCTTAACGTCTTTTAATAACTGCTCTCGCCGCCTCTGAATAAAAAAGCCGCCCGATTGATGAACACTTTGCGGCAACAAACCGCAATGCCCCATGACCGGAATCCCCGCTTCAACTAACGCCGCAATTGTCGGCGCGCGATTTGAACCGCCTTCTACTTTAACGGCGTCCGCTTCGGTCTCCTTGAAAATACGAGCCGCCGCCCGTATCGCTTCCGCAGCGCCAAGTTGACAATAAGGAAACGGCAAATCCACAACAACCAACGCCCTACGCACCGCCCGCGAAACTATTTCAGCATGATATATTATCTCATCAAGCGTAACCGGCAACGTCGTCGTTTTACCTTGTACTACATTGCCCAAACTATCGCCGACAAGCAGAACGTCTATCCCCGCCTCGTCCAATATACGAGCGCCCGCATAATCATAAACCGTCAACATCGCAATCTTGCGACCTTCACGTTTATATTCGGAAATCTTTAATGGAGTAAGTTTCATTTATTTTTTCGATTTGTAAAAATTTACGTTTTATGTCAAGCCCGCCTGCGTATCCGGTAAGGTCGCCGTTTTTGCCAATAACGCGATGGCATGGAATTAGGATTGAGATAGGATTATGGCTAATTGCGTTACCGGTTGCTCTTGCGGATGTGCGTTTATTTTTATTTTGGAGTTCGTATTGTTTTGCGATTTCGCTGTAAGTTGTCGTTTGTCCGTAAGGGATTTTGCAAAGAATATTCCAAATTGTTTTTTGAAAAGCGCTGCCTTGCGGCGCCAGCGACGGCATAAAATCAGGCTCTTTGCCCAAAAAATATTTTTCAAGCCATCTTTCAACTTCAACAAATATAGGCAAACGACGCTCCAAAAATTCGCCGCCCAACGTAGCGGAAAAATATTTTTGACCTTCTATCCAAAGTCCCAAAATATTAACGCCGTCGCTAGAAACCGTAAGCGCCCCAACCGGAGATTGCATCTTATAAATATATTCCATGATTATTTGTAACAATAATTCTAAATCGTCCGCACGTTAAATTGATAACGAACAATTATAATCTTTTCACTTAATTTCACGTTAAAAAAGTTACGTTCAAATTTAATTCAATTTAATAGGGCGTCTTGAAAAATTCATTTTGAGGAAAAACGATCAATCATACGATATTTTTCTAAAATTTTAATACGCTCTTTAACAAACCTAATTTTAACCTAATTTTTCTTTACAAAACAACCTCAGTAGAAAAATCAATATAAAAAACCAAACCTTATTACCTCATTAAAAAATTAGGTAATAAGGTTTGGTTTTGTAGGGGCTTTGTTGCTACGGGGCTTGCGTATTGGAAATCATTTTACGTATGACGCTGCCCTACGCTAATGCTTGTCGTCCCGATGGGGCTAAATATAAACATATTTCGATCAAAAAATAAATATGTACTGAATAATTAAAAATCGCCAATCGTAATTTACTAAAAAATTTCCGTGAGCGGTTATTTTTTTCCAATTATCCGTAGATTAGTTTCCAGTCGAGTATGATTCCTAATGTTGCGTGTTGTGTGAATCCGGAGATGATTGATCGTGAGCGGTAGGCTAAATAACCCCATGCTAATCCGGCGCAAATTGATCCGAATATTTCGCCCGTCGGATGTCCGAAATGTAACATTGTCGTTGTTATTGTTTGCATTAAAATTGCGATTTCAATTCCGCATTTGTTTTCTAATCCGTGTTGCATAAATCCGCGAAACATAAATTCCCATCCAAAATAATAACTCGCATACAAAATTACATGAACCGCAAAAACTCCAACACCCAAATCGCCCGATAAATTACAACGGCGTAATCCGATATTAAACGGATAGACATCAAGAAATAATTCGCCGCCGCCCGACAACAACGCTATCAATATTACCAACGGAACGCCAATACAAATCGACCGAATCGTCCTAATCACTTCGCCAAACCTAAAACCATAATCAGATAACCGCTCGCGAAACGCTATCTTGATTATCAATATCGGTATTACCCCAAAAAGAATAAACGCCAATATTAACTTGCCCTCGCCAACAAAAAAATCATACCAAAAAAAATCATCCGAAAACCGCGCAACACCGCCATTAAACGAACACTTCCAAATCACAGCCGAAAATAAAACATACAATAAAATAATCTTTTCCTTCATAAAAAATATCATGCCCTTGTCGGGACAAAGTTACATGTAAACATTTAACCGCAAGTCAAAAAATTACGGTCATAAAAATATCGCCCCTACCAAAACAAAAACAATTCAACAACAATAGGGAACCGTTCTCGTAAATTTAAACGACAAGTTTTAAGTGATAGGGTGTAGGGGTAGGGTGTTAAAAATGATACCAAAAAGTTTTTTACTAATTGTAATATTAATTGATATAACATATTTTGTGTTGCTAATTTTATAAAAAAGTCAATGTATAAAATAATGCGACTATTCATCGGAATTTTTACATTGATTTTGAATTTATTTTCCGTAACCTCATTTTTACCTTATTTTTCTTTACAAAACAACCTCAGTAGCACGTGAATCCACCAAACCACAACCTCATTACCTCATTAAAAATAACGTTAAACGT
>JAISLW010000501.1 GCA_031277105.1 Planctomycetaceae bacterium | reverse complement strand
TGGCGCTGCCCTACGCTAATGCTTGTCGCCCCGATGGGGCTAATATAAACGCAATTTTCGATTCAAAAAATAGTAACCGTCCACGAATTTTTTTCTACCAACATGTTGTCCCTAACGGGGCAAATATTTATTGTTACGAAAATTGTTCCCCTACCCCCTACTCCCTAACCCGCTAAAACATAGCGTTTAAATTTTCGTGAGCGGTTACAGAATAATTTATTTTCAGATATACGCATTATTAATCCAATTAATTTTTTATTTGAAATGGAGGATCGTTTATGAAATCTAATTTTCGATCAGAGACGGCGTTGCGTGTTGAGGCGATGAATATTTTGATAGAACATTTGGGCGAACTAGATACTGAACGTTTTATCAACAGTATCCTAAAAGATCAATTCGATTATACCGAATGGCAACGCAATTTATGGAAAAATAAAACAATTCAAGAAATCCACCAAAACGCTACCGCTTTTTATAACAAAAATAATCCAAAAAATTCTTTCTAATTCTACGTAATTTGCTAAAAAAATTTACGTGAACGGTTACAAAAAAATAATCTTTCTAATCTGTGTAATCTGTGGATCGTATTTTGTTGTCCACAGATTACGCAGATTAAAAAGATTATTTTAAATTTAAAATCAAAATCTTTAATTCCGAATTACGAATTACGAATTACACAATCGCCCTCTTGTTATTTTTGCTTATCGCCGTAAAATATCGCAACTTTGTAATTCTGGAATTATTCTAAATAGAAATTATTTTAAATAGTAAATATACGCGAATAATTGCCAAAATAAAATCAAAATTTTTTTAAACAGTTCTTACTTGAATTTAAGTTTAACGTTGTCTGTCTCGTTTTTGGACGGCAGGTTTTGACGTTTTTACATCGATGAATTTCAAGTACGAACATCATAAAATCAGATCGCAAGTTTTTGCTCTCATGCTTCCAAATACCATCCGGCTCGCCGGTTGGAAGTTATGAATAAACCCAGTGATCATTGCGTCTCCCGAAAGGGGACGTTATGCATTGGGCTTGCGGGTTTCGGGGCGTGCGTTTTTTTGAGCGTGCGCTTTGTCGCCGATTGCGCGCGACTATTTCAGTGGTATGAATGGGAAACTCGCTTGGAGCAACGTAGCGTTCCCGTTTTTTTTGCGCTGCGTTTTTTCTTGTTGGTCTGCTTTTCGTCAAACGAAAGGTAGAACATGACCAAGCCGCCCAAAACACAACAAAATAATAATCGTAACAAAAATCATAAAGCCGGATTAAAAGAAATTATCGAACACAATAATTCTATCCAGCCAAACAACGATTTATTAGAAACTCTAAAAATTGCAATTCCGCAATTCTTTGATCAAGACGGAATTTTTAAACGCGATAAATTCGACGAAGAGTTAAACGAAAAAAACGCAACAGAATCACGCGACGGTTATAAACTCAATTTCATCGGCAAAGATTACGCAAGATTACAAACCAGCCGCCACTCCGCAACTATGATCACGCCTGACACAAAACATAACTCTAAAACCGAAAATAAAAATAGCAAAAATATCTTCATCACAGGAGATAATCTCGAAGCCCTCCGACATCTACAAAACGCATACGCCGGAAAAATAAAAATGATTTACATCGATCCGCCATACAATACAGGAAAAGAATTTACTTATAACGACACTTTTGAATTTAACGATGAACAATTAAAATCCGCATTGGGTTACAACGACTACGAAATCGCAAGACTAAAATCACTACAAGAAAAATCTTCACACTCCGCATGGCTAACCTTCATGTATCCAAGATTAAAATTAGCTCAAAAATTATTATCAAACGACGGCGTAATTTTCGTCTCTATCGACGACAACGAACAAGCAAATCTAAAACTCCTACTAGACGACGTGTTCGGCGAAGGAAATTTTGTAGCGACTATTATATGGCAGAAAAAATTTAGTCCTCAAAATGATGCAACCTATTTTTCGAATATGCATGATTTTATTCTTTGTTATGCAAAAAAAGCAAAACAATCTAAAGATGATACAGGTTTTGATCGTATTTTATTAACACGAGACAAAATACCTGACAACTATTCTAATCCTGATAATGATCCTAAAGGTTTGTGGTCAAGCGGTGATTTTACTGCGGAAGGTCCTACTGAAAATTGTATTTATGAAATAATTGCACCAAACGGAACAAGGCATATACCACCAATCGGTAAAAGATGGGTTTATAACAAGGAAAACTATGAACGGTTAAGAATCGAAAACCGATTTTGGTTTGGTAGAAATGGAGATGCTTTTCCGAGATTAAAAAGATATTGGTGCGAAGTACAACAAGGAATGGTTCCAAATACAATATGGTTTTATGAAGATGTTGGTCATACACAAGAAGCAAAACAAGAAACAAATAAATTGTTTGCATCACCTGTTTTTGACTTTCCTAAACCAGTACGTTTAATAGAGTACATATTAAAAATTGCTTCAAAAGAATCTGATATTATTCTTGACTTCTTTGCTGGTAGTGGTACGACGGCTCATGCTGTGATGCAATTGAATGCGGAGGATGGGGGTGATCGTCAATTTATTATGGTACAGCTTGACGAATCGGTTCCTGTTGATAGCGAGGCTCGTAAGGCGGGTTATGAGACGATAGATGCAATTGCGCGGGAGCGAATTAAACGGGCGGCGGCGAAAATTAGAGGGGACAAAGGTTTGGCGTTGTCTGAAAAATTTGACGGCGGTTTTAAACATTATCGTTTGGTTACGCCGGAAGTGAAATTATTAGATAAGATTTCTGAATTTGATCCTTCTGATAAATTATTATTTGCGTCTGATATGCTTGAACCATTTTCGTACAAGCAGAGCGGAACTAGCGGCATTGATACATTATTGACAACTTGGCTAATCGACGACGGCTATCAATTTGACGTAACAATCTTAACAAAAAAATTCGACGATTACACCGCCTATTACGCCGAAGATTCCGCAACACTCTACCTACTTCAACCAAACTTCAACACAACAGCATTAAAAGAATTACTAAACCAAATCGGAAAAAATGAATTGACCGTCAACACAATCATTATTTACATCTATTCATTCGACTTTGAAACCATGCACGAACTAAAATCAAATATCAAAAATAACCTCGATAACCCGCCAACAATCATTTGCAGAGGATAAGATTTTTTTAATTCGGAATTCGGAATTCGGAATTCGGAATTAAAGATTTTGATTTCAAATTTAAAATAATCTTTTTAATCTGCGTAATCTGCGGATCATTTTTTTGTCCACAGATTACAAAGATTACACAGATTAACAGGATTATTTTTTAGGGACAAGTGGGACAAGAGGGACAATGTTACTTTACAACTTTTAAATCAAAATATTCAATTCCGAATTCCGAATTCCGAATTCCGAATTCCGAATTCCGAATTCCGAATTCCGAATTCCGACTTTATAAAATAACTATGAGACTTGATAAACTTCAATATCAATTGGATGCGATTGAGAAAATTGTTGAGCAATTTAACGGTAACGACGTTGCTGCCGATGCGAATTTTAACGCTAATCCGATTTGGCATAACGCCAAAAATATCGACGTGAAAATGGAAACCGGCACCGGTAAAACTTACGTTTACACTCGTTTAATGCACGAGTTGAAATTGCGATTCGGTTTTTTCAAATTTATAATTATCGTTCCTAGCCTCGCAATCAAAGAAGGCGTTAAATTGTCTATTTCTAGCGACGATTGGCTTAAACACTTTCGGCAGGAATTTAACAATTTGCAAATTAACCTCAACATAATTAACGCGGGCGATTTTGAGACGAAAAAAGGTAAACGTAAACAGATACCCGAACCTCTTCGCACCTTTTGCGACGCCGCCCGCAACGAAATTAACACGATCCAATGTTTACTACTCAACGACGCAATGCTGACGTCGCCTTCTATGAGTCGCGACGATTATGATTCGACTCTTTTAGGCAGTATTAGTTGTCCGGTCGAAGGCTTGAAAAACACGCTGCCAATCGTAATTATCGACGAACCGCACCGGTTCAATAAAGAAAATAAAGCATGGAAAAATATAATCGATAAGTTAAACCCGCAAACAATAATCCGTTTCGGCGCAACATTTCCAGAAAAAACAGAAGGTAAAGGTAAACTCAAACAAACCAAAAAAGATTACGAAAACCTCGTTTACGATCTCAACTCAATAAAAGCATTCAATAACGGTTTGGTTAAAGGCGTATGCGTCGTTTATCCGGCGCTGGGGAAAAATAATAATATCTACAAAATTACCTCCGTAAACAAAGGTAAAAATATCCGCATCGGAAATATCGACCTCAACATCGGCGATAAATTGTCAATCGTCGATCCGAAATTCGACGGCGCTTTGACGCTAGAATTCGATAAAGATTACCCCACGCAACTAAAATTATCAAACGAATTACCCGTAGATATAGGCTTGACAATTTGCCCCGAAATTTACTCAAACAGCTACCAAGAACTACTAATCAACCAAGCCCTCGAAGCACACTTTGAAAAAGAAAAATTAAACTTCCACCGAAAAAATAACACAATAAACTTGCCAAAAATTAAAACCAATAGCCTCTTCTTTATCGATAGAATTGAATCATTTCGCGGCGAAAACGCATGGCTGCGACAAAAATTTGAACAACTCCTAACCGCAAAATTACAAAACGAACTCAAAACCGCAAAAGACGAATTCAAAGATTTCTTGCAAGCGTCCCTAAACAATATCGACGAATGCCTAGCCGGATACTTCGCCGAAGATAACAAAAGCAAAGAATACCAAAACGAAGTCGATAAAGTTCTACGCGATAAAGAACAATCGCTACAATTCAAAAATAAAAACGGTCAATGGAATACCTGCCGGTTCTTTTTTTCCAAATGGACGCTTTGCGAAGGCTGGGATAACCCGAATGTATTCGTGATTTGTAAATTGCGTAGTTCGGGATCGGAAATTCGCAAGTTGCAAGAAGTCGGTCGCGGCTTGAGATTGCCATTCGACGAAAACGGCGCCCGCATAAACGACGAAGAATTTTACCTGACCTACATCGTCGATTACTCCGAAAATAACTTCGCAAAAAAATTAACCGGAGAAATTAACGCCGATAATAACTTGATCGAAAATAATAAAATCACAAAAGATATCCTCGAAATTTTACAAAAAATAAATTACGCGACAACTACAGAAAAAGTTAAAGCAAAACTGATCATCGACGATATTATCAACGACAATAACGAAATAATCGATATTGACAAATTACTAGAACTACTGCCGGAAAATAACAACCTAAAAATCAATAAAGGAAAAATCACAGGAGAAGGTTTGCCAGAACGACCAAAAATTAAACTAAATAAAGATAATTTTGAAAAATTACGAAAACTCTGGAACGAAGTAACAAAACGATACTTGATACATTTTGAAAAATTAAAAGACGAACAACTTGACAACATTTTACAAAATTTACTAAACCAAAACGATACCTTCACACAACCGACAATACAAATCATCGAAGAAGTTTTAAGAAAAAATAAAAATAATATCGAACTAGAATCCAACGGCTATAAATCAGTCAACTCAACGCTAGAAATCCTCCCCTACGGTGAATTTTTACGGCAATTAAACAATAAAACGCAACTGCCGGTACAAATTTTACACCGCAATATAATCGCCGCCAGAAAAAATAAAATTACGCCGCCGGAACTTTTTAATACAAACACTATCGAAAATATAGTTAGAAATTTTGAGAAAATTTTCGCCGAAACCTTTACGCAAATGTTCACCTACCAACAATTAGATTACACCGCCAGAACAAGCCTGTTCAACGAAGACGGAAACTTCATAACAGAACTACCACAATCAGACGTAGGTGAAAAAATCGCAACAGATATTCCAGAAAAAATTAAAAGACAACTTGAAAAATACCTCTACAATATATACGTATATGACTCCGAAATCGAACACGAAGTACTAAAAATAGAACCGCCAGAAAATATCATCGCCTACGGAAAATTACCAAAACGAAGCATAAAATTACCAACATACACCGGAGGAACAACAAGCCCAGATTTCATCTTCGCCGTCAAAAAATCAGACGAAAAAAATTGCGAATTACACCTAATCATCGAAACAAAAAGCAATAACCCAAGATTGTCAGACGCCATCGCAATAAACTCACAACAAAAAGCATTCGAAACCATCGCAAAAAATAAAAACATTACCATAAAATGGAAACTAGAAACAAATATATCACAACTAGAAAACGAATTAAAAAATCTAACAAAATAAAAAGAATAAATGCTAAACCTCGCTCATTAACGGTTGAGTACAACCGCTTGCAGGCGAGACGCCCGCGATCCGGCATTTTTTGTAACAATAAATATTTGTCCGATCTGTCCCGTTAGGGACAACATGTTGGTAGAAAAAAATGATACGATTTTTTAGCGTCCCGTTAAGGACGCAATAAAGGTTAAGGTTGTATTGACATGTTGTCCCTAACGGGACAAATATATTTTTGACCTTGCTTTTCTACCAACATGTTGTCCCTAACGGGACAGAAATGAACTTTTAGAGACGCCCAGATATTAAACCTCTCTCATTAACGGTTGAGTACAACCGCTTGCAGGCGAGACGCCCGCGATCCGGCGACGAAGGCAAGTTGCTGAAAAACTAACCTAATATAAACTCGCTCATTAGCGGTTGAGATAAACATCGAATGACTGTTTAGTTCTCCAAAAAATGAATTTTTAGAAACGCAAAAATTACCATTGGACATCTCTAAAAATTCATTTGTCCATGTATGCTGCGTTTCGCCCAGCGCTTAATTTTGGGCCGCATTACGGTTTACGACATCAATAAATTTTAATATTTCGCACGTCTAAAATGCGTCTATTTTACACGTTACGAAGTATTAAAATTTAATAATTGTTTTATACATATTGCGGCCCAAAAAATAAACGCAGTGGCGAAACACCGCCTACCTTTTTGCAAAAAATGAATTTTTATAAACGCAAAAATTTACCATTACGTATCCGCTAAACAGAACTCTCATTGAACAATTACTATCAATTTAATTGGGCTTTAATTGTCTGAAATTGTAGATTCTGAAAAAAATTTAATTCTTGCCGGAAATTTTAAAAAACTGACGTTGACAAAAAAACGGAAATTGTGAACAATACGCACTAATCGACGTTCAGAAGTTTATTTGTTTTTTGTCGATTAAAATTACGTAAAAATTATATACTCATGTTACGCAGAAACAAGGCAAAATATAGTAACTATATTAGGACTGAATTTGACCGTCTGCGTAACGTGAGTTATTTAATGTATGTTTTCGTTGTTTTGTCTTCGTCCCGATAGGGACGGAATTTTCATAACCGCAGGTCTTTGACCTGCGGTAAAAAATCCGTCGCCAGCTCTGCCCCGCTAGGGGCAGGACATTTTGCGTTAAATAATGTCAATAAAGTCCTGCCCTTTCAGGGCAGCAAGTATGGGCGGATTTTTACCGCAGGTCGCAGACCTGCGGTTATGAAAGTTCCGCCCTTATCAGGGCGAATATTTTTTGCAACTATACATCAAAAACAAAATAATCACTCATGTTACGCATCATACGCATAAACAAGGCAAAATATAGTAACTATATTCGGTCTGAATTTGACCGCCTGCGTAACGTGAGTTAATAATTCATAAAGCCTAAAATATGTTTATTTTAGACGTGCGAAATATTAAAATTTATTGATGTCGTAAACCGTAATGCGGCGTTTCGGCACGGTGTTTGATTTTTTAAGCCGCCTACCTGGACAAATGAATTTTTAGAGATACCCCAAAATTTATTCTTTAAATTTTGTGTTTGGTAATTTTGATTTTATTCGTTTTACCATTCTGAAGTCTATTTGTCTTGCGTCTAGGTCTGCTCTTACTACTTCAACAATTAATCTGTCTCCGATTCTTAATACGTTGTTATTTTTTAATCCTATTAGAATTTTTGCGTCTCTTTGGAATCTGTAGAAGTCGTCTGTTAAACCTTCAATTCTTACTAATCCTTCTGCCGGTATTTTTGTTCCCATTACAAAGGCGCCGTATAATTCGACGTTTGTTACGAGCGCTTCTAATTTTTCGCCTATTCTTTCGCTCATGTAATCTATTAGTTTTAATTTTTTTAATTCGCGTTCCGCTTCTTCGGCTCTTTGTTCGCGGTCGCTGCAATGTTCTCCTAATAAGACTAACTCTCTTGTATCCGGTTTGGGATTAGCGCCGTCCAAAATTTCGTCCAATAATCTGTGAACCAGAACATCAGGATAACGCCTAATCGGCGACGTAAAATGACAATAACATTTCGACGCTAGCGCATAATGTCCTTCCGTTTCAGGCGAATAAACCGCCTTTTGCATTGAACGCAACAACGAAATATTTACCGCATATTCTTGCGCGGTTCCCTTTACCGCTTCTAGCAATCTTTGAATAATAAATCTGTCCCTATAAATATCGTCCTCGCGTAAATTCGCTATTTCAAGCATTCTGACGAAATTTGTAAAACTCCGCAACTTCCGCATCGACGGACCGCTATGAACTCTGCGTAAAAATAAAATATGCTTGCTATCAATAAACTCCGCTACCGCCTCATTCGCCGCCAACATACACTCCTCAATAACACGATTAGAATCATAATAAGGATAAACTCTAGCGCCGGAAACTAAACCGTTTTCGTCTAGTTCTATTTTTATTTCGGGCACGTCTAATTCAAGCGAGCCGCGTTCAAAACGGCGCCGTCGCAACAACAACATAAACTCGCGCAACTCTGACAATAAATTACAAACCGATTCGCCCCACGTTTTGGTAAATTTTTCAGGCGTATCGAAAAAATCTTGAACTTCGTCGTAATTAAACCTACGGACGCTGCAAATTGCCGACCGATAAACCTCGACGTTTGCCCGCATTCCCGAAGGCGTAAACTCAATAAAAACTGATTTCGTGAATCGAACCTTGCCAGGTTGCAACGACGCAAGCGCATTTGACAACACCTCCGGCAACATCGGTATTACGCGGTCAGGTAAATAGACGCTCGTCGCCCTGTCACGCGCCTCTTTGTCTATCGGCGACGTCGCTTTGACAAAATAATTCACATCCGCAATATGAACGCCAAGCCGAAAATTACCGTTAGACAAACGCTCCAACGAAACGGCGTCGTCAAAATCACGCGCATCAGCAGGATCAATCGTAATAATTAACTCTTTCGTCAAGTCAAGACGATTCATCGACGCTAATTTATCTGATGCTAACTTCCAATCTGATTCTTTTTGCAAAGAATCATCTGGAAACAATTTGAAAAATTTCTCTACTTCGTTACGCGCCGCAACAAGCGCCGCTTCGCTAAAATACTCCGGCAACTCAAATTGACGCATAATCAAAAGCGTATCTAAACCCGGAACGCCATGAGCGCCCAAAACCTCAACTATCACCGCTTCGCCGTCGTTATGCGGCGTAGGGAATTTTACCATTTCAACAACGACCTTGTCGCCGTTTTGCGCTTGCGAAGTCAAAGCGTCGCCGATGGGAATTCGCCGCTTGAAAATAGAACCGTCTATCTGCACAAACGCCCAACCGTCCGAAATAATATACGTGCCAACAAAACGATTTGACGCCCGCTCGATTATCTTCACTATACGCCCGCGCAATTTACGATCATCGTCGGGAAAGTCGTTATTTTGTTCCGTGCGATGTTTGTTGCGGCGTTTTTTGTGTGTAGAACGGTTCTGATTATGTTTGCGTTTGGTCATTATTTCTACCGCAACTGTATCGCCGGAAGCGGCGTCTTTCGTCCAATGCGCAGGCACAAAAATATCGTCAACAGGCGCATCTTCTCCCGCCGCAGCAGCACGAAGCCGCACAAAACCTATACCCGAAGGACGACGTTGAAAACGACCCGTAAGTATAGGTCGAGCCAAATAAGAATCATTGCCGTCGTCGTTATCGTTGTCAAAATAATCATCATCGTTGTCAATGTAATTGTCGTTGTTGTTATTTTGGTATTTGGGTGAAGTTGATTTTTTGTTTTGTTTTGATTTTAGGGTTTCGCGGCTGGGCAAAATGTAATGTTTTTTATCGTATTCCAACTCGCCGTCGGAAATCATACGAGCAACAAGACTACGCAATGCCGGTAGGTCTTTGTAAGAAAGGTTAAGAACATCGATAAAGTCTTTAGTTTTAGCCGGAATGTAATTCGGATGAGTTATTATTTTAAGAATTGACGAGCGGATACGATTAGAGTTAAATGACATGATAGTCCAAAGGGAAAGGGTGATTAAATAAAGTAAACGTTCACGGGAAAATGCGGAATGCGGAATGCGGAATGCGGAATTACAGATTTTAATTTCAAATTTAAAAAATCTTTTTAATCTGTGTAATTTGTGGACAAAAAAATTTGATCCACTGGTTACGCAGATTATACAAGATTTTTTTAAATTCGGAATTAGGAATTATTTTTTGTAATTCCGAATTCAGAATTCAGAATTCAGAATTTCTTAAAATCCTCCCCCCCTGATATTTTTTTTGTGTTATGTTATTATATTGTTTTTGGATTTTTGGCGGTGTGTGATTTTAGTAATTTATTTTTAGAATGATTACCCGGTGGTGTAATTGGTAACACAAGGGATTTTGGTTCCCTAATCCAAGGTTCGAATCCTTGCCGGGTAATTTTTAGTATTGTTTTGAATAATCTTTTTAATCTGGTGTAATCTGTGGATCGTTTTTGGGCGCAGATATTCAGGTTAAAAGGATTTTTTTTTATTTATTTTTAATTTTGGGGTGTGAAATGATTTGGTTTCAGGAGGATCGGTCGTTACGGCGGGATGAGGTTATTGGTTTGGCGGTTAAGTTTGCGGAGTTTGCGCGGGAGCAGATTTGTCGTAATCCGAAGCGCGTATTATTATTGCCGCCGGACATAACGCGGGCGCATAGTGGCGCCGGTTATATTACGGAGGAGTTGTACAAGATTTTTTCTAAAACTTCTGATGTTGTTTTGATTCCTACGTTGGGTCAACATGTTCCGCATACGCCGGAGCAGAACAGGTGGATGTTTGGGTCGGTGCCGGAGGAAAAAATTTACAAGCATGATTGGCGGGCGGATTCAAAGCGGATTGGCGAGGTGCCGGCGGATTTTGTCAAGGAGGTTTCGGGCGGCAGGGCGGACTGGTCTATTCCGGTTGTGTTGAACAGGCGTTTATTTGATGAGCGGTGGGATTTGATTCTTAATATTGGTCATGTGGTGCCGCATGAAGTTTTGGGTTTTGCGAATCACAATAAGAATTATTTTATTGGTCTTGGCGGCAAGGACATGATTTGTGCGTCTCATTTGATGGCGGCGTGTTGTGGGATAGAGAATAATTTGGGCGTATTGACGACGCCGCTTAGGGCGTGTTACAACAAGGCGGAAGCGGACTTTTTGGGAAGTTTACCGGACGCTTATTTGCAAGTTGTGATGGCTTATGACGAAGGCGGCGAGTTAGTGCATACGGGGGTTTATGCGGGGGATGATGTTGAAACGTATCTAGCGGCGGCGAAGGCGTCGCAGCGGCAGAATATTACAATTGTGCCGCCGTTAAAAAAGGTTGTTGCGGTAATGCAGGGCGATGAGTTTTACAGTACGTGGGTTGCGAACAAGGCGATTTACAGGACAAGAAAGGCGATGGCGGACGGGGGCGAATTATTGATTATTGCACCAGGGCTAAAGAGGTTTGGCGAGCAAACGGAAATTGACAATCTTATTCGCAAGTACGGATATATTGGCACGGAGAAAGTTATGAAATTGTATCGCGAATGTCCTGAAGACGGAGATTTGAAGGACTTGGCGGTTGGAACGGCGCATTTGATACATGGATCGTCGGAGGGGAGGTTTAAAATTACGTATGCGCCAGGACATATTTCAAAACAAGACATAAATCTGGTAAATTTTGAATACGCCGATTACAATGAAACGATTAAACGATATGATCCAAGTAAGTTAAAAAACGGTTTCAATATCTTGCCGGACGGTGAAGAAATCTATTTCATAAGCACGCCCTCCGCAGGATTATGGTCAACAAAAGATAAAATCTAAACGCAGAATTAAAGAAGGAACACAGGCGTTTCGCCTGCGATCTTTCAGACGATTTTTTGTTACAAAAATTGTCCCACTTGTCCCTCCTGTCCCATTTGTCCCTCCTGTCCTACTTGTCCCTAAAAAAAAAACTATTCCCTATCCTCTATTCTCTAAATAAAAATCTTATGTTTTATTTAATTCTTGTAACTATTTTGTGGGCGTTTTCTTTTAGTTTAATTGGGGAGTATTTATTATTTTTGGACAAGTATTTTTTGGTATTTATTCGTGTTTTTTTATCATTTTTATTATTTTTACCTTTTATGCAATTTTGGGGTATATCTTTAATTTTTCGGGTTCAGTTAATGTTTATTGGTTCGGTGCAGATAGGGGTGATGTATTTATTTTTGTATCATTCTTATAATTTTTTAACTGTTCCTGAGATTTTGTTATTTACGATTTTTACGCCTTTTTATGTAACTTTAATTTATGATATTTTGTCGTGTAGGTTTCATTTTTTGTATTTGGTTGGCGTGGGGTTGGCGATTTTGGGGGCGTTTATTATGCGGTATGGCAATATAGGAGGCGAGTTCTGGGCGGGGTTTTGGTTAGTGCAAATGGCGAATTTGTGTTTTGCGTTGGGGCAGAGTGTTTACAAGTTTGTGTTAAAATGTAATAAGGATGTTGTGCAATGGCGGGTTTTCGGGTATTTTCATTTGGGCGCGTTGATTATTGTAGCGCCGGCGTTTTGGTTGTTGGGAGATTTTGAAAAAATTTATCCGTCGCTTTTTCAGTGCGTAATTTTGGCATGGTTAGGTCTAGTTGCGTCGGGAATCGGTTATTTTTTGTGGAACAAGGGGGCGACGACGGTAGATGCGGGAACGTTGGGGATCATGAATAATGCTCTAATTCCAGCGGGATTGATTGTGAATATACTTATTTGGAACCGTGTTGAAAATTATCTAACTTTCACTATCGGAACAACGATTATACTTTGTTCCTTGATCGTTCACGCAAAGTTAGCGGGGAAGGAGTAGGTGTAGGGGGTAGGGTGTAGGGGATAGGGGATAGGGGATAGGGGGTAGTTTTTTTATAAAATTGTCCCTCCTGTCCCACTTGTCCCTTTTGGGAACTTCTAAACTATTCGTACTTGAGTTTTCGTTTACCTTCGCCTGCCTAGCTTTCGGACGGCAGGCTTTGACGCTTTTAAATCGCTGAATTTCAAGTACGAGCAGTATAAAAACCAGTTTTTTATTTAAGCGCCGAGATCACAGAGAACACAGAGATGAAAATTTTTAAAATTATTTTATATCCAAAGTCAAGTATAATATTAAATAATGTTTTGATTCTAATAAA
>JAISLW010000497.1 GCA_031277105.1 Planctomycetaceae bacterium | reverse complement strand
AACAACTCGTAGAAATCATAACAACCGTTTTTAATAATAAGGAGGACCAAGAAATGGTAATGACATTACAAAAAGGTATCATAAGAGAAGGATACGATTTAGGTATCGCAGAAGGCGAAGCAAGAGGTGAAGCAAGAGGCGAAGCAAGAGGCGAAGCAAGAGGCGAATTAAAGGCAATGAGGAATAGTATGTTGGCTATTTTGCGGAATAGATTTGGCGATGTTCCGCAATATTTGGTTGAGGCGTTGAACGAGCGGACAGATGTAATTGCAATGGAGTCGCTTATAATTACCGCCGCAGATTGTAAGACATTGGATGAATTTGAATCAGAGTTATAAACAACAAAATGACAACAACTATAATAAGGACCAAGAAATGGTAATGACATTACAAAAAGGTATCATAAGAGAAGGATACGATTTAGGCTTCGCAGAAGGATACGATTTAGGCTTCGCCGAAGGTTTCGCAGAAGGTTTCGCCAAAGGCTTTGCCAAAGGCTTTGCTAAAGGTAAATTGAAGGCAAGAATAAATGATACGTTAGATATTTTGCGGAATAGGTTTGGTAACGTTCCGCAATATTTGGTTGACGCATTACATGAGAGAACAGATACAATTGCGATGCGGTCGCTTATAATTACCGCCGCAACTTGTAAGACATTGGATGAATTTGAATCAGAGTTATAAATTAGTTGACAATATTTCAAGTTAGATGGATTTTGTTTTGTTTATGAGTTTTTTTATTTTTGTTACAAAAATTGAAGTTGTTGTAATTGTAGTTTAGCGTTAAGGGTATAATATACGGATTGTATTTGAATTTTGTTGATGTGAAGGCGTAAAAGTTTATTTTTCTGGTAGTAATCGGGGGCGATTACTGCAAATTCAAATTAGAACATGGAAGTTTAAGATGTCAATAATTCCTATTGGTTTTAACCGTGTGAGCGTTCCGTCGCAGTTATTGCGTGCCGGTAATTCATTGGCTAGCAACGGTTCGCTTAAAGCGAAATATGAGCGCCAATTGACCTCGCAAGTACAATATCAATACGGTAGCGACTCGCCGTATTATGCTTCGACGACGTTGGCAATACAGGCTCAAATTGAACGTAAAACGCAGAATACGACAAATCTTAAAAATTCGCAAAATTTTCTTACCGCAAGTGATTCGGCGTTATCGAAGGTTGCGGTCTTGACCAATGACGCTCAATCGATGGCGTCGAGCGCCGTGAATACGTTGACTACGCCGGAGGAGCGTAGTACGCTTGCGCAGAGCGTTAAGCAGATAGTTCAGCAGTTTTTTAATTTTGGTAATTCATCTTATGAGGGGCGTTATCTTTTTGCCGGTTCGACTACGGATGTTAAACCTTTTGAGTGGGGATTGGATTCTTCTTATACGATAAATTATTTGGGCAACGAAACTGACATTTATTCGTGGAGTAACACTGATATTCTTACCAAATCGAATATGAATGGCGTTGAGATTTTTGGCGCTATTTCGGAGCCGGTTCGTGGTAGGATTGATTTGGAGCCGTCTATTTCGAGTTCGACGTTGCTTTCTGATTTGAATGGCGGTCGCGGCGTTGACAAGGGTTTTATACAAGTTATGTACACGCTTGACGGCAAATCGACGGCGTATGAGGTTGACTTGAGTAATTGCGTAACGCTTGCGGATGTTGAGCGGCAATTGGAGAGTAAATGGAATCCTTCTTTTGCACTCAAGGTAGATTTTGAGGGTAACGGGATGGTGATTTCGTTGCCGGAGGGAGTGAATGGTTCTGTTACAATTTCTGAATCTGGGCGCGGTACGATTGCGAAACAATTGGGGATTCCAATAAACGTGCAATTTGATCGTGAAAATAAACTTATTTGCAATGACCTTAATCCGGCGCTGGTTACGACGACGAATCTAAAAAATATATTAGGTTCTCATGCGAATACTACGTTATTTTTTGCGGGCGCTAACAATGATATTTTTATAGAGTCGAAGCATAACGGCGAAACTTACGTCGATGTTGACGGTAATATTTTGCCGTTGAACGGGGTAAATTTTGCTATTCAAGCCGATTCAACTATTGCGAAGGGTAATGAATCTGCTTCTTACGATACGGCGTCGCAAACTGTAACGATAAAAATTCATCCAGATAATACGACTGCAAACGACATAATTAACGTAATAAATAAAGCGGCGGATGACAATATAATTCCGCCATTTAACGCTAAATTATCGCAGGCGGACAAGGCGGGAATTGATTTGGCGGGAACTGGAATTGTGTCGTTTTTGCCTGGATTTACGGTGAATTGCGGCGTAACAGCAGGCGGCGGCGGGGTCGATTTTGATTTGTCGGGAATAGAGTTGGTCAATGGGAATAATACGTTTAATATTTCTTTTGGCGATTGCGTAACTGTTGGCGATATGTTGGCGCGGCTCAACGATCCGCAATTCGGAATTTGCGCAACGATAAACGACGCTAAAACGGGTATTGATATTCGTAGTCGCGTGAGTGGCGCAGATTTTTGTATTGGCGAAAATGGCGGCGTTACGGCGACGCAATTAGGGGTTCGGACGTTTACTTTAGGGACGGCGCTTTCGGAGTTAGATTTCGGGCGCGGCGTGAGTGATTATGATGGACCGGGCGAAGTTGCGGCGGCGTATTATTCGGGTGTTGCGGCAAATAGCGGATTATTATTTAGGGCAAAGTCGGACGGCGCCCAATGGAATGATTATACGATTAAATTCACGCAAACTACGGACGTAAATGGCAAGGTTGCGATTTCAATAGACGAAAATCTGAAGGAGTTGAATATTGCGATAAATTCAGGCGTAACTACGGCGTGCGAAGTTGTGGAAGCGTTTAATACGCAGCCCGGAGCGAAACAATTTTTTGATCTAGAACTCGATCAAACGCAAGAGTTGAATAATGGCGACGGCGTGATTTATCTAGGCGAAGTTAAAACGGCGGGCGGGACGAATGGCGGTATTGATTTTATGATAAGGCGAAATGACGGAGTCGTTTTGGAAGTGGACGTAAAGGGCGCTGAAACTGCGGCTGATATTTTGAATTTGATAAATAGTAATCCGGCGAATACGGATAATTTATTGCAGGCGCGGTTATCGGAGTTTGGCAATGGGATAGAGTTGGTGGATTTAAGTTTTGGCGAATTTGTTACGCGTGTTGACAGGTCGATGTTATCGACGAGTGCGATTGAGTTGGGGCTTGTTGCGTATGGCGAGGAGTATAGGGAGAAAACTGATGGCGGCGAGATTGCGGGGGGTGTTATTGATGGCGGCGTTTTGAATAGTTCTTTATTTATGTCGGCGAATTATGGCGGCAGTTATGCCAATGGCGTGCGGGTAGAGTTTGTTGATGATGGGGAATTAGGGTTTGTTTGGGATAGTTCGTCGGGCGTATTGAGGTTTGGGATTGACGGCGGGACAACGACGGCGAATGATATAATTAAAATTTTTGAGGAGCGAGCGTCTGATCAAGTTAGGTCGATGTTTAGTATTCAGAATTGGGTGAATGTTGATGGCGCCGCAAGTAATGGCGAGGGGTTAGTTGGCGAGGGAGTTGTGGTAATGGATGGAGGTAGCGATGTTATTTTAAGCGGAGACGACCCGAATCCGAAAGAAGTTGAATCGTTGTTTGGGGCAATGATAAGGTTGCAAGTGGCAATGGAAAAAAACGACGTGCGTGAAATAGAGCGAGCGGCGGGATTGTTAGGTAATTCAGTTGATAAGTTGAATATGTCAAGAACAACGGTCGGGGTAATGTTGGGAAGTTTGGACAATGTGCAAGACCAATTAGCGAATGAAAACGTAAGATTTCAAGGAACGTTGGATACAACTTATAATATTGATTTTGCCGATGCGTCGCTTGAGTATCTTGCTCATCAACTATCGTATCAAGCCTCTTTACAAGTTACGGCTTCAATGTTCCAAATGTCATTGCTAAACTACATATAAAACATTCGTAAAATTTCATTGGAATCTAATTATTATTTAATGGACGTCTCTAAATTCATTTTGGGAGAACCGATCAATCATTCGATGATTCTTTAAAATTAAATCAATAATGGCAACTTCTAATAACCAGTTTTTTATAAGCGCCGAGAACACAGAGTTCACAGAGGAGAAAATTTTCAAAAATTATTTTATATACTTACGTCAATTATAATATTCAATAACATTTTGATTGCAATTAAAATTTTCCTCTGGGTTCTCTGTGGTTAATAAAAATAAATTTGTGGTTTTTAGAAGTTCTCTAATGAATTTTTAGAGACGCCGATATTATTTTTCTAGTATGACGGCAAAGGATCTTCCCATTCTTGTTTGATTTAATTTTAGAGTTATGTTTTGTTTTAGTGTTTGCGGTTTTTTGTGTACTACGTTTATTGGGCAATCCGGGGCAGTTTTGTCGTGATTTTTTGTTGGCGGTATAATTTTGTTTTCTAACGATAATAGCGCTGCGGCGAGTTCTACGGCGCCGGTTCCACTTCCTAAATCTCCGAAATTTCCCTTATTAGCCGAAACCATTACATCGCCGAGTAATTCCCTTATCGCTTCCGCTTCAATTTTATCATCATGTTGCACTCCTATTCCGTCGGCATTGACAAAACCAATATCTTGCGGTTTCAAATCCGCCCGCTCTAACGCTAACTTTATCGCATGTTTTATCGCATTACCCGTAGGTCGCTCGTTGTGTAATTTGGGTTCGTTTGTTGCGGCGAAACTGCGGATTTTTGCTAAGATTTTTGCTCCCCTCGCTTCGGCAAATTCACGGCTCTCCAATATAAACGCCCCCGCTCCTTCGCCCAACGTCGTCCCCTTGCGATCAACATCAAACGGACGCAAAACCGTCGCCGGATCGTCTTGTCGCGGCGCAGGAAAATATGATTTAATTCTAGTTTGAAAATCTTGATTTATCCGATTCCCGCAACCGCCCGCAATCATAACATCGGCGGCGCCGCGTTGTATCGTCCGCGCCGCTTCCATTAACGCCGCAAGACTCGAACCGCGACACAACGTAAGCGCATTACTCGGAGCATGCGCATCATGCGCAATCGAAATATGACACGACGGCATATTAGGTAAAAACTTCAACATCCAAAGCGGAAAAACATCACGCATCGCATCTATCCCCCAACTCGAAAAATCATACCGACCGTCCTTAACGCCAACACGAAAAGCGCCCAAAAGCAAATCAACCTCCGCGCCTATCAAATCACTGCCAAACATCACGCCCAACCTGTCAGATGCAACTGTACGACTCTCGCCTTCGGTAACAAGATTAGCAGACTTCACCGCATGAGCAGACGCAACTAACGCAAGTTGAATATCGCGACTCATCACTTTGATATTCTTGCGCGGCTTAATATATTCCTTCGCATGAAATTCAGAAACCTCGCCGCCCATCGGACGAAGCGATTCATTTTTCGTCGCTATATTAAGAAACCCGACGCCGCCAACTTCGCACATCAATGAATCCCAAAAAGATTCCTTGTCATTGCCAATCGGAGACAATAAACCAAAACCCGTTATCACAACTTCTTTATACATGTCTTGAAAAATACTTTCGTAAAAAATTAGGGACTATTAAACTGTTCTTACTTTAATTGTAACCGTTCACGGAAATTTGTTTGGGGCGTCTCTAAAAATTCAATTTTTTGTCAAAAAGGTAGGCGGCTAAAAAAAGCAAACACCGTGCCGAAACGCCGCATTAGAGATGAAAGAATTATTAAACTTTAATAATTCTTAACATCTAAAATAAATACATTTTAGGCATTGTAAAATATTAACATTTATTAGCGTCGTAATCTCTATTGCGGCCCAAAAAATAAACACAGCGGCGAAACGACCGCATACCTTACAAATGAATTTTTAGAGATACCCTTTATTAAATTACGTCTTGGCAATTTTGGATGGACAAGCGTGACATGAGGGACAATTTTTGTAACAAAAAATCTGTTCTCTAGTTTTCTAAAAAGCTACACGCTATTCCTCTAAAACTTATCGTTTAAATTTTCGTGAACGGTTACCGTTTGTCTATCTTGCGTGCGGCAGGCGGCGGTAAACGCAAACGCAGGCGCGAACAGTTTAGGAGTTCCCGCAAGTTTTATCCGGCATAGAAAATTCCATTTAACTTTTCGTATTCGGTAATTTTTTCTTCGTGATTTAGAGTAATTCCGACGTCGTCTAGTCCATTTAATAACCGTCGTCTTTTTGATGCGTCTATTGTAAACGGAATAACCAGTCCGTTATTGTCCGAAATAACGCAATTCTCTAAGTCAATCGTCAATTTATAAGGTCGCCCTGCCAACTCGTTTTTAAATAATTCGTCAATAACAGTTTCAGAAAGTCGTATCGGCAACATGCCGTTTTGAAAACAATTGTTGTAAAATATATCCGCAAAACTACACGCCAATATAACGCGAAAACCAAAATCATCCAACGCCCACGGCGCATGTTCGCGACTCGAACCGCAACCAAAATTACAACGCGTCAATAAAATCGTACCGCCTTGAAATTCCGGCTTGTTCAACTCAAATTCAGGATCCGGCAAAAAATGATCGTCCTTGTAACGCCAATCATAAAACGCAAACTTGCCAAAACCCGTCCGCTCTATCCGCTTCAAAAATTGCTTTGGAATAATCTGATCCGTGTCAACGTCATTCCTGTCAAGCGGAATAACTATACCTGTATGTTTAATAAATGATCTCATTATTTTATACTGCTCTTAACTTACGCTTAATTTTTTGTAATCGTTCACGTAAATTTAAGCAAAAGATTTTAAACTATTCGTACTTGAGTTTGCGTTTACCTTCGCCTGCCTAGCTTTCGGACGGCAGGCTTTGACGCTTTTAAATCGCTGAATTTCAAGTACGAGCAGTATAGTGGATAGGGCGT
>JAISLW010000484.1 GCA_031277105.1 Planctomycetaceae bacterium | reverse complement strand
TAAACAAAAATTTAATCGCAACAAAATCTAATTTCGCAAAAAACTTTTTTGCATAAAATTAAAAAATTAAATTTGCCGCAATTAAACACAACAATATTTTTCGTTACAAAAATTTGATCTCAAATTTCGTAACGCGGGGCGGTAGTATAAATCATTCCGCAAAATAACACAAGACCAGTCTGCAAAAATTTTCAGAAATTTTTTGATCTTAAAAAAATCTACAGATTATACGGATTATTTTTCGGGACAAGAGGGACAATTGGGACAATTTTCGTAACAATAAATATTTGTCTCGCTAGGGACAAATATATTTTTGACGTTGTTTTCTACCAACATGTTGTCCCTAGCGGGACAGATCGGACAATAATTTATTGTTACAATAAATTATTGTTACAATAAATCTATCATCTAAAACTCTGCGTTTTTGAAATTTCGCGAATGGTTACAAAAACTTTTTATTCGAAGAAGAAGTATTCATTTATTCGGTCTTGGAATTGTTTTGTGCTGATTAGCGTAATAGTTCTGTGTCTGAATCCGATATAAGGGGCTAGATTTACCATTTCTATTTTTTTGTGATATTCGGGGTCGATAAATTTCATTGGGGCGCCGTTTGAACCTAACGATTGTATGTTGTTTTCGTTTTCGTAAAGGCAAGGATAAAACTTTAATCTGAAATCGTCCGGATTGTGAAAGATGAGGATTTTATGAGCGATTTTTGGCACGTTTCCGTTGCGATTATTTTTTGCGAGCCATTGTCTATCAGCCGCTGCGCCGCCGTATATTAAATTTATTTTCATTCCGCTAGGCTTCAAATCGCCGACGCCTTCAACCGCGTCGCCCAACAACCTTGTGCCAAAACTAAACCCTAACACACTGACCTTGCTCTCCGGTTTAAGCCGCTTCAACAACATCGACATATAAGCCCCATTCGCCTCCGCTACCGGTATCTTTGAACGTATATCCGGCAAAAGACGACAACCTAACTTCTCCGCCGGCCACTGCCAAAAAACCATCCTTAACCGCTTGCCAGAATCAAAAAGACTAAGTATCTTCAAACCGATCTCAACAGTATCAGATTTAGTCGACGTATAACCTGGCGAAAAAATTAGAACCGGCACTTCTGGATTTTGCGTTACAAAAAATGCCGCCGCATCCGACCGCTCCCAATAACTACGCGATCCCGACCTAACTAAACGCCAATACAATATCTTCCCAAACTCCGACTCCGTCGCCCGCGTCCACGACGCCGTCTCCGTCGTTATCATCCATACGTCTTGAATATCCGGTTTTTTCGTTTCGGTTCTATTATCTTCGCCCAATACCTGATTGTGCAAATTCGTTATAACCGTTAAAAACAAAACAACCATAATCGCCAACGTTACCCGCAAACCCGAAACGCCGCACGATAAAAAACGATTAAACGGCAAACTCCAAATAAACTTGCCCAAAATAACAGACGACGACGCAAAATTATACAAAAAATATTCTCTTTTCATTTTTTTTACTCCTATTTACAATACTACAAAACCACTTCGGCTTATTAACAAACAACACGCAAAACAGCCCGCAATATTGTTCCAAAAGCTTTCAACTAAATTTGCACGTCAACAGAGAAGGCGCTGAAATTATTCAAGCAAAAACGAAATAAGTCAACCGCTCAAGCAAATTACTTTGGTTTTTTTGTTGCGTTTACCAGGTATAATTCTGATTTTAGCGGTTATCTTTTATAAGTAAAAATTGACGCCTAATTCAAATCGCACTCGGTTATAATTACAAATTCAAGCGCGATTGGTTTAAAATATTCGTGTTATTCCAAATATTGCGATTAAAACGGTTATAAACATTGACAATTAAAAGAACGGCTAGTAATAGTAATCTTGTCGATAACGATTATCGTAAGAATAACGATTGTTTAAATCGGCTCATTACATAATTTGTAACCGTTCACGAAAATTTAAACGCTAGGTTTAAGTGTAGGGTGTAGGGTTTAGTAAGTAGGGAGTAGTTTTTTAGAAAGTTAGAGAACAGATTTTTTGTTACAAAAAAATTGTCTCACTTGTCCCTCAAAAATTGCCTTTACGTAATTTGCTAAATAAATTTCGTAACTGTTCACGGTATTTTTTTATTATTTTGATGTTTTCGTTGTTTTGTCTTCGTCCCGATAGGGACGGTATTTTCATAACCGCAGGTCTCTGACCTGCGGTTAAAAGTCCGCTCATAACTCTGCCCCGATAGGGGCAGGACATTTTGCGTTAAATAATGTCAATAAAGTCCTGCCCTTTCAGGGCAGCAATTATGTGCGGATTTTTACCGCAGGTCGCAGACCTGCGGTTATGAAAGTTACGCCCTTATCAGGGCGAATATTGAGAGCCTACGCTTCAAAAAACAAAATAATCAAAAAGATAATACTGATAGTTACAATTGTTGTTAAAAATAATTCCGAACTCCGAATTAAAAAGCTGCCGCTAAATTTTCTTTGAACGGTTACGAATTATTGAAATTTGAATTTTTGATTTTTGTAATTGAAAAAAACAATTTATTATGAAGAAGATTAACACTGCGAGAAATAATTATCTTCAGGCTGAAGTTTCGACGGCAACACCTCAGAAGTTGCAATTATTACTTGTTGAGGCTGCGATAAAAAACATACATCGTACAAAACAGGCTTGGCATGATGCGCGTTATGATGTTGGAATAGAGGCGTTGACGGTTGCACAAGATATAATTTCGGAGATACTTTGCTCGCTTGACATGGAAGGCAATCCGGCAATCGCTAAACAATTAGCGTCGATATATCTTTTTATTTTTCGCCGTCTTGCCGAAGGCGGCATGTGGCACGACGAAACTAAACTCGACGACGCATTGCGCGTCCTAAATTCAGAACGCGAAACTTGGCGGCAAGTTTGCGATAAATTCGGCTCGTCTACGTCCCCGACAAATAATATTACAAATAATAACCGCATCGGCAAAAACGACTCGGCTGAATTTACGCCGTCGTCAATTACGCCGCAAAAATCAATTAACCTTACAAATAATAACGCAACAAATAATTCAAATATTACCGCTTCCGGCAACTACCAAAAACCGCAACAAACGCCGCCAAACCCAAACGCATTCGCAAAACCATCAGGCTCCTACGGAATACAAACCGCCGCATTCGCAACCAAACCAAACCAAACAAACAACACACAACAACAAAACACAAAAAATAACGCCATACAAATAAACGCAACATTAGCCGCAAAAGAGCAAACACAAATTAAAACAAACCCACAAAACATAAGACCAAACCCGTATGAAAAAAGAGGATAATTTTTAAATTCGGAATTCGGAATTCGGAATTATTTTTAAATAATCTTTTTAATCTGTCTAATCTGTGGACAAAAAATCGATCCGCAGATTACACAGATTAAAAAAATTATTTTAAATACGAAATCAAAATCCTCAATTCCGAATTCCGAATTTAAACAGGGGGGGATTGTGTGATTTATTAGATGTGTTAAATTACTGCCCTTTGTTGCAAAATGAATCAGAGAATTGTGTCGTTTTGCAATTTTACAATCTTTTTGACGAGCCAAAAATTAGTTGAGATTGATGGTTGGGAAAAATGATTGTGATTTTAATTGCTGGTTATGTTTTTAGTTAAAGAGATAATTAAATTATTTTAATTTTTCTTAACTTTAATTGGCATGTAATTAGCAATAATATTTTTTGTTAGTTTTAAGATTTAATTCATTGTTTGGATTAAATCGCTGAAGTTTTTGGTTTGGTTTTTTTGTACTATATATAAAAAGATCTAAATAGACTTCGGTTGTGGCTAGCCTTACAGTGGCTAGCCTTACAGTGGCTAGCCTTACAGTGGCTAGCCTTACAGTGGCTAGCC
>JAISLW010000478.1 GCA_031277105.1 Planctomycetaceae bacterium | reverse complement strand
GCGCGAATGCGGTTACGTCCGATAATTATGACTTCGATGGTATTTGTGCTTGGGGTGATACCGTTGACGTTTGCCAACGGAGCAAGCAGTGTGAGTCAACATTCGTTAGGAACAAGCGTCATAGGCGGAACGTTAATGGGAACATTCCTAACAATATTTTTTGTCCCGCTATTCTATGTTCTAGTCGCCGGATTATTCAAGAAAAAAGAAGTTATGGTTTAGGGAGTAGGGTGTATGGTGTAGATTTTTAGAAATTTAGAGAAATATTTTTTGTAACAAAAAATATTTGTCTCATCTGTCCAATTAGGGACAACATGTTGGTAGAAAAACTTGCCTTCGCCATCGGATCGCGGGCGTCTCGCCTGCATGCGGTTGTACTCAACCGCCAATGAGCGAGGTTTAATATCTGGGCGTCTCTAAAAATTCATTTCTGTCCCGTTAGGGACAAATATTTATTGTTACGAAAATTGTTCCGATACGCCCTATCGCCTAAAAACTAGCGATTAAATTTACGTGAACGGTTACAAATTTTTTAAATTGTTCTTACTTATATTTTCGTTTTTTTGCCGTTTGTCTCGTATAACGTTAATTGTTTATTCGCTGCTTCCGTATTTTATTGTTTCGGCGTTAATTTTTTTTACTTCGTTCAAGGGCATTTTTAGCAATGCGCGATCATAAGTTACAACGCCATTGCATTCAGATTCTACATCTACGAATTGGTGGAACACTGCGGCGGAAAGTCCGTTTTCGATCATTGTTTTTAATTCGTTGTGCATTTTTTGGTATTTTATCAACAACGTTTCGGAATCTTTTGCGTGACTATATCCCCATGTTTCCGTAGTCCAAAGATGTTCCTGCGGCGCGACTAACGTAATACCGCCAAAAGAACCGATAACGCCGCATCTAATATTATCCATTACCGGCGTTTCTGGTCCTGGGAATTTATGAGCGTCTTTTAAATCGCCAACGTTGAAATCATTCCAACCGCTTGCCGCATTTATTAACCTTGACTGATCAAGTTGTCTTGCAAATTTTACATATTCGGGAGTTCTATGTTGTCCTAATCCTTCGTTGAACAGCGACCATATAATTATTGACGGATGTTGCGAGCGTGATTTAATCATGCGTTGTAATTCGTGTTGAAAGATTTTTTTTGATTCAATTGTGCGATTATCTCCGCTCGGCATATCTTGCCAGACCAGAACGCCAACACGATCGCACCAATAATACCAACGCTCCGGCTCAACCTTCAAATGCTTGCGAATCAAATTAAAACCAAGAGACTTAATCGTCATCACGTCTGATTTAATCGCATTGTCGCAAGGCGGCGTATAAAGCCCGTCCGGCCAATATCCCTGATCAATTACGCCCATTAAAAATACAAATTTATTGTTCAATCTAATACGCATCCTGCCTTGAGCGTTGCGAGCCAGATCAATTTTTCTAAATGCAACATAACTGCCAACTTGGTCTATTGGAATACCGCGTTCAAGCAATTGCACGCGCAACTGATACAAAAAAGGCGTATCAGGTTTCCATAATTTCAATTTGCCCGCCGGAATTTTCATCATCGTCCGCCCGTCAACGCCTCCAAACGCCTCGACGACTAACTCGTCGCCGTCAAATACCTCAAAACGCAACGATAATTCCGGTTTCGGATTTTCTATCAACGGATGTATATATAGTATATTTTTATCAATATTTGTCGTCGTGTTAAGCGATTGAATATAACTTTTGGCGACCGGCTCAAGCCAGACGGTTTGCCAAATTCCGGTTACGGATCTATATTGGGCGCCGGAGGGATTGATTGATTGTTTTCCGCGCGGTTGTTCGCCGTGATTGGTCGGATCGTAAACGTAAACGACGATCTCGTTAAGTTCGTCGCGCGACGTTTTAACGTGATTGGTTATGTCAAAATAAAATGGATCATAACCGCCTTGATGTTTACCGGCAAATTGACCGTTGACATAGACTATCGTTTCCCAATCGACGCCGCCGAAATGTAAAAGAATACGTTGATCGTTTTTCCAAGTTTGCGGTATCTTAAATTGGCGGCGGTAAGCGATACGGTCAAATGATTTGCCAACGCCGGAAAGAGACGACTCAAGCGGAAACGGAATAAGTATGCGACCGTTAAATTGGTCATTTTTCGTAACAGAAATTCGCGCCGAATCGGCTCCGGCAGATAATGCCGGCGCATCTGATGGTTGCCAATCCCAATATCCGTTCAAATTTAACCACTCGCGACGAGTCAACAACGGACGCGGATAATCAGAATGAACACGATCCGGCAATACCTCTTTACTCCAAACTGTTCGCAATCGTGAAACCGGAATTGCGCCGTCTGACGATGAATCCGTCCCATAAGAATCATTCGTCATAATTATCGTTACAAAAATTATCGCAAATAATAAACGCATTATCACAATTTTAAATAACATCCGGCAACTTCTAAAAATCACGAATTTATTTTTATTAACCGCAGAGATCGCAGAGGAAATTTTTTATTAGAATCAAAACGTGATTTAATATTATAATTGACATTTTGATTTAAAATATTTTAAAAAATTATTCTTTGTGAACTCTGCGTTTTCGGCGCTTAAATAAAAAACTGATTTTTTGAAGTTACCATCTAGGAAATAAGGATTAGGTTTTTTTAATTTGGAATTAGGTTACGTGAACGGTTACGTTAGTTGCGCAATTGATATTAAACGCTATTAACGGACAACTAATTTTATTTAACATCGGCGGTATTTATTTAACGCCGGCGCCGTCGATAGAGTCTGTTAATGCGCAAGCGAAATCGAATTGTACGCATGTTTTATCATTTTTTGTAACTTTTGCGCGTAGGAAATATACGCCGGTCATTTTTTCACGAAATTTAACTTCCATGACAATTGTATCGCCAGGTTTGACCATTTGTTTAAATCTAACTTCGCCTATTTTGGCGACAACCGGCATTCGTCCTGTCATTTTTTCATCTTCAAATAGACGCGTGAGCAAAATTGCCCCTGCTTGCAATGCCGCTTCGCATTGGAGAACGCCAGGCACAAGCGGCGCATTGGGATAATGCCCGCGAAAAAAATCTTCTTGACCTGTAAAAGTTTTTTTGCAAATAATATGCTTATCATTGCACTCGACAATTTCATCTACAAAAAGGAAAGGTTCGCGATGTGGAATTGCGGCTTGGACTTCTTTTAATTTTTCTAATTTTATATTGGACATTATTTGACGTTAAAATTAAAAATTTATATGAATTATATAAATCATACTCTCATAATCTAGGCGACTTATATTTGATCGTACTTGAAATTCATTGATTTAAAAGCGACATTCGTCCGCCGTCCGAAAATTAGGCAAGCGAATGTAAACGAAAATTAAAGTACGAATAGTTTAAAAACACAACGGGCAAAATTCTACACAAAAAAAAATCAACAACAAGAGGTAACAAAAAATTATTAGCAGGAACGCAGGCGTTTCGCATGCATGCGGTTGTACTCAACCGCCAATAAGCAAAGTTTACATTGCAGCAGGGAACTTCTAAAAATCACAAATTTATTTTTATTAACCACAGAGAACACAGAGAACACAGAGGAAATTTTTAATTGGAGTCAAAACGTGATTTAATATTATAATTGGGCATCTCTAAAAATTCATTTGTCCAGGTAGGCGGCGTTTCGCCCAGTGTTTAATTTTGGGCCGCATTACGGTTTACAATATCAATAAATTTTAATATTTCATGCATCTAAAATAAACATATTTTAGCCTTTATGAATTATTGAAATTTATTGGTATCATAAACTCCATTGCGACGTTTCGGCGAAACATCGCCTACCTTTTTACAAAAAATGAATTTTTAGAGATACCCGCCTGTTTTTTAGAAGTTCCCCTCAAGTATATTTATTACTGTTTGCATATCGTTTGGTATTGGCGCGATGATTTCTAATTGTTTTTTTGTTAGCGGGTGGTTGAAGGTTAATTTGTGCGCGTGTAATGCTTGGCGATTTAGTACGATAGCGCCGTTATTATTTTCTTCGTTTATAGCGACGGGTTTCTTTCCGGCGAGTTCTTCTGCCGTGATTGTTTTGCGGCTGCCGTATATTCTGTCGCAAAGAATCGGATAACCCGTATATGCCAAATGCACTCTAATTTGATGCGTCCGTCCCGTTTTTGGAAGACAACGGATCGACGCAAATTTATCGTAACGTTTAATCACTTCATAAAACGTCAACGCCTCTTTCGCATCGGTATCCGACGGCGGCGCAACACGCATTTTTTCCCTAATTTTAGGATGCAAGCCAATAGGCGCATCAATCATGTCGCGATCAAGATGCGGTTTGCCAAAAACAATTGCGAAATATTCCTTGATAATTTTGCGTTCTTCAAACAGCGCCGCTAATTTGGCGTGAATGAGATCATTTTTTGCAACAAGAATTACGCCGCTTGTATCGCGGTCAAGTCTATGAACTATTCCAGGACGCGCCGGACCTCGCACGCCGCTAAGTTTGCCGCCAAAATGATACGCCAACGCCGCAACAAGCGTACCCGACCAATGCCCGCGCGAAGGATGCACTACCATATCAACAGGTTTATTAACAACCGCAATATCATCGTCCTCATACAATATCTCTATTGGAATAGGCTCCGCTTGTGCAGCCTCGCGCGGAGATTCGGGTATAGTAAAACGAACTATTTGACCAGGTTTCAAACGATACGAAGGTTTGCCAAATGTAGGTTTGCCGTCCGCTCCGTCAATATAAACGTTGCCGCTCGTTATCGCATTACGAATTATCGTCCGGCTAATTTCCGAAAAATGATACGCCAAAAATAAATCAAGACGCCAACCAGACTCCAATTCAGAAACCGTCCGAAAATATTCCTCGCCAACACAAAATAAAACCATAATATTTTTTGGTAATTTCTACAAACCAGTTTTTTTATTTATTAAACACAGAGAACACAGAGGAAATTTTTAATTGGAATCAAAACGTTATTTAATATTATCATTGACATTATTGATTTAAATTGATTTATACTGCTCGTACTTGAAATTCAGCGATTTAAAAGCGTCAAAGCCTGCCGTCCGAAAACTAGGCAGGCGAAGGTAAACGAAAATTCAAGTGCGAACAGTTTAAAATATTTTAAAAAATTATTATCAGTATTCTCTGTGTAATAAAAATAAATTTGTGGTTTTGGATAATTTTGAATTATTGCCTTATTGAAAATTACAATTGTAACAATTGTATCGTAATATCGGGCAAGTAACAGTGTAACCAGTTTCATGTACATTTTCGTTTTAATCGGAATCAAACGAACAATTGGATTGTGAGTTATAGCCGTATTATTGGTGAAATGACGAATAACACGATGATTGTCATCTTTTTTTGAGAATTGGTTTATTGGGGACGATACAATTAACACAAGCAAGTGGGCGTCTCTAAAAATTCATTTATCCAGGTAGGCGGCGTTTCGCCTCGTGTTTAATTTTGGACCGTATTACGGTTTACGTCATCAATAAATTTTAATATTTCGCACGTCTAAAATAAATATATTATAGGCTTTATGAATTATTAAAATTTATTGGTAGCATAAACTCCATTGCGACACAAAAAATAAACGCAGTGGCGAAACACCGCCTACCTTTTTGCAAAAAATGAATTTTTAGAGACGCCCATTAATTTAAAAGCGTCAAAGTCTGCCGTCCGAAGCTAGGCAGGCGGCGGTAAACGCAAGTTAAAATGTGAACAGTTTAAAAAGTTTATTTGAGAGGATCAATCCTATTATGCGAGACGACTTGAGGGACGAGGGCGATGTTGTTGTAATTGACGTGCATTCTCCGCTTGAAACATATTTATCGGAGATTAACACGACGCTTCTTCTTACTGCAGAGGAGGAGTTAGAGTTAGCGGCGGCGATAGCGGAGGGCGATATGGAAGCGCGCGATAAAATGGTACGCGCTAATTTACGGCTTGTCGTCAATATTGCTCGCGCTTATACGGGTAAGGGATTAAGTTTACAGGACTTGATTGAGGAGGGCAATTTGGGATTATTGAGAGCGGTAGAGGGATTTGATCCGGCGATGGGGACGCGATTCTCAACTTATGCAAGTTATTGGATAAAACAATCAATAAAACGTTCTTTGATAAACTCGTCGAAAACTATACGTATTCCGGCGTACATGGTTGAAATCTTATCAAAATGGCGGCGGGCGGGAAGCAGGTTATCGGAAGAATTAGGGCGGACGCCGACGGCGGAAGAAATCGCAAGAATGTTAGGTTTGCCGCGAAAAAAATTGGCAATTATCAGAAAGGCGATAATGATAAACAATCTAATGCCGCAAAGTGATCAACCTGATTCCGGATGGGCGTTGAGTGAAATCATAACGGACGACCGTTCAAGAAGCCCAGACGAAGAGTTGTTAGAAAGCGACAATTTAACTTTTGTTTTAGAGCAATTGGAATTGATGGACGCGCGGGATGCGTTAATATTAAAGATGCGGTTTGGTCTCGGCGACCACAAGGCGCAAACGTTGAAAGAGATCGGCAGACAACTAGGGCTCACAAGGGAAAGAGTCCGACAAATCGAAGCCGAAGCGCTCAATCATTTATGCGAATGCCTAGAAGGTCAGAGACCACGCCGCGTCGCTGTAGGATAAAATAACAATAAAAGCGTCTCAAAAATTTCATTTTTTATAACCACAGAAAACACAGAGAAAAAGGAACGCAACCGTCTCGGCTGTACGTGTAACGCTTGCGTTCCGAATGCAACCGAGACGGCTGCGTTCCGCCAATTTGTAAATTTGTCCCGCGTGTTCCGCACGGTCTTATTTGTCTCTAAAATAATCCGTTTGATCTGGTAGAGTTCTTTAAAATCAAAAAAATTCTGAAAATTTTTGCGAACTGGTCTTGTGTTATTTTTTGGATTGGTTTATACTACCGCCCTCGTGTTACAAAATTTCAGATCAAGAGAGATCGGTTTTTTGTTGTCCACAGATTAGAAAGATTTTTTAAAAATAATCTGCGTAATCTGTGGATCGAATTTTTTTGATCTTGATTTTTTGTAACGAAAAATATTGTTGCGTTTAATTGCGGCGAATTTAATTTTTAATTTTGCGCAAAAAAGTTTTTTGCGAATTAGATTTTGTTGCGATTAAAATTGTTGTTTATTGCGTGTTAATTTTCTGATTGTCAATGGAAAATTTTTGTATCGCAATAAATTTTACTAAAATTTACTTAACCTTTTAATTAAAAAGGAGTAGAACGATGAAATTGACAAATTTGACGACAGAGTTGTTTATCGCCGAAGTCGATATGAGTATTGACTTTACAACTAATGTTAAAATAGGCAAACAGGGGGGGGGGGGGGGGCCGGATATGTAATCTCGGAAATTTAACTTAAAATCCGAATTTTCGTTACAATAATTCTGTTGGGCGTTCTCCCAAACCTAATTCTGTTGGTTTATTTTTTGGTTTTACGCTTGTTGAACTTTTGGTAGTAATTGCAATCATCGGAATATTGATCGCATTACTTTTGCCCGCAGTTCAAGCGGCGCGAGAAGCGGCACGACGAATGTCTTGCTCAAATAATGTTAAAAACTTAAGTTTAGCTTTGCACAATTTCCACGATTCGAATCAATCATTTCCCGCCGCAAGAACTAATTGGAACACAGGTTCGAATACGGAGGGAACGTTGACGCGGTTTAGCGCATATTTTTCGTTGATGCCGTATATTGAGCAGAATCAAGTTTATGAACGTTTTACCGCAACTCTTGCCCTAAAAAATGCCGGAGATACAACGACTATGATTGAACATCCCGCAGGCGACATTGCAGGCGGAGCAACCGCCGGTCCTCATTCGCCGGCGGCTAATTGTAATCCGTGGAGTTGTCAATATTGTATCGGTTCAGCTTATTTGGATGGATTTGTTCTTGCTTGTCCTAGCGATACCGCCAGTAGAGCGAAAATAATAATGATTGGAACCAACGTATCGACAAACAGGTCGACAAGTTATCATTTTTGTTACGGTGATTCATCAGATAAACCTTATTGGCCAACATTCACCGGCGGCGTACTTCAAGATACTACGTTACACAAGAATAATCGCGGCGCTTTTACCGCGCAAATTGGAGTGTCGCGAACAATAGAAGGCATTCAAGACGGTTCGAGTAATACGATAGTATTTTCCGAAGTTTGCGCCGGTCTCAATCATAACAACGCCGCCGGTCGTCTTATTAAAGGCGGCGCCGCAGCGAAGTCAAACGTGTCGCCGTTTGTTGCCAATCCGACTACGCTTGCTCATCGGACAACTAATGTTCGCGCGTGTTGGAATACAAAAACGGGTAAGACTTACACTGCGGCAAGCGATGATAGTATTGACGTATGGCCCGGGCGGCGTTGGTCAGATGCGTTACCGCATTTTACTGGTTTTATGACTTGTTTACCGCCTAATGGACCGACGTGTGCGAACAATGACATAGGCGACGCTATTGTAACTGCGTCAAGTTATCATCCTGGCGGTGTTGTTGCCGGTTTGGGCGATGGAAGCGTGCGGTTCATTCAAGAAACGATTAATTGCGGAGATATTGCAACTGCGAATGTAGTTGACAGCGGAGAATCACAATTTGGAATCTGGGGCGCGCTAGGCTCAATCAACGGCGGCGAATCCAAAACTCCATAATCGCCTCTTTCAACTTAAAATAATTTTTATAGTCTGCGTAATCTGTAGATCGTTTAAATATGAATCAACAGATTACGCAGATTAGAAAGATTTTTTATACTGCTCGTACTTGAAATTCATCGGGGCGTCTCTAAAATCTATCGCTGAAATTTCCATGAACGGTTACCCATTTTCTCTCTATTTTGTTTTTTTGTAATTTATTGCTGCGGCGATGAAGTTATCGAATAGCGGATGTGGTTTTGTTGGTTTTGATTTAAATTCGGGGTGATATTGCACGCCTACAAACCATGCGTGATTTTTTAACTCCACAACTTCCACTAACCCACCATCCGGACTCGTTCCCGCAATCATTAAACCGGCTTCGTTAAATTTTACACGATAATTATTATTGAACTCGTACCTGTGCCTATGCCGTTCCGAGATTTCATTGCGTCCATAACTTTTGAACGCTTTACTCGCTTCTTTTAAAATAGTAACTTGCGCCCCCAATCTCATCGTGCCGCCCTTGTCCGCAATATTTCGCTGTTCGTCTAACAACGTAATCACAGGATACGGCGTTTCTTGATCAAATTCCATTGAATTAGCGCCGCTCATACCGCAAACATTTCGCGCAAACTCAATTACCGCACATTGCATTCCCAGACAGATACCAAAAAACGGAATCCCTTTTTCACGTGCAATTTTAATTGCCTCTATTTTGCCTTCGACGCCGCGATCTCCAAAACCTCCCGGAACCAAAATACCGTCAACGTCGTCAAGTTGTCCGCCGCTAAAAGAATCGCTCGAAATCCCGCGTACTTTGATAGCAGTACAATATTTTATTCCCGCGTGATCTATCGACTCATAGATCGATTTATAAGCGTCTTTGTGTTTCGCATATTTACCCACGACCGCAATCGTTACCTTGCCCAGCGGATTTCGCAAACGTCCAAGAATATCATACCAACACGAAAGATCAGGCTCCATTATTTCGTCCAAGTTATACCCGAAATAATTCAACACGCTTTTATCAAGACCGTTATTATGCAATGTTACCGGCACTTCGTAGATTGAAAATTCGGCGTCGCATTCTTCAATAACGTCTTGCGTCTTTAAGTTGCAAAACAAGGCAATTTTGTTACGCTCGACGTCGCTGAAAGGCGTCTCCGTCCGGCACACAAGAATATCCGGCTGAATGCCAATTTGACGTAAACGGCTGACCGAATGTTGCGTCGGTTTCGTTTTGAGTTGATTGCACGACTTCAAATACGGTATCAACGTCAAATGAATAAATAAACAATTTGCACGACCAACATCAAGCGCAAATTGTCTAATCGCCTCAAGAAAAGGTAAACTCTCAATATCGCCAACCGTGCCGCCTATCTCCGTCAAAACAAAATCAACGTCGCTATCGCAAAGCGACCGGATTGCCCGTTTGATTTCATCGGTAATATGAGGAATAACTTGAACCGTCTTGCCAAGAAAACGCCCGCGCCGCTCGCGCCGCAATACGTTGCGATAAATTTTACCGCTAGTCCAACTACTATTACGCGTCAACGGCGCATCCGTAAAACGCTCGTAATGACCAAGATCAAGATCAGTCTCAGAACCGTCGTCAAGCACATAAACCTCGCCGTGTTGATACGGACTCATCGTGCCAGGATCAATATTCAAATACGGATCAAACTTCTGCATCCGAACCGAATAACCGCGACTTTCAAGCAACATGCCAAGCGAAGCGCTCGTTAAACCTTTGCCAAGCGAACTAACTACGCCGCCCGTTATAAAAATATGCCTCATTGTTTTTTAATCCAGAATACGAAATTAAATTATTAAACTGTTCTTACTTGAGTTTGCGTTTACCTTCGCCTGCCTAACTATCGGACGACAGGCTTGGACGCTTTTAAATCAATGGGGCGTCTCTAAAAATTCATTTGTTCAGGTAGGCGGCTAAAAAAATCAAACACAGCGCCGAAACGCCGCAATAGAGTTTATGATACCAATAAATTTTATTACTTCGCAACGTTTAAAATAAATTTATTTCATACGTTATGAAATATTAAAATTTAATAATAATTTTATGCGTATTGCGGCGTTTCGGCGAAACGCCGCCTACCTTTTTACAAAAAATGATTTTTTAGAGATACCCAATTTTATTTTTCGTTACGAAAAATACTTTTTATTTGGTCAAACGCATCGATTATTTCCGGCGCTGCGCGAGTTCCGATTAGTTCTGCTCCTGCTAGTATAAAAGAGTACGCATTTTGCGGTCGTGGGAATTTTACTCCTGCGACTTTTAATTTTACGTTTGTATTTTTGAGCGTATTTTTCATAATTAGAAATTGATTCATGTCGGGGCCTTCAAATTGTCCTGTTGACGTTTTGGCATAATTAGCGCCGGATTCGGCTATCAATTTACATGCCGTCGCAATTTCGTCTGCGTTTAAAAAACATACTTCAATAATTACTTTTGTAATTGCGTTGCCCGCCGCCTTGACAAAATCGCGTAACTCGCCGCTTACAACATCATGCCGTCCGCTCCGCAGAGCGCCTATGTTCATAACAATATCAACAGCGCCGCAACCCGCCGCTACCGCCTGTTCCGTCTCTAGCGCTTTCAACTTCGCCGACGAAACGCCAAACGGAAAATCTATACCCGTCGCAACCAAAACAGTCGAACCTTGCAACTCCTCAAAAACAACAGGCGACCAATACGGACTCGCCGTATAAAACGCCGCACAATTATATTTAACCGCTTCCTTACAAGCCTTGCGAATCTCGTCTTCGGTACTCTGCTTCGGCAATACCGAATAATCAAAATACTTACCAATCGCCCGCTTGTCCAAATCAAAAATATCCGTCATCTTTATCTCCTTGAATATGTAAAAATTAGTTTTAAGGTAAATAATCATTGCGATACAAAACGCATAAAACAAAACGCATAAAACAAAAGGGAGTTTCTAAAAACTCATTCGTTCAGCATTGCGGTTTATATCATCAATAAATTTTTATATTTCACAACGTCTAAAATATATCTATTTTATACGTTATGAATTATTAACATTTAATAATTGTTTTACACGTATTGCGGCGCAAAATTAAACACTGTGGCGAAACGTCGCCTACTTTTTTGCAAAAAATGAATTTTTAGAGATGCCCCATTGTATTGTCGGAAGAACGTAATAATCGTTTTTCCGGCATTTTAAACTGTTCACGCTTAAATTTGCGTTTACCGCCGCCTGCCTAGCTATCGGGCGGCAGGCTTTTACGCTTTTTAGTCGCTGAATTTCAAGTACGATCAGTGTACTGATCCTTTTTACTTTATTTAAAACAATTATTTTACAAATGAACCAAACATACAAAATCTTTTTTCTTTCGGTTGCGGGATGTTTTATCCTACTATTCCAGATCGGTTGTCGACAACAGTTACCGGACGGAATGCCGCCGATTTATCCGTGTAAAATCACCTTTACGCAAGAAGAAAAACCAGTCTTTAACGCTACAGTGATTTTACATCCTGTTGAAAAAAGCGATAAATACTGGGCGATATCAAGTGTTTCCGATGTTAACGGCGTTACAAAGTTATCCACGAATGCCAATTATAAAGGTGTTCCTGCCGGAACATATAAAGTTACGGTAGAAAAAATTATACAAGAAGATGCTGGAAGTAAAGGATACTATTTATGCGATACCATAGACATTCGGTACCGTTCGGTTGACACAACGCCGATTCAGGTGGAAGTTACCGCGAACAAAAAACAAAACGTTTTTTCGTTCGATTTGGGAAAAGAAACTCAAACACGAGTTTCGTCATTGATAGAAAATTCCATTCGAACAGATCAATGAAATGATCTTGAAGTGTATTTTTGATCAAAAAATTATGTTATCTTTCGCCCTTGCAGGGCGAAAGATAATTACAATTATCGTTACAAAAAATAAAAGGGTATCTCTAAAAATTCATTTGTCTAGGTAGGCGGCGTTTCGCCCAGTGTTTAATTTTGGGCCGCATTACGGTTTACAATATCAATAAATTTTAATATTTTGCACATCTAAAATGTATATATTTGTAGGCTTTATGAATTACTGAAATTTATTGGTATCATAAACTCCATTGCGGCCCAAAAAATAAACACAGCGGCGAAACACAGCCTACCTTTTTGCAAAAAATGAATTTTTAGAGATGCCTAAAATTAAAAACGTATTTTAAAATGTGAACAGTATAAACGTAAGGGCATCTCTAAAAATTCATTTATCCATGTAGGCGATGTTTCGGCGCAACGCCATTTACTTTTTGACAAAAAAGACTTTTTAGAATTGTCTCTGTGAATTTTGTGTTCTCTGTGGTTAAAGGTCAATGGAAAGGGTTAAAGGTTATTAGAATTTATTCTTCATTTTGTATTCGGTTTATTGCGTTTAGTATAGCGGTTGCGCTTGCTTCGATGGTATCGGTTGAGACGGCGTAACCGCGGTAGGTATTGTTATTTTTATTTATTAGGATGGTAACTTCGCCTTGTGCGTCTTGACCGGTTGTTACGCTTTGTACGTTATATTCTTTGAGCGAGATATTTGTGTTTGTTAGTTCTTTTATTGCTAGGAATATAGCGTCGATAGGACCGTCTCCTGCTGCGATTTCTTTTGTGTAATTTTTATTTTTGTAACATAAAGTCAATACGATAGACGGTTCTTTACCTGTTTGGCAATTTAAATTATATGCGGTTAGCGACCAGTTATTATTATCAATATTATCGGGGTGTTCGTGTATATTTTGTTCGATCAACGCTAATATATCGTCGTCGTAGATATTTTTTTTTCTATCGGCAAGTTTTTTGAATTCGGCAAAAACTTTTGTTAGTTGTTCTCCTGCGAGTTCAAAACCTAATGTTTTAGCGCGGTCTGCCAAAGCCGCTCTTCCGCTATGTTTACCTAGAACGAGATCGGTTTTTTGGAAACCTACGTCTGACGGCGTCATGATTTCGTATGTTGTTGGATTTTTTAGCATACCGTCTTGGTGTATTCCGGATTCGTGTGCGAATGCGTTTTGTCCTACGATGGCTTTATTTCGTGGAACTTTTAATCCTGTTACGGTAGCGACGAGTCGGCTTGTCGGGACTAATTTTTGCGTAACAATTCTAGTTGTGGCGTTATAAACGTCGCGTCTGGTTTTTATTGCCATTACGACTTCTTCGAGCGAGCAATTTCCGGCGCGTTCGCCTAGACCGTTTATTGTGCATTCGATTTGTCCGGCGCCTGCTTGAACGGCGGCGAGGCTTGTGGCGACAGCCATTCCGAGATCGTTGTGGTTATGGACGCTGACGACGGCTTTGTGGATATTGGGAACGCGGTTAAATAGGTTATTGATTCTTTCGTACATTTCGGTTGGAGTAGCGTAACCAACGGTATCGGGAATATTGACGGTCGTAGCGCCGGCGTTGATAGCGGTTTCAACTATACGACAAAGATGATCAATTTCAGTGCGAGTTGCGTCTTCGGCAGAAAATTCTATATCGGGACAAAATCGACGCGCATAAGTTACTGATGAACGTACCGCGTCAATATTGTGTTCCGGCGTCATTTTAAGTTTATAGTCGCGATGAATTGGGCTAGTTGCAATAAAAACATGTATGCGAGGTTGTTTGGCAAATTTAAGAGATTCAACCGCCGCATCTATATCAGACTCAACACAACGCGCTAAACTACAAACGCTACTACCGCAAACTACACGCGCAACTTCACGAACCGACTCAAAATCGCCAGGAGACGCAATAGCAAATCCCGCCTCAATAACATCAACGCCAAGATCAACAAGAGCCGTAGCAACCTCAAGTTTCTCACGCAAATTCATACTAGCGCCAGGCGATTGCTCGCCGTCGCGCAAGGTTGTATCAAATATTTTAATCGTTCTCATTTATTTTTCTTATAAAATGAATTTTTAAACTGTTCTTACTCGAACTTGCGTTTACCTCAAAAATTCAATTAAACGCCGTAGCGAATTCGCCAAGCGATACGCAATCAAAAGCGAAATCGCAGAGTTCGTCAAGTTTGTCAATATCTTTAACGTTCATAATCTGCCTTTGCAATCGCATCGAAGGCGACTTGTCAAATCGACGCGTCAAAATACGAATTATATTTTCCGCTTTACCTTTGGCGATACCTTCAGATATGCCTTCGGCTTTACCTTCAGCGATACCTTTAGATATGCCTCTAACTATACCTTCGGCAATACCTTCGGCTTTACCTTTGGCTCTTACGGCTTTATCGTGTTTTTCAAAAAATTTCGCGCAGGCGGGGGTTCGTTCTAATGTGGTCATTAGTCTTTGCATTTTTAATTCTCCTTTCTCTATACTGTCAACATTAATATCTAACAA
>JAISLW010000402.1 GCA_031277105.1 Planctomycetaceae bacterium | reverse complement strand
GCCTGTGTCCCTTCTGATTCGCAGGCGGAACGCCTGCATCCCAGGATCGCGGGCGTCTCGCCTGCATACGGTTGTACTCAACCGCTAATGAGAGAGGTTTAGATCGCAACCGCCTTGTTGTTTGCCTATCGGCAAAGTGCAGGCGGGACGCCCGCGATCCGTTGGTCTCGCCTGCATTTCAGGATCGCAGGCATTTCGCCTGGTGTTCCTTCTGATTCGCAGGCGGAACGCCTGCATCCCAGGATCGCGGGCGTCTCGCCTGCATGCGGTTGTACTCAACCGCTGGTGAGCGAGGTTTTGATCTCAAGCGCCTTTTTGTTTGCCTTTCGGCAAAGTGCAGGCGAGACGCCCGCGATCCGTTGGTCTCGCCTGCATTTCAGGATCGCAGGCATTTCGCCTGGTGTTCCTTCAGATTCGCAGGCGAAACGCCCGCGATCCGTTGGTCTCGCCTGCATTTCAGGATCGCAGGCATTTCGCCTGGTGTTCCTTGCAGATTCGCAGCCGGAACGCCTGCGATCCGGCGGTCTGTGAATTACTTTAAAAACGATCCACTGATTACACAGAATTAGATTAGATTAAATATCACTTTGATTCCAATAAAAAATTTCCTCTGTGTTCTCTGTGATTACTAATAAAAATAAATTTGTGTTTTTTCGAGACGCATGACAGTTTGGAATTAGCGGGAGTTAATTATGGTTACTTGCGTTTATGAATTTATTTTATAAAATGAGTTTTAATGTTTGGCGTTATGAGCGGAGTCTTGTTTGAAGATTTTGTTTATTTCAACGCCAAATTGAAAACGATTTATCGGGTCGTACAACGTAAATTTCCGATATTATTACGGGTCGTACTTATTGGCTTTGACAATTTATAAACTGTTCGTACTTGAATTTGAATTTACCGCCGCCTGACTAACTATCTGACGGCATGCTTTCACTTTTACATCAATAAATTTCAAATACGATACGTATATTTTGCGTCAAAAAATAAAATTAAGTACAAACGGTTTAAATTGAACATTGTAACTATTCGCTTTCGTTTATTGAGCAATAGTTACTCAAACAGAAAAAAACAAGGAGTAAAAAATGAACAGACGTAATTTGTTGACTAACATTCTTGGCGGCGCCGTATTGACTACGGCGGTATTTGGAACGGATATTTTCGCGCAAACCCCAGCCGAAAACGCACGGGAACGCAGACGACAACGCAACCGAACTATCAAAAAATACCCAAACGAACACTTTTACAACGCCGACGGTACTTTCAACGTCCAAAAAGCAAAAGATGCGTATGTTGAACTGTTCCGGTTCCACAATTATTCATTGCCTGGCGTTGTGAAGGACGAGCGTTTTTGGGCGGTCGATTTCGGATTAGGCGATTTTGCAAGCGTCGGAATGGGCGGCATTTTTTGGTTGAACGACAAAGAACACGGTTATTTCGGACATGAAATTTATCTTTTGCCATTCCAAATGATACCCGAACACGCTCACGTTGAAGCGGAAGAGAAACCGGCAAAACACGAATACTGGCAAGTCCGGCACGGTAGCATCTACAATTTCGGCAAAGGCGGATCAAAAGACGATCTGGATAAATTGCCCGTAAAATTGCCAAAATCACAACTCGACGCTAACGCTATTACCGCCTTCAAATGCGTCGAACTAAAAGCAGGAACAGGTAAAGGAAGCGAAGCGGCTTTAAGCGGAATCGGCGATTACCATTTCATGTTGGCTGGAGAAAACGGCGCCATCGTTACCGAATACGCCTCATTCCATTCAAACGACGGACTAAAATTCCAAAACAAAAAAGCAAAATTATAAAAAATTTTCGTAAACCAATCAACGAAAAATTTTTTGTAAACATTCGCTGATTTTAAATGAGTTTGCGAATAGGGCGTCTCTAAAAATTCATTTGTTCAAGTAGGCGGCTAAAAAAATTAAACGCCGTGCCGAAACGCCGCCCACATTTTTACAAAATATCAATTTTTAGAGATACCCCCTATTCATTAACTCCCTAAAATTCTGCTCACTAAATTTTCGCGAGCAGTTAAAAACAAAAAACCTTACAAATTAAAAAACCTTACAAATAAAAAACAATATGAAATATTTACATTTTGGCGTTCCTACTACGCAGGATCGCGAGTGGGCTGGTTATATTAGCGATCTTGGCGTTCATGTAACGGATCCGGCGGCTGATCCTTACGGTATAGAATGGTTGAAATTTGATGCGGACAGCCCGATGCACGAACTAATCAAGACGCAATCTCATGCGGCATTTGAAGTGGACGATCTGGATGCGGCTTTGGTAGGAAAGACAGTATTATTGCAACCTTTTTCACCAATGCCAGGATTAAGAATTGCGTTTATTGATAACAACGGCGCTATTATCGAAATATCAGAATCAAAATTATAAAGGGGCGTCTCTAAAAATTCATTTATCCAGGTAGGCGGATAAAAAAATCAAACACCGTGCCGAAACGCCGCAATAGAGTTTATGTTACTAATAAATGTTAATATTTCACAACGACTAAAATAAATCTATTTTGTACGTTATGAATTATTAAAATTTAATAATTGTTTTACACGTATTGCGGCCAAAAAATAAACACAGCGGCGAAACACCGCCTACCTTTTTGCAAAAAAAT